>JBGSJY010000563.1:0-14109 GCA_041741515.1 Pirellulales bacterium | reverse complement strand
CAGACGCTCGAACAACGAACGGGCGGCGCCTTCCATCAGCTGTCCTCACGGCGGGAGTGGGCGAAACGCCCCACACTAACCCGCCAACTTAAAACGCGCTAGGCCGCCCGGATTGCCCAGAGTGCGCGCTGGCCCTGGCCGCCCCCGTTCGCCTAGTTGCGAGTCTTAGCCAGCGGCATGACGACGCACAACGCGTTGCCTTGGCCCGCGTCCGAACGAATAACAACCGAGCTGTCCGCGTCGAGAATCTCGAGCTCTACCGTGCTGCCCTTCGGAAGCGACGCCAGGAACTCGCCGACGTAAACCGGGTCCAGCGTCACCTCGACGGCGCCCATGTTCGGAGTGACCACCAGTAACCGCTGCGAGTAAGTGCAACGCTCGACGCCGCAGCCGTCGACGCTATGCATCGACAGCTCGACGGCGCCGGCGCCTACCTTGAAGTCAACGCCGCGGCCGTGATTCGCGGGCAACGCGGCCATTGCAGCGGCCCTGGCGTCCTTATTGCTAATCTTGCGGGCCGCGTTGTAGGCGCGATCGTAGGCGTCGGCGCGTTGCTTTGCGGGAGCCGCGGCGCCCTTCATGGCCGCTAGGAAGGCGTCGACGCCTAGCAGAACGCGTACGCACTCCTGGCGGGCAGGAATAGCGTCTTGCCAGCGCGGGTAGCGGCCCTCGAGGACGCACGAAGCAACCGTAAATCCGTCGCCGCTAATGCTGAAGTGTTCGTGCCCGCGGGCAATGGTCAACGCTTCGCGGCGACCCTTGCACAACGCCGCCAGGAGCTTGCACGCCGCCAGCGGCAGAACGCCCGCCGCGTTGCGGTTGAAAGCGTCCTCTCCCGCGGCGTGGTCCAAGATATCGGCCGCGACTCGGTGCAAGCGCCGCCCATCCGTGGCAATAGCGTAAAGCGTTGCCGCGTTGCTGACGGGTTGCGTCGTCGACCGCTCGAGCTCGAGCCGAACGCCGCCCAACGCGTAGCGGCTCGACTCGTTGTCCGTCGCGGCCATCGTGCCCGCCAGGAGCTCGGCAAGTAGCGTCGTCGACGTGTTTAAGGCGCCGACCCAGTCCTTTCCGTCGTCGACGTGCCCGCCAGGGTAGGCGCCGATATCGTCGATCGACGTCGGCTCGAGTTCGGCGAACGTGTAGGCGCCTTTCACTTGCACGCGGGCGCCGTCCGATTCGATCGACAGCGTCTTATCCGTCGACTCGCGAACAACCGCCAGGAGCTCGGCCGCGGGCGCCAGGAATACGCCCGATTGGTCAACGCTCGAGCCGTCGACGCGTAGGGAAACGGACTGCTCGAGGTTAGTTGCGAACACGGCAACCGTCGACGTGCCAAACGTCAGTCTGACATTCGACAGCACGGGCCGCGGCGAACGCTTCGGGGCGACCTTGCACGCCAGGCGAAGCGCCGCCAGGAGCGCTTTACGGTCGCAATGGGCGCGGGCCGCGGGCGTCGACGGCGCCGAGCTCGAGGGCGCAACGACAGCAACGGCGGACACAACGGGAGAAGTAGCAACTGACATAGTAAACCTCGAGGGTAAGGGCGGGCGCCGTTGTGGCGAACGCGGGGTGTTGTGGGAATCGACTACTCGCCGAAGTAAAAGCAGCGGCAGTAATCGAGAAGCAAATCGGGGTTCGCGTCGTACGCTGTCCACGGGGTTCCCCAGTCCTGAACCTCTAGCTTGGGATCGCTCGGCTCGCCGTATTGGTCGAGGTAGCCCACGATGCGGACAGCGGGGCCGCCAGTGGTCAGCAGTAGCTCAAAACTCTCGGCCGACCACTCGCCGTTGATCCGCTCGCCGAAGATGCGCAGGGACAGCGGGTCTTCTTGAATCCGCTCTTCGGCGCCTTCTACGTCTCTCCCCAGCGCTGCTACCATTTCGGCCAGAGCGGAATAGGCGTCGGCGCCGATCCGCTCTAGTTCGTCTTGTGCGTTCATTTGCTTTGCTCCTGGCGATGGGGGGCACCGTTACAGCGGAGCCCGGATGAGTAGTTGACTTGATCGGGTTATACAAAATCGACAGGCGGGAGCAAGCGCATTCAGGCTAACTGACTTGATTTTATCAATATTGTTTCGAGAGCAATTACACGTGGCTAAGAAGACAGCACAACACGGTGGCGCTAGAGAGGGCGCAGGGCGTCCACAGAAATACGATGAGGACACAAAGCTAGTGGCAGCTAGGCTACCTGTGTCGATCATCGATCGAGTTGATACCTTCGCCGATCGTCACGGCCTCAACCGCACTGAGGCAATGATCGTGGCAATCCAGAGGCTGCCACTGCCCGCCAAGAAGACTCCATGACGCTGGCGGCTTTCGTAGCTGGCGATTTTGAAACTGGCGGCTGGCGATTTTTGGCTAGCTGGCGATTTTGAAACTGGCGGCTGGCGGCTGGCGATTGTGTCGCTGGCGGCTTGCGGCTTCGTCCGCTCACCCAGCTTGGCGACCTCCGGCCAGGCGTGGTCGGCGGACGTGGCTACACAACGCCAACGGCTACACAACGCCAACGGCTACGCAACGCCAGCGACCTCGACCCCCTGGCGGCTGGCGGCCCTCACCTCCTGGCGGCTGGCGGCTCGCCACCTCCTGGCGGCCCCCACAAGCCCCGCTATGTCCGCCAGGGGGGCCGCCGACGCCCTCCACGCCCATCATCGGGGCGAAGCGACCTCGACCTCCTGGCGGCCGCTGGCGTTGTCGCCAGGGGGGTGTAGGGGGCGACGTGATCGACGGCCACCTACTCGCTGTGAAGGCCCCGGCCGCTGGCGTTGTTGTGTGTCGTCGCCAGGTGTGTATCTCCTGGCCCGACACGACCCTTCCCGATCGACCCTCCCGCCCATCTCCTCCTCCCCCTATCTATATAGGGGGGAGGAGATTGGTCGGGGTATGGGCGTGAGCGTTTGGTCGGGGTATTGGTCGGGGTTGGTCGGGGTTATGGGTTGAAATTGAAAAGGGCCTACAAAAATAGGGGTTTAACAACCCCCGGACCCCGACCAAAGCGTTTGGTCGGGGTTGGTCGGGTTGAACCTTTTCAGACCCCGACCAAACGGAGAGAAGCTTGGTCGGGGTTGGTCGGGGTCGCCAGGCCCGCTGCCCCCTGGCGGAGACGGTAGCCGACAGCCCCCCGGCCCGTGGCGCCGACCTCGACTTGCCCACGGCTCACGCCAAGGTTTAACGCCAGCTTGGCCCGTTGGTGGCTACGATGGGCGGCCTTGCGGATCGCGTCTACCGATAGGAACTCATCATCGCTCAGGCACGACAGCACGGCGGCTAGGTCGGCGTCGCCCCCCTGCCCCGCTGTGTCGCCCGCAGACGGCTTAGCGTCCACAACAGCGACGGAGTACTCCGACCACAAAGGGCGGCCGCAGTCGATCGCCAGGCGGTGCTCACTGGCGTGCGTAGCGTGGCCGCAGACCATCCACAGGTTGGCGACCCCCGGCCGGTAGTCCTCGCTGTGATTCAGGAGAAGCCACTGGCGGGCCCATTCTGAGAACCCAGCTTGCGAAAGGTCTCGCAAGTCGGGTTTGCGGAATTTGTCTTGGCCGAGTGATCGCAGGTGGTGCGCCAGGATGATCGTGGCGCCGGTCAGCTCCTCGATCCGATCGAGCGGCGCCAACGCGGCCGACGTTGCGAACAGGTTGGCCGCGTTGTCCAGGCCCCGCAAGATTTTCGACGCCGGGTCAAACACGATAGCGCCCGCCCCGATGTCGTTGGCGAAGCCGGCGACGCTTTCGACTATGTCGGGGTCTTGCAGGTTCGGGACCGTGTATCGCACGTGAAGGCGGCCCGTATCCTCGACCCCCTTGGCCTCCCGCATCCGCCGCAGCATCAATTCAAAGGTCGGTTGTTTGGTCTCGCAAGAGACGTACAGCACGGGGCAGCCCTCCCTGACCGGGAACGCGCCGAGAAAGTCGCCACCGTCCGCCAGTGACACGGCCATGTCGGCGAGCGCCGCCGTCTTGTGCGCTTTCGCGACCCCGCCGACGATCAAGTTCTCCCCCTGGCGGAGAACGCCAGGGATTAACTCGACCGGCTCACGTAACGCGGGAACCTCCCGGAAGGTCGCGGCGAACCGTTGGGCCGGGGTCGAGTCGGAATCGAGCAGCTTCCGTAAGTCTGCCGAAGCGTCAAGCGGGTAGCCTCCGTTGTGGTAGCCTTCGTTGAACTCGACGTAGGGTGTGATCTCTTCCCAATTTTCCCGCCCCCAAACGCTGTAGCTCTTCGTTTCGCGTATCAAGTCGAACAGGTTCGACGTTTCGACTAGGTCAGCGCAGTAGACGCAATAGCCGCGACGATCATCGTCACCGCCTGCGAGCCAGGGGTAGGCCCGCAGAGCCTTTTCCAGCAACTTCTCGGCGCCCGTGTCGCGTCTACCGTAGGCGTCCCCCCTGACAGCAACGCTGACCCATCCGTCGCCGCAAACGAAACATGCTTCGCGGCCCTTGCTAGGAATCTCGGCGAGCCCGGACAGCGTCGTTAGCTCGCTGTGATAGCCCCACCGCCACCGCGGGGCGTCGGCCAGCTTGCGCGGGACGTTGTGCAGGTGCGCCGGGAGGTTCGTCTCGATCGCCGTACGGGCCCGCTGCGCCTCGGCTTGCTGCTCTTCGCGCTGACGATTCCACTCCGCAACTTCGGCGGGGCTCACCTCGCGGCCGGTGAAGTGGCAGAAAATCGCCGCTGCCTGATCCTCGCGAATCTCCGACAGCTTGACGCCGAAGTGGGTCGCCAGGGCGTCCTTGGCCTTGACCGGCCCGCCGTTGGTCTCGGCCCACTTGCGGACGGCGTTCTTCGCGTCGTCGAGCGAGATTGTGATTTTTTCAGAATTTTCCGTGTCTCTGGCTTCCATTTGACGATACTATGATAGTGGTGTTCATTTGAACAGATGCGAGCAAGCTTGGTCGGCGGCTCGCCTCTGTTTTTTTGCGCCCCACCTTCCGTAGTGGGGCGTCGATCATTGGCCCAAGAGCGCCCCCGCCAGGTGGGCCAACCTGGCGGGGGCCGTTAGGGGTTAAGCGGCGCCGACAGCGGCGACCGATTCAAGCAGCGCGTCGGCGACCCCTGGCGACAGCACAACGGCCGTCTCGATCGCATCAATGACGCCTTCGGCGACCAAGTGGCACCACAGCCCGTTAGCCGCCAGGGCGGCCGTTGCTGTGTCGTGTGACGCACGATCGACGTAGGCCTCGGCCAAGGCGTCGCGGGTCTCAGGTTCGGCGAGCAACGCCCGGCCGAGTGTCAATCCAACTTGGTAAGCATTCACGTGTAGACCTCCGGGTTGTGTGTAATGAAAAAGCCCCGCCGCCATGGCTCGATCGGGCGCCCGTTGAATCACCCGGCATGACCCGAGCGGCGGGGCGTTAAGCAGCAAGCACTCACGCGGCAGGCCAAGCAGCGGCCGCCGTCTCGCTCGCGGAGATACGCCCGGGAGCCACAACCGCCACAGCGGCAGACGCGGTAGCCGTCATCAACGGCTTAGAGCATCAGCACAGACGGCGGATCGACTCCGACTAGGGCCGCGGCCCTAACGTCGGCAACGCAATCCACGTCGTCAGCGAACCGATTGGTTCCCGTCCCGTTGGCAATGTTCGCCACACTGCCGCGGCTTGCTCCGGTCAGGCGAGCCACAGCCCGCGCAGACAACCCGGAAGCCAACAGCCGCTTCACCTCATCAACAACATCCTCGGTCAACATCTTGCGACCCTCCCGACGATTCGCGGCCGCACCGTGCGGCAGCTCGCGAAATGCTACGGGTGGTCGTCGCGCCGTTGCCGGTCCCGGGTTCGCGAGTCAAACGGAATCCCGCTTGACCCGAGCGCCGGGCCGGCTCTCGTTACGGGGTGGGGGGAACTGTACGGGCGAATAGGTATGTTAGTGTTACACTAGGGTAGTATTCACCCTTCCCGATTTTTCCGTCGGACACCCCGGGTCCGCGGGAAAAATCGCCCGGCTCAGCTCGGTTTGGGCGCCGGTTCGGTGCCCTCCCTCGCGACCCTGGCCAACTCTTCCGCGGAGATGCGAACCGAGCCGCGCAGGCGGGTCGGCCTGATTTGCCCATCGGCGAGCATCGCATCTAGCGTCCGCAGACTGATCGCCAGTCGCCTCGCGGCTTGTGGGCGATCGAACAACAACGGTTCCGTGGTGGCTTCCATACCTCAGAGTCTCCTAGCGTGGTGGTGGGCGTGGCGCCCGTGGTGAGGTGAGCGACGCGGCCGCGTGAGCCGCCGCGTCCCCTTGCGGGGGTGCTAGGCGTCGCTGTGACGCCCCACACTGCCATCTATGGCTCCTATCGGAGCCAACTCCCGGCATTCGGGAGTAAAATCTTGAGCAAAACTCGCCAGGGGCCAAAGCACTATGGGTTGTGTTTGGGTGCGATGCGATGCTCGCTAACCACAATATATTGTGTCGGCGGCTCGATAGGCCACAACTTTCCGGTCGCTTAGCCGGAATGGTGCCGTGAACAATGCCGCGCCCCCTGCCCTTTCGGCGAAAAGGCCCGTATATTTCAAAGCCTGTTCGAATCCAGCCGGGGTCACTCAGGAGCTCTCTTTGAAGCGATTTGCTTCTGTAGAAGGCGTCTCCCGACGCCGATTGCGGGCAATCGTCGTTCGCGGTCAGGACACCGTAATCGGCGTCTTGAGACGCCCCCTGCTAACGCCTTGCCCTCATGAAGAACAAGCGCGTCCTCGTCGCTGCGGTCCTGGCCTTCCTCCTGATTAGCTGGTGCTTGGCGGACTGGTACGTCGCCCTGCCCGCCGACGCCGTCGCCACCTACATCGGCCGCGATCGCTGCATCGCCTGCCACGAGCAGGAAGCCAAACTTTTCGAGGGATCGCATCACGACCGCGCGATGGAGGTCGCCAGCGACCAGACCGTCCTCGGCGACTTCGACGACGCGACCTTCGAGCGGCTCGGCGTTGTCACCCATTTCTTCCGTCGGGGGAAGGACTATTACGTCAACACCGAGGGGCCCGACGGCGAAAATCACGACTACAAGATCGCCTACACCTTCGGCTACACGCCGCTACAACAGTACATGGTCGAGATGGAGGGGGGCCGTGTGCAGGTGCTGCGGGTGTCGTGGGATACAGTCGACAAGAAGTGGTTTGAAGTGCCGCCACCGGACGCGACCGATCTGAAGCTTGACCCGCACGACCCGCTTCACTGGACGGGGCTAGCGCAGAACTGGAACACGATGTGCGCCGAGTGCCACTCGACAGATTTGAAGAAGAACTTCGACCTCAAGTCCAACACCTATCACACCACCTACAACGAGATCGATGTCAGTTGCGAGGCGTGCCACGGGCCGGGAAGCCTGCACGTTGAGCTGGCCGAAGCTAACTCTCTGTTCTGGGACCGCCGCCACGGCTACGGCCTCGCGCGGCTCAAGCAAAAGTCCAACGACGCTCAGATCGCCGCCTGTGCGCCGTGCCACTCGCGACGGGGGATTATCGCGGGAGGCTTCGACGCAGGTGACAACTACTTCGATCACTACGACCTCGCGCTGCTCGAACCGGGGCTCTACCACGCCGACGGTCAGATAGAGGACGAGGTCTATGTGTACGGCTCGTTCCTGCAGAGCCGCATGTACCACGAGAACGTCAAGTGCAGCGACTGCCACGACCCGCACTCGCTAAAGCTGAAATTTGAGGGCAATGCGCTGTGCGCCCAGTGCCATCAGAAGTACGACAACAAGGCGCACCACTTCCACAGTGATCCGCAGGGTTCGCTCTGCGTGAACTGCCACATGCCGCAGAGGAACTACATGGTCAACGACGGGCGTCGCGACCATAGCTTCCGCATCCCGCGGCCCGACCTAAGCGTCGAACTCGGCACGCCCAACGCCTGCAACGATTGCCACACCCAGGAAGGCGAGGACGCCGCTTGGGCCGCCGAGGCGGTGCGGAAGTGGTACGGCCCCAAACGGCCGAATGACCCGCACTATGCCGTCGCGCTTGACGCGGCGTGGAAAGGCCAAGTGGACGCTGTGGGCAAGATACGCGACCTGCTGCACTACGAGGCGCCGCTGCCGGGGCGCCGCACCCCCGATATTGTCCGAGCGACTGCGCTGAGGGCGCTGGGTGGCTACCAGACCCCCGAGAGCGACGACCTTTGTCGCGAGTCACTTGAGCATCCAAGCCCGCTGGTCCGGGCCGCCGCCGTGGGTTCACTCTCGCCGGACGCGATCAAGAGCCACGCCGACGAAATCGGCCAGCTGCTTAATGACAATACGCGACTGGTTCGCAACGCCGCTGTCGACGCGCTGGCGATCCGTGCGCCCAACACGCTCCGCAAGCCACAGCTGCAGCAGGCCTTGAAGGAGCAGATCGCCGAGTTCGGCAAGAACAAGACCGTCGTCGTCGACCGAGCGGGTCCGAACCTGCGGCTGGCGCAGCTGTACCTTAGCCAGGGCAGTCCGACGAAATCGATCGCCGCGCTGCGTGACGCGATCCGGGTGGAGCCCTACCTAGCGGGGCCCCGTAGCGAAGTCGCCCGGCTCTTGGAAGAAACTGGCGAAGGCTCGCCAGAAGAGGTCCGGCGGCTCCGCGAGAAGGAAGTGGAACTGCTCCTCCGCGACGGCGAACTGCTTCCCGATTCGGGGCTGCCCCGGTATCAACGCGGGATGCTGCTCTACCTGCTCGGCCGCAATCGAGAGGCGATTGCATCGCTCGTGGAAGCGACGAGACTGGAGCCCCGTTCGTTCGACTATCTCACCGCTCTGGCGCTGCTCTACGAGCAGGAAAGCGAGCGCTCCGAGGCGCTGCAAACGCTGCGAAAGATGGACGGTCTGCGGCCGAACGATCCCGTTGTGAGAAGTCTCGTTCAACGCATCGGGGCGATGCCGACAGAGGCCCCGCCAAAAAAAGACGGAGAGTGAGCGTGGCTTTCAAGCCGCGGCGCTAGGGGTAATTGGAGCACTGTCTGGCCCTCGCTTAGCTCTGCCACGGCCACCTCAAGAAGCTACCCTGACTTTCTGGCGGCAGACCCTCCGGCTTGAGCAACGACCCGGTTTCCGGAGGCGTTACGTTCGGCTTGGGGAGCTGGTCGAGCCCCTTGCGAATCGTGCTGGGATCGGGCAGAAGGTCCGTATCGGGGGCGTTGGCTTTCGGCAGCGGCAAAGCCCCCGGTGTGGCTTTCGTGGAGTCGGGTTGTGCGAGGGGCCCTTCTGCCGGAGCGATGTTCTCCGGGGGGGCCACCAACTCGGCCCCAGGGACCACCGCGTTAGGATCGACTAGCAGTCCGAATCCGCCGTAAGCCCCGCCGCCGAGGGCTTGATAGGCGTTGACGACCGCCGAGAGCTGTTCCCGTTTGGTTCGGATTAGCATCATCCGCGCCTCGATGAGGTCGCGTTGCGCGAATAGCACTTCCATGTATTCGGCGCGGGCGTTCTGGAATAGCTTGGTAGCGTTCTCGACCGACGACTCGAGCGCCGAGAGTTGCTCCTTCTTGATCTGGATGCTCTGGCTGTAGTTGTCCACCTTGTTCATCAGATTGATGACCTCCGTGTACGCTTCCAAGACGGTGCGTTGGTAGTCGTAGACGGCCTGAATCTGCTGTGCGTTTGCGGTCAGGTAATCGGCCTTGATCGCCCTGCGGTTGATCAGCGGCCCCACCAGTTCGCCGGCAGCGTTGTAGATCAATGACTCGGGCGTGAGGAAGAGGTAGCGGGTATTGAACGCTTCGTACCCGACGCCCGCATTGAGCACCAGCGACGGGTAGAACCTCGCGCGGGCCACCCGCACGTCGAGCCCCGCGGCGGCGAGCTCGCGCTCGGCTTGGCGGATGTCGGGCCGGTTCTGAAGCAGTTGCGACGGGACGCCGACGCTAAGCGAATGCAGCTGCAAATCGATATAGTTCGCGCTCATTCGCTCGACCGGCTGCGGGTAGCGTCCGAGCAAGAAGTTGATGCGGTTTTCGGTCTCGATGATCTCTTGGCGGACGATCAGCTTTTCGCTCTGGTTCTTGCGGACCTCAGCTTGGAAACGCTGGACGGCGAGTTCGGTCTCGCGGGCCGCTTCCTTCTTGGCCTCAGCAAACTCGAGGCTCTGCTGTTGGATCTCGATGGTCTTGTCGAGGGCCATCATCCGATTGTCGAGCGCCAGCAGCTCGTAGTAATTTTCGGCGACCTCCGCAACCAGTCGAGTCACGACATAATTCTGGCCGTCGCGGGTAGCGAAGAATCGCAGGGCCGCCGCGTCCTTGGCGTTCCGCAGCCGGCGCCAGATGTCGACCTCCCACGAAACGTTTGCCCCCACCAGGAAGTCGGGGTAGGGGTCCGGGATGTTCCGTCCGTTGGCGAGCAGGTTTTCTTCCACCGCGCCATTGCGGGTGTACACGCCCGATTTCTCTATGGAGGCGCCGGCGCCGAGGGTGACGAAGGGGAGGTACTCGCCGCTCCGCGACATGATCTCGAAGTTGGCGATCCGCACGTCTTGCGCGAGGATCTTCAGCTCCTGGTTGCCAACGAGCGCCTGATCGACCAGGCTCGTAAGATTGGGGTCGTCGAAGAATTCGCGCCACCCGATCTGCGCAGAGCTGTCAAGACTAGTTTCGCCATTGAAGGTTTCAGGCAGTTGCGCTCCCTTCTGCGCGCAGCACAGCTTGGGAATGCGGCATGCGGGCAGTGATAGCAGGAGTCCGCAAGCAAGCATGGCGAGCACCTGCCGGTGACCATGCCTGTGGGTCCTCTTTCTCGCCGAACGCTTCATACGTCGATCCCTGACGTTTTGATCCAGGATGCTCCGATCCTGGTTTGCCAGCCGCCGGCAAGCGCTGTCAACGCCGGGCCGTCGGTTGGCGGGCGCTCATCTCATCCTTGAGACGAGTCTTCTGCACTGATTGATGTACCCCTTGCGGCCTGCTGCTAGCTCCATCCCGTTCTCGCGAGAGCATCGTGGTAACGGCATGGCGAGCGGGTCGGTTCTTTGTAGCGGCCTATCGATACAGCCACCCTCTGCTTCGACCGCAGCGCCGTCCGGCCTCTATGGATTGTGCCGGCGGTGCCGTGACAACTGCTTATAACTTTGGCGCAAGCCCTTTCGCGCCGGAAGGAAGTAAAAGTGGGGCGGCCGGACCGGTCCCGTAGTTTTTGAGGGGCTGGCAATCTGTGATGGAGAGCGGCGTCATTGATCAATGGGCTTCGTGCTCGAACCGCTCGCTGAGTGGCTGGTGCGTCTCGTCCTTGAGGAGGCTCTTGCCGTCCGCCATCTTTGCGAAGATGTAATAAAGGCCGGGGATCAGCACGACGCCGATGACCGTGCCCACGAGCATCCCACCCACCGCGGTGGCGCCGATGGTACGATTGCTGATCGCCCCAGGGCCAGTGGCCCGAATCAACGGCACCATTCCCGCAATGAACGCAAAGGACGTCATCAAGATCGGTCGGAAGCGGAGTTTACCGCCCTCAATGGCCGCTTCAACGAGTGACGCTCCCTCCTCGCGGCGCTGCACGGCAAACTCGACGATTAGGATCGCGTTTTTCCCTAACAGACCAACAAGCATCACCAGACCGATCTGGGCGTAAACGTCGTTGGACAGTCCCATTGCCTTTAGCAGCAGGAACGATCCGAACAGACCGACGGGCAGCGAAATGATCACGGCTAGCGGCAGCAGGAAGCTCTCGTACTGACCGACCAACACGAGGTACACGAAGATGACGACGATGATAAAGATATAGATCGCCGTGCTGCCGCTCTTGGCCTCGTCATACGAGAGACCCTGCCAATCGATGTCGAAGCCGCGCGGCAGCGACTCGGCGGCGACTTCTTTGATTGCCGCAATGGCCTGGCCGGTGCTGAATCCGGGTGCCGGCGCCCCTTGGATAGCCGCGGTCAGGTAGAGGTTGTAGCGGCTGATCTCGTTCATCCCCTGCTGCTTGATCAGTTTGGCAAAGGCGGAGTAGGGCACCATGTCGCCGCGGTCGTTCTGGACGAACAGGTTTTCAAAGTCCTCCGGGTATCGCCGGAACTCGGGCGCCGACTGGACGTAGACTTTGTAGAACTGCCCGAAGCGGACGAATCCCTGTTCCCACGTGCTGCCGACCACGATCGAGAGGTTGGTCATCGCCGCGCCAATCGACACGCCCTTCTGCATCGCCACGTCGTTGTCAATGACGATCTCATATTGCGGGTAGTCGCTAGCAAAGAAGGTGAACAGGCCTTTCAACTCCTTGCGTTTCGCCAAGTCCCCCATGAACTTGTCGGTGACCTCACCCATCCGCGCGTAGTCGCCGCTGCGTGTCTTGTCGAGGAGGTTCAACGAGAAGCCTCCTGCGGCGCCGAAGCCAGGCACCGCCGGCGGCTCGTAAAACTCGAGCTTCACATTGGCGATCTTTTGTCCACGCTCTTCCAGCTCCTCGATAATCTGCTTCGAGGTCCGTTTGCGATCGGCCCATGTCTTCAGGTTGATGAGGCACGTCCCCGCGTTCGAGCCGCGTCCCTGAGTCAGAATCTCATACCCCGCGATCGACGAGACCGAGGAGATCTCGTCGAGCTCTTCGCAGATCGCCTGCAACTCGTGCGACTTAGCGTTAGTGTACTCGAGCGTCGATCCCGGGGGCGTCTGAATAATGCCGTAGATAATGCCTTGGTCTTCCAGAGGGATGAATCCCGAAGGCAGCACCGTATTCACCAAGACGATGCCGGCGCCGAAGGCAGCGACGACAAGCAGCGTCAGCAGCCGCTGCTTGACGATCTTACTGACGAGCCAGCCGTAGGCGTTGGTCGTGCGGACGACCGCTCCGTCAAATCCGCGTAAAAAGAGCGTGAGTGGGTTGTAGCTCGTCTTTTTCTCCGGGTCTATCGGCTTGAGGATCATCGCGCAGAGCACCGGCGTGAGCGTCAATGCGACGAGGCCAGAGAGAATGATCGACATGGCCATTGTGAGGCCAAACTGGCGGTAGAAGACGCCAACCGGTCCGGGCATAAACGTCACGGGGACGAACACCGCGGTCATCGTCATCGTGATGGCGATAATCGCGCCGCTGATCTCGTGCATAACCTCTTGGGTCGCGAGATAAGGCGACAGATGCTTCTTATGCATTTTCTCATGCACCGCCTCGACCACGACGATGGCGTCGTCCACAACAACGCCAATCGCCAGCACCAACGCGAAGAGCGTGATCAGGTTGATGGACAACCCGAAAAGCAGCATGAAGAAGAAGGCGCCGATCAGCGAGACGGGCACCGCTAGCGTAGGAATGAGCGTGCTCCGGGCGTCGCCGAGAAACAGGTAGACCACGAGCGAGACGAGCACAAACGCTTCCAGCAGCGTGTGAAGCACCTTCTCGATTGAGGCGTCTAAGAAGCTGGAGACGTCGTAGCTGATCTCAAAGTCCATCCCGGGAGGGAAAGATTCCTTCTTGATAACTTCGAGTTTCTCTTTGACTTTCTCGATGACTTCCGTGGCGTTGGAGCCGGGAGTCTGCTTCAGCACGATGGCGGCCGAGGGATCGCCATCGATGTCGGAGTAGAGGTCGTAGAACGACGAGCCGAGCGAGACCTTGGCGACGTCTCTGATCCGCAGGATCTCGCCGTCGGACTTCGCACGGAGGATGATGTTTTCGTACTGCTCGGGCTTGTCGTAGCGTCCGACCCAGGTGAGAACGTATTCAATTGTCTGTGACATGGTGCCGGTCGCCTCGCCGAGCCGGCCGGGCGAGCCGATCATGCTCTGTTCCGCCAGGGCTTCCATGACGTCTTCGGCGGACACGCTGTAGGCCCGCATCCGTTCGAGATTCAGCTCGATCCGCATAGCGTAGGCGCGATTGCCGAGGATCGTAGGCTTGGCGACGCCCTGGATACGGGAGATCTCCGGTATGATGTTGACATTCGCGAAGTTGAAGAGAAAGTTCTGATCGACGTTCTTGTCGGTGCTGTAGACGTTCAAGTACATCAGCATGCTCGCCATGTTCTGCATGACGATGATGCCTTCGCGATCCACAATTGGCGGGAGGTTGTTCCTGACCGCTTGGACACGGTTATTGACGTTCATCACCGCGACGTTGGGGTCCGTTCCGGGCTCGAAGATGACCTGGATCGTCGCCTCGCCGGCGTTGGTGGCGTCGGAGATCATGTAGCGCATGTCCTGCACGCCGTTGATCGACTGCTCGAGAATG
>JBGSJY010000562.1:0-3904 GCA_041741515.1 Pirellulales bacterium | reverse complement strand
GACAGCTCCCCATCGACGAGTTCCACAGCCGCAGGGCGTTGGCGCCGGTGGGGTCGACCTCGTTGAGGAACCCAGCGTACTGGGCGTTGGTCACCTCGGTCGTCGACATGTAGTACTCGTAGTCGACGGCGCCGTGACTGTTGACCGGGTCGGGCGCGTTGCCCGGGTTGCCGATCTTCACCCAGTTGAAGCCGGTCTGGGCGGCGGCGGCCGGGGTGAGGGTGACGACGAGCAGCAGGGTGCGGAGGAGCGTGTGCATGACGGGGTTCCTAGTAGGAATGTGGTCGAGACGAATCCGGTCGATCGATCCGCGGGCGGGCCAAGCCGGCGTATGCACTTGCCGCCAATCGTAAGCGCGTGCTGCGCCCCCCGGGAGGGAAGTTACCGGACAGTTCCGCGGTCTTAACATGACCTTCCAATCTACTACCCACCCGGCGGCGGCACGTCGGGGAACCCGGGTCGCATCACAGCCGTGTCCGTGACAATCGTGTGCCGGTAGATCAGCCCGTCGCGGACCTCCAGCTCGTGTACCACCATCGCCGTGAAGCGGTGGCCCGTCGCGCGGACCACGGCGATCGCTGTGCCGCGGACCCAGACGATGTCGCCCGCCGTGTCGATCCGGTAATCGTCGGGCGAGACGGGCTCGGTCTGGAACGTCTGGTAATTCATCCGCAGATGCGCGCGGATCGCCTCGGCGCCGTGGTAGTCGCCCCCGCCGGGAAGGTCCGCCGCTCCGGGGATCGAGACAATCGCCTCGGGGTGGTAGAGGGCGTGCGTCTCCTCCAGGTCGCAACGGAAGTGGGCCTCGTTCCACGCCCGGAAGAGGGCCGCGTTCCGCTCCGCATCATGTTCCGCGGCTGCATCGGTCGGCAGGAGGACTTGACGTGAGGGGACTCCAAGCGCCACGGCGAGCTTGTCGAGCGTCCGGATATCGACCCGCTCCGCTCGCTCGGCCCGGCGGAGTGTCTTGACGTCCACCCCGGCGATCGACGCAAGGTGTTCCTGGGTCAGGCCGTGGGCTGAGCGCAGCCTCTGGATCGAGTCGCCATTGGCGTTGGCGCCGCGCATGCTGGACTTGCTCCGTAGGGGGAACGCTTAGCTACCCTCTTCTAGGCCGCGTGGATTCTGGGCGGGAATCGCCGCCCGCTCAAGCTTCGGGCGTCGGGAGGAACTTCCCGACACCACCGGGAAGATCGCGGATGACGGCGGCGGGGTGACACGGAACCGGGAGAATTTTGGCGTAGGCCGCCGGGGGGGCCCCGCACGGCCGAAGTTGGCGTGCCCAAGCGTTCTCCCTTAGAATCGCCCCCACCAGCGCGGCGCCTGGCTAACCCGGCCGACGGGCCGGCTGCCGAGATGTCCCGGCTTGAATGTCACCTAGCGGCCCTTGCCGACGATTACGTTTCGCAGTCCGTTGTGTCTTCGTCGACGAATGAGGTCGATCGTGAAGCCGCTCGACGCGTTCCGATGGTTCGCTCAACGCCGCCGCGTGACGGCGCGGGTCGTTGTCGCGGTTGCAGTGCTCGCAGGGGTCGTCTGCGGGGGCTCGGCGCACGCGGCGCTGGTGGGACGCTGGTCGTTTGACTCCGACCTGGGCGACGTCAGCGGCTGGGGGAACGACTTCCGCCCCAACGATCCACCAAACGTCGGGAACGTCGAACTCGTTCCCGGCCGCGTCGGCAATGCCGCACGATTAGACGGCGGATCGCTGATTGTCAACGATTCACCCGGCCTTGTCGGTCAGTATGGGTCGTTTACGCTCGGCGCCCATGTGTTCGTTGAGTCCGTCCCCTCCGGCGCCGGCGACGCGGCGGTGCTCGCGGCCCCGGGCTTAGCAGCCGGGATCACTTACCACCTTGACCAGCGTTTCTACGGCCACGCGGGTGGCGGGACGACCGAGGTGGTCAGCCCCACGGCCCTCGGCCCCGGGGCGTGGCGGCATGTGGTGCAGACCTACGACGGCGCCGCGCGGACCACGAGTTTGTACGTAGACGGCTCCCTGGTCGACGCCACGGCCAGCCAGACTCCCCCCGCTTCGATCAACATCGGCTCGCTCGCCATCGGCCGCGTCGGCAGCTCGTCGTTCCTCACCGGCCGGGTGGATGAGGCGTTCCTCTTCGACGAGGTCCTCAGCGACCAGCAGATCGCGGCGCTCGCCAACCCGGTCGCGTCGCCGGCGCGGTTCTGGATCGCGCCGAGCGGCTCCGCGCCGCACTCGGTCCCCCCAGGTGGGCTGGAAGTCGACCTCACGCCAGAGGACGCCGGCGTCACGCAGCGGTTCGACATCTGGGGCCGCCCGGAGTCGTTCGCCCCCGGCTTCTTCGAGCGGTTCTCCGACATCACGCTAAACGTCGTCTCTTCGCAGCCGCTGGTGGACTTCATCGACAACACGGTCGCGATGCATAACCCGTTGCTCGACGGGGACGGCAGCCCGAGCACTCCCGTGGTCGGCCGCTACTCCAGCGTGCAGGACGGGACGCAGCCCCCGAATACACAAAACCCCGATGTCGACTTCCGCACGCTCACCGCTCAAGAAGTAATGGCCGGTCAGTCCGACGCAATCCGCGGTCTCGCGGGCCGTAACCTTACGTTGTCGCAGGGCTACGGGGCGGTCGGGTTTGGCGGCGCCGGGTGCGCCGAGGGCGACCCGCACTGCGTGATGACCCCCGACGGACCCGTGTGGCGCGTCGCGAGCTTTGGATTGCAGACCCTCCCCACGACCGGCACAGTCAATCTCCGCTTGCAGATCGGCGCCGGTGGGATGCGACACGCCGGCGGGCTCTCCGCCGAGACCGACGTGATGTTCGCTCCACCCGGCGTGGGGGGGGCGGTTTACAACGCCGGCCCCTCCGGCGACCGCGAGGCGCCGCCCGAGCCGAATGACATCCCCGAGCTGAGGATCACCATCTCCGACCGCCTCGTCGGGGACTACAACGCCGACGGCCGGGTCGATGCGGCGGACTACACCACTTGGCGGGACCGGCTCGGATCGATCGTCCCTTTGGAGAACCGCAGCCCCAACATCAGCGGGCCGGTGAGTCAGGACGACTACGAGGCGTGGCGGAGGAACTACGGGCGTCCTCGGAGGGACGCCACACCGCTCGTCGGCGACTACAACGACGACGGGCTCGTCGATACAGCTGACTACACGGTGTGGCGTGACTTGCTAGGAACATGGCTGCCGCTGCCCAACCGCAGTCCGAGCCTCAGCGGGGCGGTTGGCCTGAGCGACTACGACGCCTGGCGACAGGGCTATGGCCAGCAGTCAGCCGCGAGCACGGCAATCCCCGAGCCCGCGACTCTGACCGCGTGCTTCGCCGCTCTGGCTTTCACCACTCTCAGGGGCCGCGTGCGACGCTCGACTTGGGCGTTCGCACTGTGCGTCGCCGCGACGACGCCGCTGGCAAGCTCCGCCTCGACCGTCCAATCACGCTGGGAGACAGCGGCCAGCGGCGCCTGGACGACCGCTGCGAACTGGGACCCGGACGGCGTCCCCAACAACAACGTCGCCGACACGTACGAGGTGACGATCGACGCGACCGGGTCAGCCTATTCGGTGACGCTGGGATCGGGCGTGACGGTCGATAGCCTGTTGATGGACTCGGCGGAGGCCTCTGTCAACCACACAGGGGGGACGTTCCAAGTCCAGGGAACGGCGGACCTCCTTGCCGGTACGTTTACAACTGGTGGGGGCGTACTGGCGGGCGGCGTCTGGAGGCAGAACGGCGGATCGCTCCGCTTCGCGCCTGGTACGACGAGCATCCTGGACGGGGCGACGCTCGAAGGGGACGTGGCCGTCGCGGCGATCGCGCAGGGCAACGGTGTTTCGACGTACCTCCGGTTGCGGAACGGGGCGTCGTTCACGGGCGACGCCACCTTGTCGGGGTTCTTCAGCGCGGTGGGA
>JBGSJY010000561.1:0-3242 GCA_041741515.1 Pirellulales bacterium | reverse complement strand
CCCGCGCGGCCCAGCCGCAGCCGCCGCTCAGCCGCGGCATGCGGAACCTCCGTTCGCGATTGCGGAGCGTGCTGTCGTTCTACTACCGCAAGCCGCTCAACACGGTAGAACACGACCCGTGGGAGATGATGCACGGGATGCTGGCCTACGAGCTGCACAGCCGCGTGCGTGACGGCGGCCCGAACGGGCCCTACATGACCGCCGTGGGCCACCTCTGCTTCAACCGCCCGTCGAAGCGGCAGCAGCTGATGATCATCAACCGGGACGGTAAACTGGAGGCCGAGGTCGGCGTCGGCGTGCAGGGGCACCGCGGCCAATTCTTGGCGATGCTCGCCCAGTGCAACGTGAGCCCCGAATACCCGATCCGTGTCGGCGGCCAGGAGCTCACCATCCGCGACCTGATCGAGTCGGAGCAACGCAGCTGCTACGCCAAGACCGAGCTGACCTTCAAGCTCATCGGCCTGGGACACTACCTGGCGTCCGACGCCAAGTGGGTTAACGACCAGGGCGAGAGCTGGGACATCCCGCGTCTTATCCAGGAAGAACGCAACCAGCCCATCCGCGGCGCCGCCTGCGGCGGCACCCACCGACTGTCGGGCCTGAGCCTGGCGTTCCGCCGCCGCGAGGCCCGGGGCGAGCCCCTCGACGGCGAGTACGCCGAGGCGGCCCGGTTCGTCAACCAGTACCAGGCTTACGCCTTCCAGCTGCAGAACGACGACGGCAGCCTCAGTACCGAGTGGTTCGCCGGCCGCGGCGCCGAAGAGGACATCGACCGCCGCCTCCGCACGACGGGGCACATTCTCGAGTGGCTCGTCTACTCGTTGCCGGACGACCAGTTGCAATCGAGCCGCACCGTCCGCACGGTCAGCTACCTGACCGAACTGCTTGCCAGCAACGCCGACCACGACTGGCACCTGGGGTCGATCGGACACGCCATTCACGCGCTGGTCCTCTACGACAAACGAGTCTTCCGGCCCCACGACGAGGACGCCGGCCAGGTTCTCGCCGCCGTCGATCCGACCGGCAGCCTATACCGTGAGTACCCGATCTACCGCGGCGTGATGCGTAACAGCCCGCCGCAGCCGGCCGGCTTCCTCGGCCTGTTCGGCCCGTCGAAGTCGTCCAGCAACCGGCGGTAGCGGCTCGGCCGCTCTGAGGCTTGAGACCTGAGGATTGAGGGTTGCGCGACGGACCCGAACCGGTCGGCGGCGCAACCCTCACCGCTCACGCCTCAAGCCTCACCTCTTCCGGATTGATTGCTGCGGCGCGGATCGGGTATGGTTGGCCGGCGGAACGGAGCGGCTTCCCAGCGCGGGAATCGCCGGCGTTCGGCACGGGTCGTCTCCCTCGGACGACCCGCTCGGACGGAACCTTTCGGACGTAAGTCGGCTACGTTAGATCGCATGGCGCCCCCGCGAGCTGCCCAACCCCGACGGTTCACGCCCCAGCTCGAAGGGTTCTGTGCCGCCGCGTCGGCGATCGCCGACCAGCACTCCGCCGATGCGGTGCTCTTCCTCGCCGAGCGGCCGATCGACTGGACCAAGTTGCAGGAGGCGTTTGGCAATCGCACCCTGTTGGTGGCCGCCGACTCCGAGGACCAACTCGCCGGCGCCCACGACGACGAAAACGGCCCCGGCTTCGACACCATCCTGCTGGGGATGAACGACGCTCCCGTCTTCGAGCGCCTGACCCAGGCCCTGCTTGAAGCGGTGGCGGACGAACTGCTCGAACCGGGCTCCAAGGTGGTCACGCTCTACAGCAGCTACGACCCGGGCGTCATCGATTCGCTCAGCCTGATCCACCTCGACGAGCACCTCGGCCGCCTGACGATCCGCGACCTGCGCCGGATCGAGACCAAGATCCCGATGGAGACCATCCGCTCGGTCATCGACCTGGCGGTCGAAATCGGCCGCGAGGGGCGCGAAGGCAAGCCGATCGGCACGCTGATGGTCGTCGGCGACCACAAGCGCACGCTTGAAATGAGCAAGCCGATGGGTTTCGACCCGGTGAAAGGCTACCCCGCATCGGACCGCCACATCGGTGATGCGAAGGTCCGTGACGGCGTCAAGGAGATCGCCCAGATGGATGGGGCGTTCATCATCTCCGCAGCCGGCACCGTCGTGGCGGCAGCCCAGCACCTCTCGGCGCCACCGTCGCCAGAGATCACGCTCTCCAAGGGGATGGGCGCGCGGCACTGGGCCGCCGCCCAGATCACCCGCGCGACCGACGCCATTGCTGTAGCGGTCAGCAGCTCGGGCGGCACCGTGCGGGTCTTTCAGGGGGGAGAGATCGTGTTGCGTATCGAGCCGCTCGAACGCGCCATGACGTGGCGCGAGTTCGAGAGTGAGCACGACGGCGACAAAGATAAGGGCGACAAAGACAAGGCCGCCGCGACCACCGACACGAAGAAGCCCCTCGAGAAGAAGCCCTCCAAGGTCCGCTCCAAGACCCCCCGCGGCAAAGCCGCCAAGGCGGCCGCCGAAGCCAAGTCCGACGACACCGCCGCCGACGCGGGCGGCTGAAAGGGTGGGGGCGGCTGAAGGGGTGGGTGAGTCGCTTGTGGCGCGCTCCGGTTGCTGACCAGGATTATGCAAGGGCTAGCAAGTTGAAGTTGGCTAGCTAGTTTCATCCAAGAAGCGTCAGCGCCGTTCGTCCCCCTCCTTCTTCAGAGGGAGGGGTTAGGGGAGGGTGTTGAAGTGGGTACCCACGTCACCCCCTCCCCTCACCCCTCACCCGAAAGCGGAGGAGGGGGACAAAGAGCGCTAACGCTTCTTTTTAAGCGTATTGGCAAAAATCAAGCTGCTAGCCGTTGCATAATCCTCGTCAGCGACCGTAGTGAAGCGGCTACTGCACTGCCGCTTGAGTCCGTAAGGTGAGCGCAATCGGCGGCGGCGACGCCTCTTGCCAATTCTAGGCGGCTTGCCCTACCCCCACGCGAACTCCTCCCCCGTCAGCCGCTCGTAGGCCTCGACGTACTTGGCGCGGGTCCGCTCGACGATCTCGGGGGGCAGCGCTGGCGGAGGGCTCTGGCGGTCCCACTCGGACCCCAGCAGCCAGTCCCGCACGAACTGCTTGTCGAATGAAGGCTGCGCGCCGCCGGCGCGGTACTGATCGGCGGGCCAGAAGCGGCTGCTGTCGGGCGTCAGCAACTCGTCGATCAGCAGCAGCTCGCCGTCGGGCGTCTGGCCGAACTCGAACTTCGTGTCCGCGACGAGCAGGCCGCAATTCGCGGCGTGCTCGGC
>JBGSJY010000560.1:0-31664 GCA_041741515.1 Pirellulales bacterium | reverse complement strand
CGACGGGGCGGCCATTCACGACGACCCTCTCGAAAACCAGTCCGCGCACGTCGCCGATGCGGAGGCGGTCGTTGGCGGCTTCGACCTCGACCTGCTGGATCGTGACGCCTTCGATGGTGTCGCCCGGGTTGCCGCGGAGCTCGCCCAGCGACTGGACCGAACCGGTGATCCGTTGCAGCGTCACGTTGCGGACGGTCGACGGCGGGGGCGGCGCCCCTTGCAGGTCGAAGAATTGCGTCCAGGGCTTCACGTCGAAGAACGCCTGGGCGCCGTCCAGCGTCAGGTCCTCAAACCGCAGGTCTTCGTAGGTCTGCGGCGTGTCGGGCCGCAGCTTCAGCCGCACCACGGGAATCGCCCGCCCCACGCGGCAGCGCCGGACCGTGACATGGCGGATGAGGGTCGCCTCGCTGCCGCACGTCAGCGCGCCGTGACCGCTTAGGAAGTCGCAGTCCTCGACGAGGATGTTTTCGACGGGCGGGCTCGAACGGTCGTCCAGCGCGTCGGGCCCCTTTGTCCCCTTCAGCGCGATGCAGTCGTCGCCGACCGAGATTACGCACTTGCGGACGACGACGTCCTGGCAACTGTCGATGTCGATGGCGTCCGAGCTCGGCGCGCGGTCGATCGACACCTCGTCCCACGGTTGCGCGTCGCCGACGATCTTCGGCGGGTCGCCGTGCGGCGCCGTGATCGAGAGGCCTTCGAGGGTGACGCCCTTGCAGCGGTAGACGTGCAGGTTCCAGAACCCCGAATCTTTGAGCCGCACGCCGCTGACAGCCACGTCGCGGCAGTTCTCGAAGTACATCAGCCGGGGACGCTCGACTTCGAGGTTGGTGCACTTGGGATTCTCGGCCCGCCGCTTCCAGAACGCGGTCCAGTAGGGCTTGCCGAAGCCGTCCAGCGTGCCGGCTCCTGTCACGGAGACCCCGTCGAGATTGACGGCGTTCACCAGAGCGGGCCGCCAGGGCTGCACCTTCCCCTCGATTCGGGTCTGGCAGGTGGGGAAGTCGGCGATGTCCGAGGATCCGGCAAGCACCGCGTCCGCGGCAAGATGCAATTCGACGCCGGGCTTGAGCCACAGGGCGCCCGACCGGAAGGTCCCCGCGGGGACGACCAGCCGTCCCCCACCCCTCGCGCTAAGGGCGTCGATGCCCGCCTGGATATCGACGGTATTAAGCCGCCGGCCGTCCCCGACAGCCCCGTAGTCGGTGATCGTGACATCGGCGGACTCGGCGCCCAGCGCTACAGCAGCGAGCAATGAGAGCAAGGCTATAGCGGGGATCGATCGGCGGTGCATCGATAAAGTTCTCTCTCTCAATAGGGCAGGGGCGGTGAAGGATCACCGCCCCTGCATCTCCACCCCAATCGAATTGAGCCCGCTGAGCGTCAACGGGTGCGCCGCCGCGAGGCCAACGCCGCCGCGGCGATGAGGCACATCCCTACGGTCGCCGGCTCGGGGACCACGCCGGTAAACTCAATCTCGAGCGCCGGTCGTAGGGCCGGATCGGCGTTCTCCTTCGAAGCGATGCCAAATCCTCGGGCGGTTCCTTCAAACGGCATCATGAAGGTCACGTAGCCATCGTCGTCCACTCGCGAGTTTAGGAACGCCACTAAGTCATCGCCGGTAACAACGATCTCGCCGGTCGTGTTATTGACGGTCTCAGTGACGTTGACGCCGCCATCCTGCGGGTCGAGGCTGATCGCCCGCGTCAGGTCGAGCCCATTGCCGACGCCGAGCGTGTGTTCGAGCCCGACGTTGCGAAAGTCGAGGCCATTGGTGGCGTCGAGCGGGTCGAAGTCGAGCAACTCGTCCCAGTTCTGGGCCGTGTTGCCAGGCAGATTCGGCAGACCATACGTCGAGTAGCGGTCGTTGGTGATGGCGTCGTTTCTAGTGCCGGCCACTTTCCAAAGCCGAAGGGTGGCGCTAGAGACGGTGTCGATATCCAAACCCGAGAGGTTGAACTGAACATAGGGAACAAACGGTGGAAACGCGTCCAGCGCGGCGGCGACACCGTTCACCGTGTGGCTGCGGCCGTCGCGGATAAAAGTGTCGTTGCTGGCGGATAGCGACACCATTGCGGCGTTCACTCCGGCGGCAGCCGTCAGCAGGATCGCAGTGGCGAGGCCCCGCGTCGTTTTAGTCCAGCTCATTAGAACTCCTCCAGGTGTCAATCAAAGTGGCGCGTCAGTGTGGTGTCATCAGGCATTTAAATCACGCCCGACGGGCCCGACGGCCCGCCAGGGTAAGCGTCAGGCCAACCAGCAGCGAGACCGCAGCGGCCGGCTCGGGGACCGCTAGCGAATTGCTCGGCGACGATGTCGCCCCGTAGTTGCCGGCCCATGCCGTGTAGTCGGCGGCGTCGACAACTCCCTTCGTAGCGGTCTCGTTCTGCAGCGGTCCCCCGTCACGCCAGACGGTATAGTCTGCCGCATCGACGACGCCGTCGTCGTTGTAGTCTCCCGGCAGGCCACCGAGCGTCGTAACGCTGAGGGTGCCGCCACCCGTGAGGTACGGGACCTGGAACTGGGCGCCACTGCCGATCGCGCCGTAGATGCCGGGCGACTGGGGCACGTTGCCGAAGTACAGCGAGTCGATCGAGTCCGAACCGATGTAGTCGAGGTCCAGAATACCGGTGCTGCCGACGAACAAGTCGGACGTATCGGCGAAGAAGGCGTTGGTGACGCTCAGCTCGCCGTTCTGAACCGTCGTGTCGCCCGTATACGAGCTGAGGCCCGTCAACGTCAGCTTGCCCGTGCCGACCTTGAGCACGTGGGACAGCGAATCAGGGGCCGTCGCGGCGTTATCAACAATGATGCCGTCGAACTGCGAGTCGGTGTTGAGATCGCCGATCCGCCAGACCGCGTCAGGGCGAGCTGTGGAGCCACCGATGAAGGCGTTCAGGGTCGTCGCGGCGTCGCCGTGCAGCTCGCCGAACGCGAAGGTCACCTCGGCAGCACTGGCGCCGGCTTGGTTCGCCATCGTGAGTCCGCTGAGGTTGACGACCGCATTCGGGAAGGTGGTTTGCCCGCCGAGCGTGCGGACGGTGCCCATCACGGTGGAGTTCACGCCATCGGGGCCGATCGTCAGATTCCCGGTGAAGCCGCCCGTATTGCCCAGCGCGATCCACTTGTCATCGACGTTCGATCGGATCGTGAGGGCGCCGCCGCCGGTTAGCGTCGGCAGCGACGTGGCGCCGCCCGCTGCTCCGCTACCGTTGACGCTCAGGGTGTTCGACGTGGCGGTCGCCACATCGATGCTCGAGTTCGGCAGCGGGGCGCCATTAGCGACATTGACAATTGACGCGCCGGCCATCGTCAGCGGACCCGTGCCTAGCGTGCCGGCAACGCCGGTTGTGTCCACCACGCCGCCCTGCAAGGACGCGCTGGTGAAGGCGTTGGTGTTGCTGAAGGTGAGGGTGCTCGAACCCTGCTTGGTCAGCGTGCCCGTCGCCGAGATCACGCCACCGCTGAAGCTGTAGTTGTTGGTGCTGGAGTTAACGACCATGTTGCGGGGGTTGACGGTCGCGGAAAGCGTCACCGCCGGGTTAGCGCCCGAGTCGTTGAACGTCACGTCGTCGCCCTGGAAGAAGGTGTTGGGCGAGCCATTGAGGGTCCAGTTTTGGGTGGTCTGAACGTCCCAGACGCCGCCGTTGGCGCCGCTCCAAGTGACCGACCCTCCCGAGGTGATGGCGGTCGTCGTGAACTGCAGGAGGTTCCCATTTTGAACGACCGTCGGTGAGGCGCCGCGGCCGGGCCACGCAACCGACCAGTTGCCCAGCGAGCCCGTGAACCCGCCGGTCGAATTCAACACCGTGTAGGTGAGGCCGGGGGCCGGATCGCCTCCCAGGAAATTCGGCGCGATAGTCCCGCCACCACCGACGCTGGTCGTGCCGTTGACCTGGATGAGGTCGTTGACGCCGGGAGTGGTGTTCATATCGTAGACAATGGAGCCCCCATTGAAGCTCAGGCTGCCGTTGAACGTGATCGTGCCCACCGTGGGAACAGGGACGTTCGTCAGCGACGTGTCGTTGTCCACCGTGGAGACGTCTGCGGGACGGATCTCTCCAGCCGCGTGGTTGAAAGGTCCGACAATCGTGCCGCTCCCCTGGAGCTGCTGCAGGGGCGAGGTCGAGAAGACGTTGGTTGTCCCCGACACATCGAGGGTCGCGCCGGCGAGCACGTCGAGGGTCGTCTTGTTCGTGCCGAAGCCGCCGGGAACGTTGTCGGCCGAGCCGGCGAAGGCAAGCGTGCCCTGCGAGACGCGGATCACGCCGCCCTGCCGACCGATGTCAGTGCTGGTGCCGACCATCGAATTTGTGAAAGCCCCCGAGAACGTGTGCTTTCCCGAGCCGACTTTGTCGATCGACATGCCGCCGCTGGCGGCGGCGCCGCCAGCGCCGTTGACCGTCCCGGCGAAAACGCCGTCGGTATTGTTGGCCCCGATGGCGTACCGGACCGCGGTGCCGCCCGAGCCACCGTTCCCGCCACGGAGTACGGCGGTCGAAGTGCCGTTGAGCTCGCCGAAGCTGACGGTATTGCCCCCCGAGTTGGTCTGAACGAAGAACTCAACGTTGTCCAGGTTCAGCTCGGAAGTCGCGAACGTGTTGCCGTTCCAATTGTTGGGCGCCGGGCGGTTGATCCGACCGCGGAAGAAAGTCGGCGTCGCGCCGAGGCCGGTCATGTTGACGACCGAGAAACCCCCGCCTGTCACCCAGTCGCCCTCTCCAGAGACGGTCGCGCCGGCGACCCCGTAAACCAGATTTAGTGTTCCGGACCCGGCTCCCTGGATCGTATTGAGGAAGTTGGACCCGGAGCCCATCATGCGGATCGTCGCGTTGGCGTTCGGCGCCACGCTGACTCCCACGAGGGCGGCGCCCGCCGACTGGGTTTCGATAGTCGTCCCGTTGGCCAT
This sequence comes from Pirellulales bacterium, assembly GCA_041741515.1. Taxonomy (GTDB): domain Bacteria; phylum Planctomycetota; class Planctomycetia; order Pirellulales; family Lacipirellulaceae; genus Botrimarina. The sequence goes on along the minus strand of JBGSJY010000560.1, from coordinate 26,755 downwards.
CGTCTTGTTGATGACGCCTGCTGTCCCGGCGAGTGTGCCCAAGGGGCCAATCCTAAGCGTGCCGGCGTTGACGTTTATCGGGCCGGTGAGCGGCGCGGACGGGGCGCCGATCGTCAGAATCCCGCTGCCGAGCTTGGTGAACCCGGCTGTCCCGGCAAGGCCGGTCCCGAGAAAGACGTCGTCGAACGTCGTCGCCGGCGTGAGCTGGTTGACCGTGATCGTCGGCGCGGCGTCGTCGAGCGTGACGACCGCGGCGTTGTTGGTGAAGAAGTCCCAAACGCCGCCGGTGGCTGTGTTCGTGTCTCCAAAAACCAAGTGGCCTAAAGTTAAAGGCGCATCGATCGAGATCGATGCGTCGCCGTTGAGATCGACCTGGTTAAAATTAGCGGTCGCCCCCGCGCCACCAGCGATTGCGCCACCCTGCCAGTTACCAGAGTCGGAGTAGAGCCCCCCGCCAGCGGTAGACCACGTCCCGTTGGTTTGAGCCGTTGAGTACGACGCCGCCAGGACGGCCGCGCACAACGAGAGCCGTGAAAATCCGATCACTTTATTCATAGGAATGCGAGGCTCGAGCGACGCCTTTGGCTGACGGCAGCCCCAAAATTCCGTCGTGGCCCTGCGACCAGTACGGAAACGGCTACTGCCCAGCCGGGCTAGAAAAGTTCGGAGGAGGTGCTTCTTGAAAAGACTTGCCGGGCCGCGAGAACAGTCAACTACGGAACCAATGGCCCGGGATGACGCGACGGCGCGATCTGTCGGCTTCCAGGTTACCGACGGGCCTACCGCGTGCAACAGCCGACAAATCCGATTGCATTATCCGGATCAGCTTTTGCGGTCATCCGGAGCGTTGATTGCTAGCTCGGGGTCGCGACTACCGCGCCAAAGGTGTCGGGGAGCCCCGGCGATATCGGAGCCAAGTTGCGCAATTGCGCGGTTAGACTAGCCGTCGTGCGTCGGCTTGGACTTCGCTCCAAGCGAGTGGGGCCAATAGCCGGTGAGGGTCCGAGAGATCGTCCCCAATCGACTCGCGTCAGCGAACCCGCCGCCGCCTACCGACATCCTGTGAGTTGGTGTCGGCGATCACCTCGGCAGACGTAGGCCTCCGCTGACTTAGCGGGACGCCATCACATTCGCCGCCGGACGTCCGTTCCCTGCACCCGCCGCGAGCGGGCCGTCACTGCGTGGGGTTGAGCTTCAAATAATCGAGTCCGAACATCCGCCGGGGCACGGCGCTAGGGTTCGATCCGACGATTTCGATCGTCAATCGGTTGGCGCCCTTTTGGAGGTCGAAATCACCGATGGCGACCGCGTTGTGCGTCACGCTCGGGGCGTAGCGGTCGAACTTACCAGCGGGCCGGCCATTGACGCTCAGCTCGATGATCCCGTAGTCGGGCGCCTCGGTAAGGCCGGCCACGATGCTCCGTTTGCCACCGTCGCCGGCGTCGAACTCCAAGACCAGCCTGTCGCCAACCGCCCCGTCGATCCACCAAAGTTGCTGGTCGTTGCTCCAGCCGAACCCGCCGGCTTGCGGCATGACCTTGCCGCCGCCGTTCTCCACCACGCGGAGGGACTCGCCCTCAATGGCGCCGTCGATCCGGTAGATCGGGACCAAGTCCTCTCGTTGCCGGGCAACGGGCAGGGCCGCATCGCTCGGCGCGGGCGCGACGTTGCACGCCGCGCCGGGACGGGCATACCAGAACGTCGTCGGCGCGTAGTTGATCTTCGTGTCGGCCCAGTGCCACACCTCCATGTCGAACTTTAGCGACTCCTTGAAGGGGATGGCGTCGAGCGATCGATAGCGGCTGTTGGTTGAATAACCGCCCGAAAGGTTGCCGCCCCCTTCCGGCTGGGCGTGGAACGGCGCCGCGAAGGGCTCGGGGCGGCACCAGGCGTAGCCGTAGTAGTCCTCGGTACCCGTGCCGAAATGCGACGGGAAGGACTCGCCATCGACGTAGATCTTCTCGTCCCCTTCGCCCCACCAGGCGGCGGCGCCGTTGCAGAGCGTCAGCGTGTCGCCCACATACACGCCCTGGCCCTCGACGGCGACGTAGTTCACGTCGAACGCGTCCACGCCGCCCTCTTTTTGGTCGGAACGGGTGTGGAGGCCGGTGTACTGCCGCCAAGTCGAGTGGAAGTGCATTGACCGATCGTCCCATTCCCAGCCGCCGTGCTTCACCTCCGCCGACACCACTTCGACCGGCTGATCGCCGACGTTATGGAGCGTGATTGCTGCGTCCTTTTCAAACGGCATCACCCAACGGCAAGCGATCGTGCCGTCAGCCTCGGCGGCCGTGTACCAGGTTTCGAACGGATGGACTTCGTAACCCATCCCGCAAAATTCACCGACGGGCGCCCAGACGGTACGCTCACCGTCGAACTTTATCTCGAGGACGGTGGAACGCAACGCTTGCTCGAGGTCGTCCGCTTTGAGCTTCAGACACATCGATCGGATGGCGCCGGGTCCTTCGATCGCCATCGGCTCAATCGCGTCCCCGGGGGCAATTTCACCAGAGGCTTGCACCACGGTGAGGCCCGCGCTGTCGATCTTAGCAGATTCGAGTTGTCTGTTTGTCTCGTCAATTTTCCGGCCCGCCGCTTGCAGCCGTTCCATCGAGAACGACTCGACATCGACGCCTTTCTCGTAGGTGCGGTAGTTGATCTGGTAGTAAAGCGCCTCGCCCGTTTTGGCGCCGCGGTCCAGTTCGACCTCGGTCGAGTAAGTCACCTTACAATGCTTGGCGTAGGGGATCGGCAGGTAGAGGTTGTGGCCGCGCTGAGCATACTCCGTCCGTGGCGATACGCCTTGCGAGAGAGGACCGGACGCAAGCAAGCCCTGGTCGATGACCTCTTGAGCCTGGCCCTCGATGGCCGGTCGCTGGGCGCCGTCGATATAGACGCGGAGGGTCCCGTTGCTGAAGGGACCCCCTCTCGGGCCGTGCCATGTCGCCCAAAACCGCACCAGCGCGCCGGGGCCGTCTTGGTCGTGCAGCACGTACTCGGTACGCCCCTCGTTCTCTTCCGTCCGAACGAACTGGCTACGGTCCCCATTGGCGAACCAGGTCGAGGCGTCCGCGGACGACGTTGAGTCGCGGTCGTAGCTACTCGACTGCGCGCAGGAGTAATTCGGCGCGGGGAAGCGCGCCAAAGCGTCGCGGTCGGTCATTTCGGCAAGCAGCGACTCGATCGTCACCGCCTCCGCGGCGCGGGACGGTGGGGCGCCCGTGGTGAGAGCGGTTGCGACGAGCAGGAGACAGGCAGGCATGTCCCTTGTCAGCAGATACCTCAGCACAAGTCGCGTCATTGGAGTGTGGTCTTGCGAGTTGCAATGAAAAGTAAGGACGCGCTCTGCAGCGGGGCCTGGGAAAGAACTACGAAGTTCCCTTGCTCGTGACCAAGCACACACGCTCGAAAAGCCTGCAGGCGCCGATACGGCTGGAGGAGCATCGACCCATCGTAACCACTGGGGGTCGCTTTTGCGCCACGCCCCATCTTTCCAGCCTCGGCGGTGCTTAGGAAGGATGTCGCTGCGACAAGCGTCTCACGGTTATCGAAAGCACCACCAGCGATAGCGCGGAAACGGTCGCCGAGACGGCCCAGAAGGAGGTCCAGTCGTTGGGCGGGGGGCTGACGCCGGCGGGGGTAAGGAGCGAGGCCTGCGCAGCGCCGACGGCGACGGCGCCGACCACGTGACCGAGTCCCCCCGACGCCACGGAGTAGAGCCCTTGCACGGCGCCTCGGTCGTGCCCCGACGTCAGCCGATCCGCAAGCATCGGGCCGACCACGTAGATGAAGGCAAAGCACGGTCCGTGCAAGAGGATTGCCGCGTAAACCGGCCACGCCACCTCAAGACCCGCGCCCGTGGCGAGTAGCAAATAGCGGAGCAGCCAGGAAACCATGCCGAGAACGAAGAGCGATGGCAGCGTGATCCGCCGCACCAGCATCGGCATCGCCGCCAGCACAGCGATCTCGGACGCTTGGCCGAGGGTCATGATCGCGGCGGGCAGCGGGAATCCCTGCTGGTTCAAGAAGGGGTTGCAGAAATTGTTGTACGCCATGCTCGGGACGCAGGCGAAGAAGGACGCCAGCAGAAAACATCGCAGCCTTGTGTCGGTGAGCAGCGTGAGGGCCTTGCGCCAGACCGGCCGAGGACCTGCGGCTTGCAAAGGGACCGGGGCGGTTCGCGGAAGCGTTAGAGCGTAGAGCGACATCACAAGATTGGCCGCGGCGCCGACCAAGAACGGGGTCCTCGTTGATTCGATCGAGCCGCCAAGCAGCCAAGGCCAGACGAACCCGACGAACACGCCTGCGGCGATCCAACCGATCGCGCCATACAGCCGCAGGACGGGGAACTCCACCTCGGCGCGCCCCAGGTGAGCCAGCGCGATCGCGTTGCAGAGCGTGACGACCGGGAAATAGAACTGAAAGTAGATAAAGAGCCCTACGAAAAAAGCCAGCTCGCCTTCGCTGGCGTAGAGCCCGCCCACCGCGATCGCGCAGGCGAGGTTCAGACCGGCGAGCAGCCAACGAGGCGGCACGAGGCGGTCGCCGATCACCCCGGCCAGGTACGGCGAGATCAGGCTCCCCGCCGCGGCGGCAAGCGTGCTATAGCCGATGAACCCCGAGGAGAACGCGCGAGAGCCGAGATCTCCGGTGTTGGCCGCGATATAAGCCCCAATCGTGACCCCCCAGCACCCCAGCGGCCAAGACTGCAGGAACATCATCGCCGCGAGGCGCGCGAGGAGGCCACCGGGTGTCGGCGGCGCGAGCTCGGCGGAAGGGTCCGGAGACAACAACGGGCGTGCTCGAGCGCATCGACGACTGGGGCGAAGAGTCGCTTACGCTACGCGATCGCGGCGGTCTTTGGCAATCGACCTACGGGCGCGATCCGTCGTCGCCAATTACCTCGCGATGCGAAGTAGCGTGACCATCAGTGCGGTGAGGCCAGCCAGAGTGACGGCGGTTGGCTCGGGGACCACTTCGGCGGGGTGGGCGGCTTGAAAGCCGTCACGCCAGATCGTGTAGTCCGAGGCGTCCACGACCCCATCGAAATTGGCGTCGGCGCCGGTCCCCAGCGAGACGGTCCGCACGCCGAAGTTCGACTGCCAGACCCGGTAGTCGGCCGCATCGACGTCACCGTCGCCATCGAAGTCTCCGGCGGGCGCCGCCTCGGCCAGGGCTGCCGCGGCGTCGTCGAGCCGCAACTCGGTCAGGCTCGTCGAGACGAGGTCCAGCTGCGCCTGGATGGCGGCGTCCCCCGCGTATTCCTTGCGGGCCAGGAACAGTCGGTACACCAGCCGCAGGTCCTCCTCGTAATATTCGACGCCGGTGAATTGCTGCACCTTTTTGAGATACTCGAAGCCCGTCTCGACCGTCGGCTCGAACATGGTCCCCTCGCCGTAGTCGTTGAACGTGGCGAGCTGCAAGAAGTCGATGCGGCTGGCGTAAGTCGTCGCTAATGCCAGCATCGCGTCGAGCGTCTGCCCGTCGTCGTGCGGGATGTCGAACGGAACGACCTGCCCGACGCCCCCCTCGACGTAAAAATCGTCGAACCCGGGGTAGGCGACTCCACCCGCTATCTCCAACTGCTGCGCACGTGTCAGATAGAAATTGCGCTGATGCTGCAAGTGGTTGTTCTGCGCGGCGTCTTCGTGGATCCAGGCGTACTCTCCCGACGCATTGGCGCCCGCTTCGGCCCCTTCGTACCACAGGGTTAGCAGGTCGACCTCCTCGCCCGCTTGGTCGAGGATTTGGGTCCAATTGCTGGGCTGTTGGAACTTGATCGGCCCGAACACGCCTAACAGCGGGTTCTGGTCGTCCCCGAGACGGACGTACTCGGGCCGGTTGAAGTAGTTATCGCGGAGGTAGGCGACGTTGGCCTCGGCCTGGCCGATGTTGGCGGAGAAGCGGTCTTCGAGGACGACGCCGAAATCCATCCCGAAGTCGTCGGTCTTATTCACCAGCGCGTTGCTGCTGGTCAATAGGTTGTTGATATCGCCGTTTGTCCCCTGAACGCCGTACCAGTCGATCAGAACGCCATCGACGCCCGACAGCTTCATCAGCAGCAGGTGGTACTCGATGACATCGGGGTCGCGCGACGCATACGGCCCGATGAGCGGGTAGTAATGCGAGGCGATCTGCCGCTTGCCCGTCTCATCGACGGTGTTGGGATTCTGGTTGTTGAACTTCCAGTGGTAGCCCCAATTGGTCCCCCCGAGCGTGGCGGGCGTCTCGAACCACGGCATGTAATGCATGAAGACCTTGGTCGAATTGGTCTTCACGACCGCGGCCGGCTGCGCCAGCGCCACAGGGGGCACGATAGCGGCCGCCAGCAGCGCACAGCAGCGGAGCAAGCGATCACTCATGCGCTTCGGGGCATCTGCGTTTCGGGGGATCGGGCGCCGCCGACGGTCGGGGGGCGCCGAGTGAGCGGCGGAAAAGGAGATTCGCGCCCAGGCCGCCTACTGGCGCGCCTCGCCCAGGTTGCGGCTTCCTCGCGCGCGGTGCAACTCGAGGTCCACGTCATAGTTTACGCTATCGACGGACCCGTCGCAGTAAACTACCTGAAAAACAGACGGGTGGGCCGAGCCGAAGTTGAAGGCGAGGGAGTTATCGCTCGCCGGCGCGTAGGCGCTCCCCGCGGACGTCTTCCAAGCGGCGAACGCGGCACTCGACATGTCTTGGAGCGGCGGGACCCAGGCCGAGACAATCGAGTCCTTGTCAAACCCGTTGTAGGCGGACTGGTCGTCGAAGAGCGAGGTGCCGGTCATGTACAAGTCCGACTCCCGCATCCGCTCGCCAACGATATAGGTCTTGGACGTGCCGTCGGTAATCTTCCGCATCGAGATCGGATCGTGTCCGAGGATGACGCCGTTACCACCCGCCCCCATGTCACGAGTCCACTTATCGACGCCAAGGCCGGCAATTTTATTGCTCCAGGTCGGGGCGTCAGCGAGGCTGGTCGGGCCGGGGCCATCAACCAACTTGAAGGCCAGGGTGCCAATGGCCTTCTCGACGCCTGAGGACGCCAGCACGGCGTTGTAGTTCTCTTGCGTGCCGCCGCCGCGACAGCCGCCGTAATCGCTCCGGAACGCGGCGCCGGGGTTCACGGTAAAATCGGCGGACGTGTTGGCGTAGTCGGAGTTGTCGTTCGACGAGTTCGAGACCAGCGGATAAGCCTGCGCCGGCCGGCGGCTCGGGCAGTTCATGATCGAGACGCTCGCCACCAGCAGCTGCGCCATCGCCTGGTCCCGCGCCGGGGTGTCCGGCTGAGTGCCCGATCCAAGATCGCGGATAGCGCCCTCTTCGGCAAAGGAGAGCACGCCATAGAGCCAACTACCCGGCTGGTCGCGCCCATAGCCCCCATTGGGCTCGGGGAGCCATTTGTATCCCCACCCGCCAGACGGAAACGCCGTGTGGGTGTCGTGGTGATTTTGCAGCGCCAGGCCGATGTTCTTGAGGTTGCTCTTGCACTGCGTGCGCCGCGCCGCCTCGCGGGCCGCCTGAACAGCGGGGAGCAGCAAGGCGACGAGGATCCCGATGATGGCGATCACCACCAGCAGTTCCACGAGCGTGAAGGCGTCGCGACGACGCGTCCGAAATGTCGTTGCCATCTTCGTGCGTCCCTGAAACGAGTGCGTCGCTGAAAATTGGAGCCGGCGCCAAGCCGGTAGGGGCGCCCCGATCGACCCGGGAGCTTGGCGTCGGCTCGCGATCAGGCCTTCCGCTTGTTTGCTAGCTACGCCGCGACGTTGAGATGCCACAACCGCCGAGCGCGAGAATCAGCATCAGCGTGCCGACCGGTTCCGGCACGGCGGTGGCGAGCGACGCGCTCCCGCTGTAGCTACTGGCCCAGAGCGCGTAATCGCCCGCATCGACTGTGCCGCTGCCATCGCCTGCGCCGCCGAGCGCCGATTCGTTACCGTTGAGGTTGTCTCGCCACACGGTGTAGTCGGCGGCGTCGACCAGGCCATCTCCATTGAAATCGCCAGCGGCCACCGGAGCTTCCGAGGCGACCAACTTTAATGCGTTGAGATAGCCGTCGGCGCCGTTGGACCCGACAAACTCGACATACAGGATTTCGCTCGTTTGCGGCGCCAGCCCACTGAGCACCGCGACGGTGTCGCGGTTATGTAGCGACGGGTCCGTCTGATCACGGACGTCGAGCGACACCGAATCGACGAGCGTCGTGTAGGTGCTGTCGCTGTAGACCGAGTAGACAGTGGTCGCGTCGGTCGTGTACTTGTGGGAACCGAAGAAGGTCAGCTCATAACGCATGGTTGGGTCGAGCTGCTGGATCTCAAACCGCACCTGATTGTTGGTGGGCAACGACGGTCCGGCCACATAGTCGAACGCCGCCGCAAGCGAGCCGCCCAGGTCGCCCAGAGCCGCCGAGTCAATGTCGGTGAAGAAGACGTCGCTATCGACAGTAGTGGCGTCCGTCGGTCCCGCGGGGCCGTTGTAACTGTCGGTTGCCACCGCCGTACTAAAACCAAAGTCGATTGCCGTCGGTTGATTCGCAACGTCAATCAAGTTTTGATAAAAGACGCCGGTCCGGAAGCTATTCCAGTAGTTCCCGTTGATGTCGGGATTCGCCGTCGATACGCCGCGGAACGACGCGTCGTTGCCGAAGTCGAAGAGCACGGTCTGCGCGCCGGCGGGAATCGCCAGCGCGCAGGCCGCGACAATCAGGAGTCCGATCGGCAGGCGCCGATGGACGGTGGCTGAGGTCGCCATAGTTGTTTTCACCTGTTTTCGATCGAGGTGGGAGAGCGACTATCGAGTCCGACGACGCGCCACGCTGAGACCGACGACCGTCGCCACAAGCAGGGCGGAGGTCGGCTCGGGGACGGTCGTGATCTTCATGGAATTGAGGTAGCCGTAACCGCCCTGGGCCCCGGTGAACTCAACGTAGAGAATGTCCGACGCCTGCGGAGCCAAGCCCGAGAGCGTGGCGACGGTGTCGCGGTTGTGGAGCCACGGCGACCCGGGCTCGTACACGTTCAGGCTCGCCATAGCGACCGCTGTGCTGTAGGTGTTGTCGGTGTAGACCGCGTAGGTGGTCGCCGCGTCGGTGTCGAACTTGTGCGAACCGTAGAACGCCAGGTCGTACCGCTTCGACGGATCCAGCCCCTGGATTTCAAACCGCACGTTGCGCTCGGCGAAGAAGTCGAACGCCGCGTTAACAACGGCTAAGTCGCCCAGGGCGGCGGCGTCAATATCGGTGTTGCCGATGCTCGCAGGGACACCGGCGGACGTGTCGCCGGCAGGGCCGTTGTAGCTGTCGGTCCCAACGGGAGTGCTGACGCCAAAATCAATCGTTGTCGAGGCGCCCGTGGTGTCGATCAGGTCCGTGTAGAACGCGCCCGTAGCGATGTTGTTCCAGTAGTTCCCGTTGCCGTCGGGATTAACCACGCTGATGCCGCGGTAAGTTGTGTCCGTGCCGAAATCGAGCAACAGCGACTGCGCGCCGGCGAAGGGGGCGCCGGCGACCTGAGCGGTTGCGGCGGTGAGGAACAGTCCGAGACGGAGCGTGGCGTTCATTACTCTCTCCAGAAGGTCAATCGAAAAGGACTCAGGGGACGGACAGGCTTGAAAAGACAAACGTCACGAGCCCAACTCATTCAGGGCAACTTGCCGTCGGGCGTGCGAGCGTGACCTGCTTGGCTGCGGTGGTGTGGCGCCGTGTAGGCGCCCTTCACTCCAGCGTGTGGACGAGCGGATAGGAAGAGGACCGAAGCGCTAGACCCTCAAGGGTTCTTAGCCGTGATGAGGTACGGACATGGGGCAGACGTCGCTCGCAGCGGGTTGTGACGACGGAGTCTTCGCCGGCGTAATCGACGGGGAAGATTTTGGGCGCCGACTCGCTACAAGCTGCTTTCAACACTATAGCACCGATGCTATACTAACCACTGGCGAGTGTCAAGCAATTCGGTTCCGCGCTTGCCCGATTTTTGGGTTCCTCCCGAATTGACGAAGGGATACCGTAGCGGCGCCCGTAGCCTGCGGCGCCGGCGGCCCGTGCTATTCGTATCCGTGCAGGCGCCCTGCGAAGGGGGCCTGTAGCAGGACGGGCGGCGGCGAGGCCTTTCTGGACGAGATCGATCGATGGCGGCGCCCACGAAGTACAACGAGGTGATGTCGGTCATCAAGCGGAGGATCCAGGAGGGGGACTACCTCGTGGAGAGCATCCCCGGCGAGCGCCGCCTCGCCGAGGAAACCGGCGTCAGCTACATGACCGCGCGCCGAGCGGTCCGCCAGCTCCTCGAAGAAGAAGTTCTGCTACGCGACGATACCGGCGGGCTGATGATCCACCCCGCGTTCGCGAAGTCCGCGAAGCCCGCCGAGGTGGTGTTACTCTATCCGGCCTACCCTTCGAGCTACCTGACCCAACTCCGGGTGCTGGTGACCGAGGCCGCCGCGCGGCGCGGTTTGGCGATCCGCCCCGGGCAGTACGTCCATTGGGACGACCGAGCGGTCGTTGAGGTGGTCGAGCAGGCCAAGGGAACGATCATCATCCCTTACGGCCCCGAGATTCCGCTCCGTCTTTCGGAGCACTTCCGCGCAAACAAGGTGGTGGTGCTCGACGGAGACTTCTCCGCAGAAGGCCTTCCGTCGATCCGGCTCTTCTCGGAGGCTTGCATCGAGCGGGTGCTCGACCACTTCTGGGAGCTGGGGAGTCGCCGTATCGACTGTGTGAACTCGCAGAACCGAAACCCCGAGATCGAACGCCGCATCGCGATCTGGCAGCGATGGCTGGCGCGGGTGGGAGGGAAGGGCGTGCTGCACGACAATCCCGCGGCCCTGTTCACCGACCCCACTACGGCCGCTTACCGGGTGATGTCTGAACTGCTGGATGCGGGCGGGGAGATCGCGCCAGCCTTCATATCCACCACGTGCCCGGCGGCGATCGGATCGATACGGGCGTGCTACGAGCGCGGCGTCGTCGTCGGCAAGGACGTGGCGATCGGATCGATGAACCTCGAGCCGCCCGCGGAGTACTTCTGCCCCTCGATCACCGGACTGAAAACGCCCGGGCTGGCGGAGGAACTCGACCGCTGCTTCGACTGGTTCGTGAGCGGAAGCTCGTGGAAGGGCGAGCTGCTCATCGAACCAAAGGCGCCAGGGTTCTTCGTCGGTGAGTCGTCATCGCTCCCCGCGAGGCAACGCGCCCGCTTGGCGCAAGCGACCTAGGATCGGTCACTCTGCCGACAGACCGAGCTGCTTCTGCAATTTCTCTAGCGGCACGCCCTTGGTTTCGGGGACCATCGTCAGCACCCAGACCAGCTGCAGCGCCATCATCCCCGTGAAGAAGGCGAACACGGTCGCAGGCGAAAATTTTTCGACCAGCGACGGGAAGACCAATGTCAGCAGCGCGGCGAAGATCCAGTGGGTCGCCGAACCGAGCGACGCGCCGGCGGCGCGGTGGCGATTGGGGAAAATCTCGGCGATGAAGACCCAAATGACCGCCCCCTGTCCAATCGCGTGCGCGGCGATGAAGACGAACAAGCAATAGGGCACCAGCGCCAGGTTCTGCGTCGCAAAGGACCAAGAGCATAAGCCGAGCGACGCGATGTAGCCGATGGATCCCACGAGCAGCAGGGTGCGGCGCCCAAGCAGGTCTATCAGCACGATTCCGAGCAGCGTGAAAATGAGGTTGGTGAGACCGATTCCGATCGACTGCAGAAAGGCCGAACTCTTCGCGAGGCCGGCGAACTCGAAAATCCGCGGCGCAAAGTAGAGAACCGCGTTGATCCCCGACATCTGGTTGAAGAAGGCGATCAAGAACGTCAACAGGATCGGTTTAGCAAGCCCCGCCGCGAACAAGCCGTGGCGGTGCGACTCCGCTGCGGCGGCGGCCTCGATAGATTGAAGCTGGGTTTGGGCCTCCTCCTCCGACGAAGCCCCCAGTCGCCGGAGCACCTGCGCCGCGCCCGCCCGGTCGCCCCGCACCGCAACCAACCAGCGGGGGCTCTCCGACAGAGCCAAGCAGGCAAGGGTGTACGCCAATGCGGGGAAGGCCTCGACACCGAGCATCCACCGCCAGTCGTTGTCGCTAATCCCCAGCAGCGCCGTGTTCGAGAGAAACGCCAGCAGAATGCCCAGCACGATGTTCAACTGATACATCGCCGTGAGTCTCCCCCGGACGCTGGGAGGCGAGATCTCCGCGATGTACATCGGCGCGGCGACCGTGGAGACGCCCACGCCCACCCCGCCGATAAACCGCGCGATCATGAACGAGACGACGTCCGTCGCCAACGCCGACCCGACCGCCGAGACCAGGTACAAGAGACCGATCCAAAAGAGCGTCGGTTTGCGTCCGTACTTATCGGCCGGATAGGCGCCCACCACCGATCCCAGCACCGTGCCCCACAGCGCGGCGCTGAGCGCCAAGCCGTGAACGAACGGCGTCAGCTCCCAGAGCGCCTGGATCTTTTGCTCGGCGCCCGAGATCACGACGGTGTCGAAGCCAAAGAGCAGGCCTCCCAGGGCGGCGATCACCGCACATCCGACAAGCGTTGGACTAGCTTTCAAGGGACGACTCGGGGAAGAGAAGAGAGCGGACGGCGACCCTGTTTTTAATGCGTACGGCCACGTCAACCAAGGCGCTGGCGCTCGCGGCGGGCAGCGGGTGATTCACCGATGCGGCCCGCCGTGATCGTATCGACCGCCGAGAGCGGCCCCCGCGCTAGCCGTTGTGCCGCCGGGCCATCACCGCCATGCCGACCGGAGCACTCGTACCTTGGCGGAGAGCAGCTCTGCGCCTGCAGCCGACGCTCGGACGATCGCCCCGCCCTCTTCTTCGAGGGGGGCGTAGTAGCCGGCGTAGAACTGCTCGCCGTCGAACGCGAAGGCCTCGACGCTGAGCCGATCGACGAGGAAGCGGAGCCTCACCGCCCCATCACGCAGCCCGAGGTCACGGAACATCCGAGTATCGATTCGCTCGCCTTTTTCGTTGACGCCTGACATCCACAGCTCGTGGCGGTCGCTACGGTACCAGACCCGTGCCTTCCCCAAGTCGAAGTAGACGGTCGCCGCCTCGCCGGGGTTGAACTCCAACTCGATATCGGCCAAGTCGAGTTTGCCTCCGGCAAGAAGATCGATACCCTCCTCGCCGACCTGCACGGGGCCTTGCTCGTGGGTCGCTTCGACGAGGCTTTCGATCTCTTTGATCGGCCACGCGAAGAGTCGCGGCACGACGTCGACTTTCCGGAGCGTAAGCTCGCAGGGAAACGTCATCTGCTGGTTGTAGGGCAGCCCGTACTGCTTAGCCGGGTTGGGCCCGCCACGCATCCACCCGATCTGGACGACCCGTCCGTCGGGGCTGTTGTTGAACGTCTGCGCGGCGTAGAAGTTGCCGCCGCCGGCGGTGAACGGGCCGGCCTCGGTGTGGAACTCCTTGCCGTCGAACACGCCGACTTCTTAGTCGAAGCTGGCGTCGTAGATCACCGCCCGCTCGCCGCCATCTGCGGTGGAGTAGAAGAGGACATCCATGCACTCGAACGCCCAGTCACGCATCAGGTCCGATGCGAACTCCCAGTCGGTCAGATTCGTTGACGTAAAGATCCGTACGCGGCCCGGGTTGGACTGCACCCACAGCGACATGACCCACTGCTTGTTGGGCTCGTGCCAAAAAACCTTCGGGTCGCGCTCACCGGGGTCGAACCCCTGGTTGGGGACGACCGCGCGGCCCTCGTTCCAGTAGGTCCACGACGCGCCGCCATCAGTGCTGTACGCCATCGCCTGATAGAACTTCGGTTCGGTGGCGAACGTGAAGAACGCGCAGAGCGTCTTCTGCGCCCCCTTCTGCACGCCCAGGCTGTTGTTGTGATCGACGACCGCCGTGCCGGAGAAGATGGTCCCGACTCGCCCATCGACGCGGTAGGGAAGCAGCGCGTGGGGCAACTGCTTCCAGTGGACCCTATCCGGGCTGACGGCGTGCCCCCACGTCATGTTGCCCCAGACCGGCGCGGCGGGATTGTGCTGGAAGAAGAGGTGGTACTTTCCGCCGTCGAACACCATCCCGTTGGGGTCGTTCAGCCAGTTCTTTCCCGACGTGAAGTGAAACTGCGGACGCAGCGGTTCGCTGTAACCGATGTCCGGGTAGCCGTCGGCCGCCAGCGGAGGGGTGAACGCAAAGCCCTTGGACTCGTCAGGCAGCGGCTCGGCGGAGGCGACGAACCCATCGACGTTGAGATGGCCCCAGCGGCCCCGCGCGTTGTCGTAGACGACCAGGCGTGCGCGCTTGCCAATAAAGGCGGAGACGTCGGCGTTGCAGCGGGTCATCGATTCGCTATTGCCGCCGGTCGCGAGCTCGACTTCGCGACCGTCGCAGACGAGCTTGACGCCCAGTTCACCGGGCCTCTCGCCGCCGCCAACCAGGAAGCTGAGGTACTTCTCATTGATTTCGAACGCGGGCGAGATAAGCGCGCCGGTGGCGTCGTCGTCGCCGACATCGCCCGGCTGGCCCGATCGGCCGCTGTAGTTTTCGAAACCGCCAATCCAGAACTCACCCTCGTGGAGGCTCGGTTCACGGTTGCGGGCGGTAGGGTTGTCCCCCTTGGTGGGCTGGCGCCTGAAGGCTTCGCCCTCGACCGTCCACGGCGCGAGGTCGCCCGACTCGAAGTCCGAGTTCTCAAAGAGCGGGCTGGCCTCAGAGATCGGGCTAGCGGAGTACGCCGCGACGCTCCAGCAGAGCAGCGGCGCGACACGCCAAAACATTAACACGGTCGGCATATCGGTTGAGCGCCCCCGCAGGGTCCCGGCGTGGAAGGGGTCGGATCGATCGAGCGGGCATAGGTTACCACGACCGCACGCTCGATCAGCGCAACTTTTGCGTGACGATCGCTTTCGCGGACGCGCCGATCGTGGCGAAGACGAATATCCATCCTTACGTGAGCCGCTTCACGATAGGGCCCTGGGGCTAGGGATTCTCTTACCGCCCCCCCGCGGCCTGTTTCAGAGCGACTCGCCGCAGGCTACGATCGGACCACCGACTCCAATATGGAACACCAAGTGTCGCCACCCGAGGAACTCCCCCGACATGGCTCTTCTCTCTCGTCTGTCGTTGGCTCTGCTGGCGACGCTCGTCGGCTCGCTGTCGATCGCTTCTGCTTCTGAACAAGCCAGCGGCGTCCTTCAAGCCGAACGGCTCCGCTGCGAGTACCTCACCGAGCCGCGGGGCGTCGATCGCCCGTCGCCCGAGTTGAGCTGGATCGTCACATCGGACCAGCGGAATCAGTGGCAGTCCGCCTATCGCGTGCTCGTGGCCTCCTCGCCTCAGAAACTCGCCGGCGGCGAGGGAGACCTCTGGGACTCGGGCAAGATCGAGGGCGACTCCACCAACGGCGTGGCCTATTCCGGCGCTAAGCTGCAATCGCACCAGCGGTGCTACTGGAAGGTCATGGCATGGGACCGCGACGGCAAGCCGGGGCCCTGGAGCGAGTCCGCCGAGTGGACGGTTGGCGTCCTCGACCCGCGGGAATGGAAGGGCGACTGGATCGGCTACGACGCCCTTCGGCATTTGAACAGTAACCCGCCGAGCGCCCCACTTGAAGAGGCGAAGTGGATCTGCTTTCCAGCCGACGCCGGAGGCCAAGCCCCCGCCGAAACGCGAGTGTTTTATCGTGAATGGGAGCTCCCTTCCGCCGCAGACGTCCAGCGCGCCACGCTCGTGGTCGCCGCCGATGACAATGCGACGGTTCTGCTCAACGACGTTGAGGTGGCGGGCGTGACGGCGCTGGAGCATCCGAGAGCCGAAGAGGTCGCTCCTTACCTTCGATCCGGCCTCAACAAGCTGCGGGTGTTGACCCGCAACGGCAGTCCAGGACCGACGGGGTTCATTGCGAAGTTGACGGTCACCGACGCCAGCGGCTCGCAGCACCTGCTCACCACCGACGCCGACTGGCTCAGTGCGAAGGATGACGCCGGCGACTGGCGAAAGCAAACTCTCGACGTCGCCGCGAAGGCGAAGGAGATCGGCGACTACGGCGACAAGCCCTGGGGCGAACTCGTTGTCCGTCGCGATGTGACGGCGCCGCCGAGTTACCTGCGCGGCGAGTTCAAGGTGAAGAAGCCTGTCCGCCGCGCGACGGCGTACCTCGCGTCGCTCGGCTTCGCCGACCTCAGCCTCAACGGCAAGCCCGTCAACGAGGACTTCTTCTCATCCGGCTGGACCGATTACCGCAAGCGGGTGTACTACCGCGCCTACGACGTCACGGACGACATTCGGCAGGGCGAGAACGCCTGGGGCGCTGTGCTCGCCGACGGCTGGTACTCCGGCCACGTCGCCTGGGGCGCGCAACGTGACCACTACGGCACGAAGCCCCGCTTACGCGCGATGGTCCGCGTCGAGTACGAGGACGGCACGCACGACGCCTTCGCCACCGGCGAAGACTGGACGGTCATCGAAGGCCCCAAGCAGATTGCGGACATGCTCGTCGGCGAAGAGTACGACGCGACGAAGGAGGTGCCCAACTGGGACATGCCTGGCGCCACGGTCGCATCGGTAGCGTCCGTCGATGTTGGCGCCGAGGTCTCGCCCGTCATCGAGTGGCACCCCGGCCCGCCGGTCGTCGAAATCGATGAGTTCCTCGCCCAGTCCGTTAACGAGCCCCTCCCCGGCGTCTACGTGTACGACATCGGTCAGAATATGGCGGGCGTGGTGCGACTCAAGGTGCGTGGCCAGAAGGGCCAGCGGATCCAGCTCCGCTACGCCGAGCGGCTCAACCCCGACGGCACACTCTATGTCACCAACCTCCGTCTCGCCCGAGCCATCGATTGCTACACCTGCAAAGGCGAGGGCGAAGAGGTCTGGCAGCCCCGCCAGACGTTCCATGGCTTTCAGTATGTGGAAGTCACCGGCGTCGACGAGCAGCCGCCGCTCGAAGCCGTGACGGGAATCGCTTTGAGCAGCGACACGCCGGTGGCCAATGAATTCGAGTGTTCCGACGCGAAACTGAATCGACTCTACCAAAACATCTACTGGACCCAGCGCTCGAACTTCATCGACGTTCCCACCGACTGTCCGCAACGTGACGAGCGGCTCGGCTGGACCGGCGACGCCCAGGTCTATGTCATGACCGCCGCGCGCATCGCCGACGTGCAGGCTTTCTTCCGCAAGTGGCTGGTAGACCTGTCCGACGCTCAGCGGGCCGACGGACAGCTTCCGAAAGTCGCCCCCGTGCTACCCGGGCTCGACGATGGCGGCCCCGCCTGGTCCGACGCCGGCGTCATCTGTCCCTGGGAGGTGTACCAAGCCTACGGAGATCGCGAGCTGCTCGGACGGCATTACCCGATGATGGTCCGGTTCGTCGAGTTCTGCCGCGATCGCGCGAAGGACGGCGTCCTGCCCCCCGACGACTTCCATGCCTTCGGCGACTGGCTGAGCGTCAAGGCCGACACGCCGAAAGAAGTTATCTACATGGCCTACTACGCTCGCAGCGTCGATCTGCTGCGCCGCTCCGCCGAAGCCCTCGGCAAGACCGACGACGCCAAGAAGTACGCCGCGCTGTTCGAGAGGATCAAGGCGGCGTTCAACAAAGAGTTCGTCAGCGCCGACGGTGAGGTCCGGGGCGACACGCAAGCCTGCTACGTTCTGGCGATCGGCTACGGCCTCGTCGATGGCGACGCGCGTGAGCAGGCGGCCAAGCGTCTGGTCGACGATATCGAAGGCCGCGGCTGGAAGCTCTCGACGGGCTTCGTCGGCACCAAGGACTTGATGCTCGTGCTAAGCGAGATCGGCCGCGATGACGTCGCCCTCAAGCTCCTGCACCAGACCGAGTACCCCGGCTGGCTCTTCTCAATCTCCCACGGCGCCACGAGCATCTGGGAACGCTGGGACGGGTGGACACCCGAGCGGGGCTTCCAGGACCCAGGAATGAACTCGTTCGCCCACTACTCGTTCGGCGCCGTTTACGGCTGGATTTCACAGCACCTGGGCGGCATCCGCTCGGCGGCGCCGGGCTTCGCTGAGATCGTCATCGAGCCGACCTTCGACCCCGCGCTCGAACATTGCCGCATCAAGTACGACAGCATCCGCGGCCCGATCGAGACCGAGTGGTCCGGGTCGGCGCCGTCTCGCATGCTCCGTGTCGTTGTGCCGGCCAACACCAAGGCGACGATCCGCTTGCCGGAGGTCGCGCCCGAAGAAGTCCTCGTCGATGGCAGGCCCGTCGACGCGGCGATTGAGAAGTCGGACGGCCCCTCGTTCAGGCCGGCGGCGACCGAGTTGAGGCTCGGCTCCGGTGAGTACGCGATCACCGTCACCGGGACCGAGGGCTAAGGCGCCGCGATTGTTTAAGGCGACGTCGAGATCCGATGGACTACGCTTGCGGCCCATACAACTTGGCTGCAGCCTGTCCGGGCGGTCGTCGAAAAACGGCTCGAAGGCCTTCCCGAACCGATATTACATATATCGGCGGCTGCGACAACGCCAGCTATCTGACCGAGGCGCAGCGCATCGCCACAACGGCGATGGGCCGCTATTTCGACGCCGGCACCGGCCGTATCAATGACGAGGGCTACTGGGTCTTCGAGCTCGTCGACGCGCTCGATGATCTATACCTCGCCGATCACAACCCGTATTGGGTCAACAAGGTGGACGCCGCGCTCGCTTGGCTCGACGCCAACAAACGCGACCCCAACGGCCCCTACGGCCTCTTCTGGGGCCGCAACGGGGCGCCGGTTGGCCAGCTCGATTCGTGGAGTTCAACTTGCAGGCGTCGGTCGCGCGTGCCTACCTCAAGACATCTGTTACGATTCTGCCCGGGGACCTCAACCTTGACGGCGACGTGACCGCCGCCGGCATCCAGGCATTTATTGACGGCTGGCGCATCGACACCTCGGAGCTGAGCGGCTTGGGTCAGCAGCGAGCCGGCGACGGCGATCGCGACGGCGTCACCAACGCTGCCGACTTCGTTCTGCTGCGGACCGCGTGGAACGACGCCGGTGTGGCGATCCCGCCGGGCCTCCTACGCAGGGTCTCGCGCTGAGTCGCGGAGGCGCCAACTGGCAGGTCGATAAGACTCACACATTCGCGCGGAGGCGCATGGGACGGAGAACAGCGGGATTGTCTACGGCTGCGGTCGTTCTTCAAGAAGCTCTTTTCTTCGCGCCTCTGCGACTTTGCGTGAGTGTTCGCGACACGCCCTCCGCGTGTCTGCCTCTGTACGCGAGACTTGCAAGCTCCGTGGGCCAGCGCGACGCTAGGAACACGACGACAAAGCGAAGCACGTTCTAGCCGATAAGTTCCGGAACGATCCGCGCCGGAATCACCCCCGTTAGCTTCTGATCCAGTCCCTGGCGCTTGTAGACAAAACGCTCGTGGTCGAAGCCCAGGAGATTCAGCACCGTGGCGTGCAGGTCGCGAACGTGAACCGGGTCCTTGGTGATGTTGTAGGAGAACTCGTCGGTCTCGCCGTGGATGGCGCCCGCCTTCACGCCGCCGCCCGCCATCCACATCGTGAAACAACGTGGGTGATGATCGCGGCCATAGTTCTCGGCCGACAGGCCGCCTTGGGAGTAGATCGTGCGGCCGAACTCGCCGCCCCAGATGACGAGCGTCTCGTCGAGCAGGCCCCGCTGCTTGAGGTCTTGGATCAGGGCGTAGCAGGATTGGTCAACGTCGCCGCACTGGTCGGGGAGCCGCCCGGAGACATTCGAGTGGGTGTCCCAGTTGTTGTGATAGATCTGTACAAAGCGGACGCCCCGCTCGACCATCCTCCGCGCCATGAGGGCCGTGTTGGCAAAGGTCCCCGGTTCACGCGCCGCCTCGCCGTACAG
Organism: Pirellulales bacterium; assembly: GCA_041741515.1. Taxonomy (GTDB): domain Bacteria; phylum Planctomycetota; class Planctomycetia; order Pirellulales; family Lacipirellulaceae; genus Botrimarina. The sequence goes on along the minus strand of JBGSJY010000560.1, from coordinate 6,976 downwards.
TTCGTAGGTCGACGCCGACTCGCTCGTCAGGTCGGTCAGTTCGGGAACACTTGCCTGCATGCGGTACGCTAATTCGTACTGCTGCACACGGGTCTGCGTCTGGGGGTCTCCCAGCTGGTTCCACGTGGACGCGTTCAGCGCCTGGACGGCGTCCAGCATTTCGCGGCGCGTCCCACGTGAGACTCCCGGCGGGTCGTTGATGTACAGGATGGGGTCGCCCGCCGAGCGGAAGCTTACGCCGGCGTGCTTGCCCGGCAGAAAGCCGCTCGACCAGAGCCGCGCCGAGATCGCTTGGATTTGCTCGCGGTTGCTGCTCCGCGCGACCATCACGACGAACGTCGGCAGATCTTCGTTGAGCGACCCCAGTCCGTAGGAGGCCCACGACCCCAGGCAGGGACGGCCCGGAATCTGATTGCCCGACTGCATCAAGGTGATCGCGGGCTCGTGGTTGATCGCGTCGGTGTGCATGCTGCGGACGAAGGCCACGTCATCAACGCACTTCTTCATCCACGGCATCAGCTCGCTGACCCACATGCCCGATTGGCCGCACTGCTCAAACTTGTACTTGCTGGGAGCAATCGGGAAGCGGCTCTGACCGCTGGTCATCGTCGTGAGGCGCTGGCCGTTGCGGATCGACTCCGGTAGGTCCTTGTCGAACCACTCGGCCATTCCCGGCTTGTAGTCGTACAGGTCGATCTGCGACGGGCCGCCGACCATGTGCAGGTAGATGACGTTCTTCGCCTTCGGCGCGTGGTGCGTCAGTGACGGGGGCAGCGCCGCCGAGGCCAAGGCCTTCGAGGCGAAGCCGGCGCCCGACAACGACGCTAGCGAAGCGGCGCCGAGCAGGTGCGCGCCCGACGCCAAAAAGTGCCGCCGGCTCACCGCTTGGCGCAGCGCTGCGTCGGCCGGATCGTGCTGGTAGGCCTGAGCCATCTTGAGAACCCGCGTTGGCTTGTTTACTTGTTCAAGGCTTCGTCGCTATTACCAATCGCGCTGGCGATGAGCGTCCACGCCGCGAGCTTGTCCGCAGGCAGCGACTCATCGACGGGCGCCTCGCCAACGGCTAGCAGCTGCTTAGCGGCCGCAACGTCGGCGCCGTAGTGCTCGAGCAGCGGGCCGAGCGACTTGTGGACCGCGATCGCCTCGTCTTCCAGCAGCGGCCTAGCGAGCACGCGCTCGGCGATCCACTGCAGCTTCGCGTTGTCGTCGGCTCCGCCCTCGTGCAGCGCGCGTTGCGCTAAGACCCGCGCGGCTTCGATGAACTGCGGATCGTTGAGGGTCACCAGCGCCTGGAGCGGCGTGTTGGTGCATTCACGCGTGACCGTGCACGTTTCGCGGGACGGCGCGTTGAAGACGTCCATCGACGCGGGCGGCGCCGCCCGTTTCCAGAAGGTGTAAAGGCTCCGCCGGTAGAGGGCCTCGCCCTCGTCTTGCTGGTAGCTTCGGGTGTCGCTCTCAGGCATCGCCACCGCTTCCCAGACGCCGGGCGGCTGGTAGGGTCGGACGCTCGGCCCACCGACCCGCTTCACCAAGAGGCCGCTCGTCGCGAGCGCGTGATCGCGGACCATCTCGGCGTCCATCCGGCGCCGCGGCCCGCGGGATAGCCATCGGTTGTCGGGGTCACGTGAAACCTTCTCCGCCGTCGCCGTAGCGCTCTGGCGGTAGGTCGCGCTGGTGACCATCAGGCGGTACATCCGCTTTACGTCCCAACCCGACTCGCGGAACTCCACCGCAAGCCAGTCGAGCAGCTCGGGGTGCGAGGGAAGTTGTCCGCTGACGCCGAAGTCGCCGGCCGTCGAGACGAGCCCCGTGCCGAAGACCTCTTGCCAGAACCGGTTGACCGTCACGCGCGCGGTCAGCGGGTGGTCGTCGCGTAGCAGCCATTGAGCGAAACCGAGGCGATTGCGCGGAGCGTCGTCGTCGAAGGGGGGCAGCACCGCGGGCACGTCGGGCTTCACTTCATCGAGCCGCTGGTCGTACTCGCCGCGGTTGAGCACGAACGCCGTGGCGGGCGTTTCGCGTTCTTGCATGACGAGGGTAATCGGGCTACGTGACTTGATCGCCTCCAACTCGGCGCGGAGCGCAGCGAGGTGCGTGACCGCTTCGCGGTGCGGGTTGTCGAACTCCGTAAGCCACCATTCAAACAGCGCGTCAACTTCGGCCGGCGTCCGGTCGGCGGGATTGCGACGAAGCGATGCGGCGAGCGGCGCCCCGGCGAGGCGATGGATGTCGGCTTCTTCAAGAACGCCGCCGGATACCCGTAGGTCAGTAACGGCGACGCCCGTAGCGCCACCGCCGCCGTTGCGTTGGCCGATCTTGAGCGGGACCTCGGTCAGGGTCGTTTCGGAGAGGGCGTCGTTTTTCGCATCGAGCGGCGCCGGCTTGCCGTCGATCCAGACTTGGTAACCCGACGATTTGCTGGTGCCGTCGTAAGTGACGATCAGATGCAGCCACTTGTCGGTCGGCGCCTCCGCCTTCGTCAACACCTTCACGGCGTTGTCGGGCCAGGCGTGGATGAGGTGAGCTCCGATGCGTTTGCCCTCGACCCACACGTCCCAGCCCCGATGCTTGTCGCCCTCGTTCATTCGCGCGACGATCGATCCCGATGCGCCCGCCGCGGGAAGTTTGATCCAAGCGGAAACGTAGAACGGCTGATCCCTCTCGAAGGCGCCCGCATCGAGGAGTTCAAGCGCGCCCGTGGCGCCGATCACCGCGGCCTGACCGATGCCGTAGGGCCCGTCGGCCCATTTGGTCGTAGGGGACAAGGCGAGCGATCGCGATTGCCCCAGGACAGCCACCGCCGTTGTCGGCGCCTGCTCTTCGGCGGCGGGAGGCTGGTCAAGCGGCGCCACGAAGTCGCCCGGCTGCGACGGAGTAAACGCCGCTGCATCGCTGGGGTTGGCCTTGGCGAGCCAGCCTTCGAAGTGCGGTCGCGCAGCGTCCCGGGTTGTGCTAATGGCGGAATCGGCCTTCGCGATCTGCGCGGGGAGGGTCTCCCACCTTGCGCGGTCCTCCTCGGACGGCACGACGATCATCGGCGGCGTGTCTTTGACATTGCCGTCCATCGGCCGCTGCGTCGTGTTGTTGAAGAAGGCCGCCAGCTCGTAGAACTCGCGCTGCGAGACCGGGTCGAACTTGTGGTCGTGGCACACGGCGCAACCGACCGTCAGCCCCATCCACGCCAGGGCCGTCGTCTCGGTGCGGTCGCGCGTGTAGAGGACGGCGTACTCCTCGTCGATCGCGCCGCCCTCGTTGGTCGTGATGTTGCAGCGGTTGAAGCCCGACGCGGTCCGCTCGTCGAGCGTCGCGCCGGGAACGAGGTCGCCGGCCAGATTCAGCAGCGTGAAGCGGTCGTAGGGCAGGTTGCGGTTGAAGGCGTCGATCACCCAATCGCGATACTTCCACATCTCGCGATAATTGTCAAAGTGGATGCCGTGCGTATCGCCATAGCGGGCCACGTCGAGCCACGTCCGGGCGCGGTGCTCGCCCCAGCCGGGCGATTCGAGGAGCTGATCGACTAGCCGCTCGTACGCCTCGGCGCGCGGGTCGTCAAGGAACGCTTGAACCTGTTCAGCAGTCGGCGGCAGCCCCGTGAGATCAAGACTCACCCGCCGGGCGAGGGCGCGGCGATCCGCCTCGGGTGCCGGCGTGAGCTTCTCCTTTTCGAGCCTCGCTGCGATGAAGTGGTCGATCTCGTTACGCGGCCACCAAGAGTTGGCCACTTGTGGCGGCGTGGGGCGCGCGGGCGGGATGAACGACCAGTGCGGCTCGTAAGCCGCCCCCTCGGCGACCCAGCGTTTGAGTGTTTCGATCTGCTCGATCGTGAGCGTCTTCTTCGCCTCGGGAGGCGGCATCCGCTCGCTTTCATCCTCGGAGAGGATGCGGCGGATCATCTCGCTGGAGTCGGCGTCGCCCGGGACGATGGCGCCCCTTTCAACGGCGCCGTCGCGCTGGTCGAGCCGCAGGTCGGCCTGCCGCGACGCGCTGTCGGGTCCGTGGCACGACACGCACGCGTCGAACAAGATCGGCCGGATGTCGCGGTTGAACCTCAAGGGCTCGGCGGCATGGGCGGCGATGGTCCCGCCGAAAGCGAGAGCGGCGACGACGGACAGTCGAACGAGGCGACGCAAGCCAGCCATGGGCGTCTCGCAGCGAGGATTAGGGCCGGCGGCCCTGTTTGCTCGTGAAGCAGGAGCTTTCCCAGGTCGCCCTGCTTCTTCACGCCCGGCCGCGGCGGTTTCGTTAGCCTAACTGATTGCGTCGAAGGGCTCAACCATGCGCCGGCGTCGCCCGCCCGCCATGCGCGAGGCAAATAACGCTGCGGGAGGGATAGCGCCGCCTCCACAACACGACTATTCAGTCGCATTTTTTTGAACGCGGCCCATAAAAATCCACCACGGAGCCACGGAGGGCACGGAGTTAGGCACAGAGTCGATCCCTCTGTGCTTTACTCCGTGCCCTCCGTGGCTCCGTCGTTAATGCCCATACGATAGGACCGATTGAGCCTGCTCAACGAGCGTGCTGCTCGATGGCGGCAGGCAGACCGGGGTCCACCAGCCCGCGTTCGCCACGACCCTCGTCATCGATCCGGATGTCGGCGACGCGCTGGATACGCGGCAGGTCGGCGTCCCAGCAACGATCGAGCTGCTCGCGCGAGGGCTTGCGGTAGGGACGGACGATGCGGAAACCGACGTCCTGGGCGTCGTCGTTGGCGAACCACCAGGGGCTCTTCGGACGGTTCGGGTCGTAGTCTTGCCAGGTGTCATCATCCGAGGCCCGCCGCGCCGCGCTAGTCGCTTCCTCAGCAGCGAGAAAGGCCGAGCCTCCTTTGAGCACGCGCGGGAAGAGCTTGGTAGGCCAAGCAACGGGAGGCTCGCCGCCGGGGCCGTCTGCATCCTTGAGTTCCGCGTAGGGCGTCTCGGAATAGGCGTCGAGCACCCACTCGCTGGCGTTGCCGTGCATGTCGTAGAGTCCCCAGGGGTTGGGCTTCTTCTGCGCGACGGCCTTGGTCTCGTAGTCGGCGTTCTTGTCGGTCCAGGCGTAGTCGTCGATTGCGTCGGCATTATCACCGAACGAGTACGCGGTCGTCGTGCCGGCTCGACACGCATGCTCCCACTCGGCTTCGCTTGGGAGCCGATAGTTCTCGCCGGACAACAGGCTTAGCCACTTGGTGTACTGTTTCGCGGCGAACTGGGTCATCGACACGGCAGGGAGGTTTGGCTTGTCGCCCGAACCGAACGTGAAGCTGGCGTCGTAGAGCTTCGAAGGCGCCGTCACGGCGTCAATCCGGTTCTCGTCGGTTACCTGTCGCACGCCCGCGTCGTCGAACTTTTCAAAGGCGGTGCACAGGTCCATGTACTGGCGGTACTCGGCCCACGTTACCTCGGTGCGGCCGATCCAGTACGGCGCCAGCTCAACGCTTGCAGTCTCTTCGGCCCCGAAATCCCCGACCGTTGTCTCGCCACCCGGTATGGGCTCCATCCAGAACGTGACCGACGTTCCCGGAATCTTCGCCTCGTAAGGGACTAGGTACACGCCATCAACCTCGACGAAGCGGCCCTCGACGGGACGCTCGGCAACCACGCCCGCGAGCTGCGCGTGGCACGGCGGGGCGACCGTCGCGGCGAGTATCAGCAGTCGGATGAAGTGCATCAATCGGGCTATATCAAGCAAAGCAACATGCGAGCCGTGAGACATCAGTCCCCGGAGTGCAGCAGAAAAAGTCTAACAACTCAACGTAGCGCCCTCCGAGGGCTGACGCCTCCCGGCACGCAGTACGCGGGAATTAGGCTTTATGCCTTCGCGAGCACGCCGGGGATCGCGACCGGGGGTTCGGGGACGTCGCTCCAGGAATACTCGTCGGGTCCCAAGCGGGTCGGGTCGGCGATCGCTTCGTCCCACGACAGGGTCTGCCCCGAGTAGGCCGCCATCCGCCCCAAGTGCGCGATGCGGGTGCTGTTGACCATGTAGTGGCCGTTATTGATCGGCTTGCCGTCGCGGATGCTCTTGAAGAACTCGACGTGCTCGTTGAGGTACATGCTCGGCTTGGGGCCGTCGTACCGCCACTCACTGCCGCTGGGGTTCCAGATACGATTCGCGAGGATCTCGGCCTTGCCCTTGGTGCCGTGGACGACCTCATCGACCCGCTGCGTGCAGTCGTGCTGCTGGCGGCAGGTGAAGTAGACGCTCTGGCCGGTCGGGTATTCGTAGAAAACCGTGAAGTGGTCGAACACGTTTCCGAACTTGGGGTCGGTCCGTTGCTGACGGCCACCGATGCCCATCGCCTTGGTGGGGCTGCTGTCGCCGAGCAGCCAAGCGGTCTTGTCGAGCGAGTGGATCGCCTGCTCGGCGATAATGTCGCCCGATAGCCAAGTGTAGTAGAGCCAGTTGCGCAGCTGGTACTCCATGCGGCTCCAGTCGGGCTTGTCGCCGCGGTGCCAGAGCGTGTCGGAGTTGTAGCACGACTCGATCGCGACGATGTCGCCGATCGCGCCGTCCTGGATGCGCTTCATCGTTTCGCGGACGCCGAGGTCGTAACGCCAGCAGAGGCCCGAGACGATCGACAGGCCCTTCGACGCGGCCAGCTTGCAAGACTCGGCGATGCTCGCCGCGCCGGCCATGTCGACGGAAATGGGCTTCTCAATGAAGACATGCTTGCCCTTCTCGACCGCGTACACGAACTGCTCGGGCCGGAAGTGGGGCGGTGTCGCCAGGACCACGACGTCCACGCCCGAGTCGATCACCTTCTTGAAGTTATCGAAGCCGTCGAACACATGGTCCTTATCGACGACGACCCGATCGACGATCGACTCCTCGAACTGGATCGCTTCGAGGCCACCCTCGGCGCGGTCCATGAACGCGTCACCAACCGCCACGAGCTTGGTGTTCGGGTCGGCGTTGAGGGCGTCCATCGCCGCGCCGCGGCCACGGCCGCCGCAGCCCACTAGGCCGACGCGCAGCGTCTCGTCGGCGCCGG
>JBGSJY010000559.1:0-9924 GCA_041741515.1 Pirellulales bacterium | reverse complement strand
GGTACTTTGACGGGCATTGGAGGGCTGGGGCTAAGTCCTACCGTTACGTCGTAACGGTAAATGGCTCGCCGGCAGCGCCTCTGACCGTCAGAGGGTTGGGCTAGAAGTGCCCACGCCGTAGGGGTTTAGAACAAGTCGGGCCGACAGGATTCGAACCTGCGACCTTTTGACCCCCAGGCCGATTCAGAAGGTATTTCAAACGCGCTCGCGATTACGAAAACCCCTTATATCATAGGGTTTTACGAAACGCCACCCTTGGCTAAAAAGTGCACAAAGGTGCATCTAGTTGCATTGAAAACAGCATGGAAAGCAGCATAGATCTGGCCTCCATCATGCCACCTTCACGGGACAATGAAGAGCGCTAAAAGGCTCATCACGCCGTTCGAAACGCAAGCGTATCTTGTCGACTGCTAGAGCGACCAACAGAGAACATCAACCTTGACAATATCGGTTCTAACCGATATGCTTAGGTATGGCTTGGGAGGTCGAACACACGGACGAGTTCGCGACTTGGTGGAAGACGCTCACCGAGTATGAGCAAGCGGCTGTCGCTGCAAGTGTGCGGCTCTTGGAAGAAGAAGGGCCCAATCTCGGGCGGCCCGCCGCCGACACCGTGAAAGGATCGCGGCACGCGAACATGAAGGAGCTACGGACCCAGGCGCAAGGCCATCCGATAAGAACCTTCTTCGCATTCGATCCGCGTCGCACAGCGATCTTGTTGATCGGCGGCGACAAGACGGGCGACAACCGGTTCTATGACCGGATGATCCCGTGGGCCGATGACCTCTACGAGGCGCATTTGGAAGAACTGAGAAAGGAAGGACTGATTTAGATGGCTGGACACAAACCCTGGAGTGATCTCCGCAAGAAGATGACGCCCGCACAGCGGACGCTCGCCGACGATTTGTATCGGCAGAAGAAGCTCGGCCTTTTGGTCGCCGAGATGCGTAAGGGAGCCGGGCTCACCCAGGTGCAGCTTGCCGAGAAGCTCGGCATCGGTCAGTCGTCGCTCTCGCAGATGGAGAACGGTGACGACATGCATTTCGCCACACTAGAGCGGATCGTCGCTGAACTTGGCGGCAAGATCGTTGTGCATCTGCCGGGCGGGGATATTCCGCTGAGCACAGCGCCGCATTGAGCGGTTGCCCATAGCCGGTCTTCTGGTCCCACATTATGCAGCTGGCGAGCTGCCGTCTGGAATAGACAGAATCACTACGCTTCGGAAAGGTCCAAGCCGCCCTCCTCCTTGGTTTCAGATCGGTTCATTCCCATAAGGTAAATTATCAAATCAGGCGAAACGGAGATTGCGCGCCTTCCCATCAATCGCTACTGGCACGTTGTAGTACCGACTCCAGGTCATCAACGCTAAGCGAAACATCTGACCGCCACTCACCGAAGCCGCCCTCTGCTGTCACGGCCTGGCACCACTCACGCAAGTAACGACGCTTCGCCCGTTGCTCCTCGTCGTCGCGGCCTTTGACCTCTAGCACCAGGTGCACGCCACTCTTGAGCCGTACGAGGAAGTCGGGACGGAAGCGACGTATGGCGCCGTTAAACGAATACAGCACGTCGAAGCCAAGATGGTCATTCTTGGCCCAGGCATCGACACGGGGGCTGCGGTCGAGCTGGTACGCCTCCGCGGCCTCCCACGTTCCGTCGTAGACGCACACGCTGATATGCGACCGCGCTGTACTGCCACAGGGCCTCGCGGTGTACCAAGGCTGCATGTCGGCAGTAGAGAGCACCGGCCGCAACTTGTCGAAAATCGGCCGCAGTCGGTCCGTGTTCTCGTCACGGATCGCATCGACGACGTGGCGTACGATGCGATTCATGTGCAGCAATTGCATCAGCAGCCGACGCTTGGGGTCGGTGTGGAACAGAGGTTGCGAGATTTCAATGCGATTAGAAGCAAGGACGCGCGCGACATGAGCGACAAGTTGCGCCATCAAAACTTCACGGGTCCCCTTCCATGTTGGCTTGACCTGGTCGAGAACGTCGTGGGCAATCTTGAAGAGTAGAGTCTGCTCGCGTGTTTGAGCAATTAGCTCTTCAAGTTGCACCCGCGTGAGCGATGACCATTCGGGCCGCCCTCCGATGACCTTGGCGAGTTCTGCCTCCACGACGGTCTCGGACGCATTGAGCTGGAGCACTGGCATCGCGTCGACATCAAGCGTCAGCCGCGGCCGGAACTCGTGCTCGATCCTCACCACGTTCGGCCATCGGATGGCGAACTCCTTCTCACGTTCCGGGAGAGGTTCAACGATCGTCCGTGGCTGCGGCGGCGCCGGCGTTCCCGTCGCGTCTTCTTCATGTGGCAGGAAGCTAAACGGAACGCCGAAGACGTTGACATACTCCGGTTTGAAGAGCTGCTCTGCGGCCGGCAGGTGTAGAGTGTCCGGGTCGATCTCGTAGGACGTGCGACGCAGTCCCCGGCCCACCACCTGCTCGCAAAGTAGCTGGCTAGTGAACGCCCGCAGGCCCATGATGTGGGTTACGGTCTTGGCGTCCCAACCTTCGGAGAGCATCGCCACGGAGATGACGTTCTGGATCAGCTCGCCGGGCTTGTCTCGCTGGCCGACAGTGTCCACCGTCTCCCGTAGCAGCAACGCCTGCTGTTCTTTGGTGAGCTTCTTCTCGGGTCCATCGTCGTCGTCGCCGCTAGTCTCGACGATTACGACGCCCTTGTCTTCGGCCTTCTCGGCATCGTCGAGAACTTTCGAGTCGATATGGAGGGTTCGAGCGGGATCGCAAAGCTCAGCGATGGCGATCTTGCCGTGGTCGAACGCGTACTTAATGCGGGCGGCCGTCTCCGTGCGATTGGTGACGGTGATCATTACCGGGGGCGCCGACGCGCCTGCTTTCTCCCACTGCTTCTTCGCCGCAAGCCAGTCAGCGCCGAGCAAGTGGTAAGCCTGCATCACTAAATCCGGCAGTGACTCTTCTGGCCGGGCTTTACGATTCAAGTCGTCTTTGACGGTGTCGTCGTTGTAGATGTGGTAAAGCTTCGACTTAAAGCTCTTCGGGTCGGGAAGAGCGTTATCCCGCACCACGACGCGAGGCGTCTTTACAAGTCCCGCTTCAATCGCGTCATTCAAGCCAAAGTCACTGACGATCCAGCCGAACATCGCCTCTTCGGGGCTCTTATCGCCCACGGGAATAAAGGGCGTCGCCGAGAAGTCGTAGCACCTCTTAACGCCACGGGCGCTGTGGATGCGATCGAGTCCGCCGACCCACTTCGTTGCCTCTTCGCGGTCTTGGCGCGACGCGCCTGTCACCCGGGTTCCCTCCGGGATTCGCCACGCGTGGTGGGCTTCGTCGTTGACCACCAGTAGGTCTCGTGCGTCCGCCATCTCGTCCAGCACGCTACGGGCGTAAGCCTCGTCGCTCTTAGCACCTAGCTTCACCACCGAACGCCGGCGGGCGATCTGCTCGTCACTCTCCCAGTCGAGCTTGTGCCAGTTCAGCACCTTTACCCGGCCCAAACGGAATGGCTCCCGTAGTGCTGTGGGAATCAGCCTAAACTCGTCGTAGAAGTTCCCCTCGCCATCCGGCTGCAACACGGCCAAGCGATTTCGCACCGTCAACCCCGGCGCCACCACCAGCACGTCCCTCCCGAAGCGAGGGTCGTCCGGGGCGACGACTTTATTGAGCACTTGCCACGCGATGAGCATTGCCATCACGTTGGTCTTGCCGCCGCCGGTGGCGAGCTTCGTGCACCACCGCGGGAACGGCCCGCCGTCGCCGGGGATGTCGATCCCTGCACGCTGTCCCGGTGGCGACTCGGTCAGCCACATCAGTGTCTCAATCGCTTCCAAGCCGCAGAAGAAAAGCCGTTTCCCCGAATCACGCTGCTCGGCGTCTTTCCAGTGCGACAACAGGCGCCGCGTCGTGCCGGTGGCCCCGGGACAATCCGCAGCGACCCATGCGTTCACGAGTGGGCGGATGCGGTTCACTAGCGGCAACTCGACGAACTTGCCCGGGTCGTCGAACCCCCGTGAGTTAGGCGTCGAGACAACGTAACCCGCCGACCTTCGTCCCTCTTCGAGCGTGAACAACCGGTGTTCGCGGTCGTAACTCCAATGCTTTGCCGGCTCCTCGTAAGGGGAGTTAATGACGAGCTTGTCGATGCGATTGACGCGACGGGGCATGGCGACGGGCGCTAGGTCAGTTTTCTACTCAGCGAGATTGACGATCCGCAGGCTCTCGATCCCACGGTCGTCCACGATCTTCACCGCGACGCGGCCAAACTCGCCCGCCTCGAACGGCAGCGACTCGACGCCCAGATAAGCCTCGATCCGCTCCGGATCAATCTCCGCTTTGAGCGTTTTGGCCAACCTCTTAAGCTGCTCGCTCCCTGGCGCCATGCAGAAGAACACCTGTCGCGGGTAGAGGCTTCTGCCGTCGTAGTCGGTGTCGAGCATCCACAGGGCTATCCGTTCGGTACCCCCCGACTCGACTGTTCCCTTGCCCGGGTTGTAGTAGTCGAAGCCGCGGACGCCTACACGCCACCGACCCTCGTGCTCGCCTTCCTTTACGCGCCGGACTTCCACGTCGGGCTGTCCCACCAGCCAGAAGCTATCGTTCGACGCCCGATTCTTCTTGAGGTCGGCGGTCGAGAGGTCTGAATTCATTTGCACCTTCTGCAACTCGACTCCCGGCCAAGTGGTCTCATCAATATCCTTTGCGGCCTCGGGGTCGAAGTGGAACGCAGCGAACAACACCAAGTCCGCCTTCGGTCGCAGCTTCTCCGCCTCGTCGAGCGCCTGATCGACGTGCCGCTGCTCCAGGGGTGCATGCTCAGGACCGAAAGAGACGACAACTTTCTGCGGCTCGTCGCCTACCGTTTCGCCGACGGCATGCAAGTAACGGTTGGCGCTAAGCGGTTCTAGCCAGGCAAACTGGAGCTTCTGTCCGGCGCGGCCACGTACTCCGGTTTTCAGCAACTCGACTCGCCATTCATCTTGTCGCACTGTTGCGCCGGTGCGAGCGATGGAGGTATCATCGGCTGGCGGCAACTCGATGGCATCGAGTGGCGTCACTTGAACCGAAGGCACCGCCTCGACAGTGAAGGGACCTGTCACGCGGAGCTTTGTCTTATCGACCAACGGCTGGTCCACCAGCTTCTCTTGGTCGGCATGCCTAGCAATTGCAGCGTCGATTTCGACGCGGGTCATCCCCGGCATGATGTCGGGGTTGTTTGCGATCGACTTGAGAGTTACGTGCGGCACGGTCTTACAGACCAGCCCGCCCCCGATCCCCTTCTCGGGCTCGGCGAGCCGGTAGTAGTCGAATGTGGAAGTCGAGAGCCGTTGCTTGGCGAGCGTTAGGGCGATGCGGGATGTATCGCAGGTAATCCATCGGCGACCCCACTGCTCGGCGACGAGCGCCGTTGTGCCTGAGCCGCACGTCGGATCGAAGACCAGGTCACCAGGGTCCGTTGTCATTAGTAGGCATCTGGCAATCACCTTCGGATTTGTCTGAACAACATAGGTCTTGTTGGTGGCAAAGCCCGCAACAACCGTATCAGCCCATCCGTTATTGATCGGGAAAGCGGGGAAGTCATCAATGAAACGGATGTAGTAGAGCCCCGTGCCAGTGCTTCCAAGTCGTTCAGCTTGCTTCAGGCGCGAGATGCCTTCGGGGTGTGTCTTCCATTCGCCGGTCCTTGGGAGAAATGCCTGACCGCCATACTCGATCTCGAAGAAACCCGTTCGGCCTTCACGAACGCGCGGTGAGGTAAGGTTATCGAGACGGAAAGGGCGGCTACCTTCGGGTAGCGGATCGAGCAACTGCCGCTCTCGCGTGCTCATTTTCCGACGAGACCCATCCGGGAGCTCGATGCTTGTGTAGTTTGAGCCGCCATCACCACCAACCGACTTCAAAAGATAGAGCTGGCGATACTTCGCCGCCGTCGCATCCTTGGCATACCACGCAATGTAGTCATTGGTACCGGGGATTAGGCGCCCTGTGGTTGTCGTTGTAGTCGCGTAGGCTATGAGCGAGCAGAAGTTCTCTGCACCGAATACCTCATCCATCACCGCGCGTACAATGTGTACGTTGGCATCCCCAATCTGAACGAAAACGCTACCTGATGGCGTGAGTAGATCGCGAGCCAGCAACAACCTGTCACGAAGATACGTCAAATAGCTGTGGACACCGAGTTCCCATGTATCACGGAATGCACGAAGCATTTCGGGCTCAGAGGTCAAGTCGACATCCTTCCCGTCTTTAACGTCGCGTTGCCCTACGAACGGCTGGAAGTTGCTTCCATAGCGGATGCCATAGGGCGGGTCGAGGTAAACCATTTGCACCTTCCCCGCCATCCCTTCCTTTTCAAGAAGAGAGTTCATCACCAGCAGCGAGTCGCCCGCGACGAGACGATTGGTCCAGCCTCTGGGATGCTTGTAGAACTCGATAGCCTCGCGACGCGGTAACTGCTCCTCGGGGTCCTCAAACAGCCCGAGCTGCCGTACGGGCCCTGGCTTCTTTGGATCACCTAACCCCGGCGCTGGCGGATGTACACTGTTGCTCCGCACAGCGCGAAGGATCGTTCGCGGGTCGATCCGCTCGTGGACGTGCAGCGACACCGAGGGCACTTCGAACGACAGTCGCTCCGCCTTGCCGGCCCATCCCAGTTGCGGGTCGAGGTGAGGGTCGTAAGCGTAGGTCTTCTTCGGGGGATCGAGCGGATCACTCTCAGGCGTCACTAATCCGACGGGCGGATTATTGGCCCGCTGCGCGCCGCGGTGCTGGTACTGCTCGACGGCATGCTTACCGCCGGGAGCGAGTGACGCCTTCACCTTCTTGGGCGCTTTGGCGGCGGGGGCCTTCGTGGCCCGTTTGGAAGTCGCCTTCTTAGGGGTCGCCCCTGAGGAGTCCGCCGACTTCTTGCCGGTCGCTTTCTTCTTCGCCATCGATTCGCGCGCTCCGTGCTCGAAGCCTGTTCAGGCCGCGTCGGGGTCAGCCGTCGGAATCCCGCAGTATACGGGGAAGTGGCTCCGTCGAAAGAGTCAGCAGAGAGGCGGCTCATCAGTGACAAATTGTTATCACTCACGCCGCCGATCACTGCCTATCAGCCCGAACAGCGTGCTGTGCAGCCGCAGCTCACCCCGCTCAGCGCGGCTCACCAGCCCGCGGAAGTAAGCCGCCGGGGCCCGCGCCGGGTCGTCTTCGCGCAGCGCCGCTCGGTCGGTCACCAACATCGCCACCGCCGCCCCACTCCGCCCCAGGACGCCGCAAGCTTCGCCCCAACTCTGCTGTGACACGCCCAAGTCTTGTCGCAGTCGGTAAGCGGCCTCGACGAGGTCGCCCCAGCCCGGGTCTTTGGGCAGCCCTGCCGATAATCGCTCGCTTGCCGCCGACAGCGCCATACCGAGCGTAACGTGCTCTATGCCCGATGACGCCTGCCCCGTGGATGGGCTCGCCTGCTGACCCACCGAGGGTCGCCGTACGCTTTCCTGAAAGCCAGCGTCGTTTCGACTACAGGGTTCTATGAAAGCATGAGTGGAGTAATTGTAGTGGGCGACCTGGGGTTCGCCTCTGGGTGCACCTTTTGCTATTTCTTTGGCCATAGATGCCTGTTGAGACCCCTCTTCGACTTTAACGCTGCTTATTCCCATCGCTTCGACAATCGCGTCGTAGAGCTTTTGATGCTCGGCAACGAGCTGGGTCAAGGTTGCGAGGTCCATCGACGTGCGGATCGGAACTGCAATCGCGTCGTAGCGTGAGGCGAACCGCTCGATCTCTCCGATCGGCGCCACCTCCTCCCGCTGCGACCATTCCGCCAAGAGCCCACGCACCTGACGACGGAGCCAAGAGGCTTGGCGCTTGGCCGCCATCCAGGCGTCGTCGTGGCGCCGCTTCTCGGCGAGCACCGCTTCGAGCTGCGGCCGCAGGTAAGCCAGCGGCGTTAGGTCAACACCGAAGGCATAAACGATTCGTCCCGTTTCGCTGTCGCGCTGGCCGTAACGCTTGTGGTTTCCAGAATCGTTCCAAGTGATGGCGCCGGCAGCGAAGAGCGTCGCTTCGAGCTTCTGCACTTGTCGTTCGGTGACGCCCAGGTCGAGCGCGGTGCGGGCGAGCGACTGATAGACAACCGGCCGGCCCCCCTGCTCCCAATCGAGGTCGCGGGTGAACGCTAAGTAGTATTCGAGCAGCGTGAGCATTCGCGGGGTGAAGCCGGCGTGCTTGCCAGCGCGCTTCGCTAGTAGCAAAAGCCCGTAGCGATCGGCCCCCTCCTCTAGCCCACCGAAGTCATCGGCTTGTCTCTGGGCGTGGCGCTGAGCGTCGGACGCGGCGCGTCCCCCTGCTCCCATGTTCCTTAGTTGATAAGGGATCGTTGCTTGGATGGATTGCACGGCATGGTTCTGCGCCCTCCCCCACAGCGCTAGCTACATCTGGCGACTAGGGCTTGCGATAGCGAGCGGACGCGCAAGTGCACGCCGGCGAAATAATCGCTTGCGCAAGTGCTCGAAGACGATTACGGTGGGATTGCTACATCACGTTCCGTACGTTCTTCGGAGCCCCTTCAAAGACCGCCGCTCGAAACGGCGGTTTTTTGTTGCCGTAAGGTGGCCTGGCGGACTGGTTCGGCGGGCGCCCTCCTTTCTTGGTTGTTGGTTAGGCGGGCGCGAACGCGCCCTGTAGAGAACAGATAGCCGCGATTCGGCCATCGATTGGAACCACCGTAGCACGATTCGTGGGCGGTTGTCCCCAGCTACTTGCACACCCTCCGCACACCCGTGGCCGCCCACGGTGTGAACAGCGCCGCCCACCCCGCCGAGGCGATGCGCCCAGTCGTGACGTGTCCGCGACGAGACACCCCCTGTATCAATCCGCAGGACTCCAAGCCCCACCAGCGGAGTGGGGGAGTCGTACACCCCCCGACCACACCCCGCCCAGTTGGGCGCACAGTGGGCAAGCGGTGGCAGGCAACGGCGATCATCCCAATCGCATCGCATCGAACTGTGGAAAACTTGCGTCAAGAACCTTGCGCTGGTAGCCGGTTCGGTGCAGACTAGGCCGCACAACCCTGAACAGCGTGCCCAGAATTGACCGATCACTTACTGAATAGCCCCAAGCAACCGACCAAGTACTCGATCACCGCGGCCCACCGGATCACCGGCAAGAGTCGCACGACGATCCAGAAGCACATCAAGCAGGGAAGGCTTTCGACGACCGAAGGCCTCGACGGGGCGAAGCTGCTCGATGCTAGCGAGCTAATCCGTGTTTACGGCGCCGACTGCGATTTTTCGCGGGAAGAGGGGGCCCAGTCCGCTGAAAAGCACCGACCAGCGGCGCACGACTGGGCGCCCACCGAGCTGAACGCCCTGCGCGAGAAGCTCGACACGCTTAACGAAGAACGCCGCCGCGAACGCGAGCAGCTTCAATCGCAGATCGAGCATCTGCAAGAGTCGCTGAAACTGGCCCAAGAAGGCCACAACCGCGCGACGCTCTTGCTAGAGAACCGAGTGGGAGGCGGGGACTGGCGCGAGGCGTTCGTCAAACTGAAACGCCAGGTCGAGCAACGTGAGACCCACGTGATTGCGAAAGCGAAGGAAGAAGCCCGCGAGGAATTCCTGTCAAAGCCGTGGTGGCGGTTGCGGCGGGGCTGACGCCCCTGCGGCTGCTCTCCAGCGGTTCACCGCCAAGAGGTTCGCCCCGGCTTCGTCGGCTTCGGAGGGTCGGCTCTCACAGTCCCTTGGAGCCGATCCGTAGCAAGCCGCCGAAAGCCGGTAGCCCTTCATCGCCTCTCGATCGTTTTCATAACCCCCGGCTTTGCCGGCGAGGGGGCGAGGCCTCTCTCTGCTTTTGCAGCGTAGAACCAAGAGCCCGCCGACGCCGCCCACGACGAAGCGACGGCGGGTCTGCTGCTCTCAAAACTTCCGCCGCGGCTTGCGTGTCCTGCGCGGCCGCGGGCCGGCC
>JBGSJY010000558.1:0-7304 GCA_041741515.1 Pirellulales bacterium | reverse complement strand
GTCCAGGTTGATGTCGAGGATATAGACATTGGCACCAAAGCCGGCGGCGACCTTGGCGGCGTTTGACCCGACGACACCACCGCCGAGAACGGCGATTTCGGCCGGTGCGACGCCCGGCACGCCGGCCAGCAGGATGCCGCGGCCCATCTGTGGGCGTTCGAGGTACTTGGCGCCCTCCTGGATGCTCATGCGGCCGGCGACCTCGCTCATCGGGGTCAGCAGCGGCAGGCGGCCCTGGTCGTCCGCGAGGGTCTCGTAAGCGATGCTCGTGGCGCCCGAGGCGAGCATCGCCTCGGTCAGTTCACGATCGGCGGCAAAGTGGAAGTAGGTGAAGACGGACTGCCCCCGCTTCACGAGCGGCCACTCGGCGGCCTGCGGCTCTTTGACCTTCACGATCAGGTCCGCCTCACCCCAGACCTCGGCCGCTGTCTCGACGAGGGTCGCCCCCGCGTCGGCATAGGCTTCGTCCGGCAGGCCCGACCCCTCGCCAGCGTGGCGTTGGATGAACACCCGATGGCCGCGGCGAACGAGCTCCTCGGCCCCCACCGGCAGCATGGCGACCCGGTACTCGTCTGGTTTGACCTCTGTAGGAACACCGATGTTCATCGTGGGGAGGGGCGAGGGGCTGTGGTCGAGGGGAAAGGGGGCCCTGGGAGGGTTAGACCAAGGTTACGGCCCCGCGCCGGGTGGCGGCAAACCCGAACTGCGCGGGGGACTCTCGGATGGGCGGGCGAGAAGGGACTGCTAACCCAAAACAGCTTCCTGCGAGCCGGGAGACGTCAGTCCCCGGAGGATCCTGCCCACGGACTGGGAGACGGCCTCTGCGGTCCGAAGAATCACGTCTCGTGGCTCCTGAGAAGCGAAAAAGCTAGGCATCCCTGACTCTATAAGCCTAAGATATCCCGGCCCTGGACAAACCCTTCTCTTCGATTATCGAGACACAGGATGAAGCTGTGTTGCGCCCTACTCTTTGTCGGCGCCGTGCTAGTCGTCTCTGACGATCCAGCTGGGGCATACTATCCCCTCCGCACAATTGCGCTGAGCAACGAAACAGCGCCCAACTCGACGCGACCGTTCGGCACGGTTCTCGACGCCGCTCTCAACGAGCGGGGCGACGTGGCGTTTACGTCATTCGAGGGCCAGCTGAAAGGCGCGTGGTTGAGCAGCGGTGGCCAGCTACGGAGCATCGCACGGAGTGACGACCCGGTCCCAGGTATCTTCCAGGCTAACTGGTCACAAATCAACGACATTCAGATCGACGAATCTGGTCGGGTGGCCTTCTCACTCGGAGCATTTATCGGGTACGGCGACGCCAGTCGGGTCGATTGGCTGGCGTACAATAGCGGCGTGCCCCCCGGCGCGTTTATCGGGCAGCGGCTTCCGTACGGGACCAGTCCCGCAGGGTTTTCACTCTCGGAAGGTGGATCGCTATCCGTCCGCTTCGACACCTCCCGCTTTACTGGCAGCGGCTTCTGGACCAACCGCACCGGCGCCGTTGAAACTCTCTACGACAACGAGGTCCACTTCCTAGCAGGGCATGTCCATCACTTTGTGACAAGCCAGGACCCCCATTTTGTTACCGCGGCAGACGGATCACTCGCTTTCACCGGAGTCCTAACGGATGGCAACGACGCCTCGCCCAATCGTTCTGGAATTTTCAGCGATCGTGGTGGCCAACTCAGCTTGCTAGCTGAGATCGGGAAGGCTGCGTTCGCCGCCGATGGAAGCTTATTCGCACGGTTTGGTCGCTTGAGGGAGAACGCCAACGGTATGGTAGCGTTTGCCGCACTGACCAGCGACATCGGAGGGAGCTCGTCCGCAGGCCTATGGGCGGAAAATGGCGACGGCGGATTGCGACCGATTGCCGTCGCGGGCCAATTGGCGCCTGGGCTTGATGGTTATGTTTTCGATGACGGGTATCTGATCCCGACGGCGAATGGCGCCTCACAACATCCGTTCCTCGCTCTGAACGATCTCGGGCGGGCGGCTTTTTTCGCCACGGCGGTTCCTGCCGATCCCTCGTCGGCTGGTCAACGAGTCTCGGGCTTCTGGTCCGAGGGTAGGACCGGTGTGCTGGAATTGGTCGCCACGATGGGTTTCCCCGTTCAGAGCCCTCCTGGAAGGAACATCGGCCAATTGACCCCGTACCAAGCCGCAATGAACGCGGCTGGCCAGATCGCCACGACCGCCAGAATCGACGGTCCCAGCAATCAAATTGGACTTGTCGCTACCGACGTCGAATCGGGAGTCTTGAATGTTCTCGTAAAGACAGGGGACACGGTCCCCGTAACTGACAACTCCGGCAATCCGTCGTTGCGCGTGGTTTCAAGACTCGAACTGGTCGGTGATGACTTCTTCAACGACCGCGGCGACCTGCTCTTCCGGGCCTCCTTCACGGACGGGGCGTCGGGGCTTTTCGTCGTGACGGTCCCGGAGCCAGCCGGGGTGGTCCTCGCGGCCCTATTTTTGTGGGCCCGGCTCCCTTCAGCCCGTCGCCGGCCGGTCGGGAGGGCCGGCCCTTGTACCTAGCCCCCAAGCTCACCGGCCGCCCCCGTCGCCGGACCATCCCGACGAAACAATAGCCGGGAGACGTCAGTCCCCGGAGTGAAGCGGGTGCGTCCATCCCTCCGGGGACGGATGTCTCTCGGCTCCTGGCTCGCCTACTTTGCCGCTTGTGCCCCCGCCCGGGGGCCGATAAGATGCGGGGCTCCCGTGCGGCTCCACGTCTGTAGTGGACGATCGCCGGGAGGTTTGTGTCGCCGGTCGAACGCGAATGTCGCCCGGAATCCCCGCGTATTTTCGGTGTTTTTATGCGTACGATTACCCGCCCGCTCCAGCGGACGACGCAGCTCAATGCCTCCGACGTCGAGGCCCAGTGGTTTCACGTCGACGCCACCGACCGCGTGGTCGGGCGTCTGGCGGCCCAGATCGCCACGGTGCTGATGGGCAAGCACAAGCCGACCTACACGCCGCACGTCGATACCGGCGACTTTGTCGTCGTGACGAACGTCGAGAAGGTCCACTTCTCCGGCAAGAAGTGGGAGCAGAAGAAGTACGCCTGGGTGACCGGCTACACCCGCCAGCGGACCGTGGTCGCGGGCGAGCGGCTCGAAAAGAAGCCCGAGCTGATCCTGCAAGAGGCCGTCCGCCGCATGCTGCCGAAGAACAAGCTCGCCTACGCGATGCTCACCAAGCTGAAGCTCTACGCCGGGCCCGAGCACCCGCACCAAGCCCAGCAGCCGATCGAGCTGGACCCGAACACGATTCGTTGAACTCACTCGCTGAGTCGAAGACTCCAGGGGCTAAAGCCTCCCGGCTCGCACGAAGCACCAATTCATAGATCGCGGCAAGAACTGCCCACTGCCTTCTGCCCACTGCCCACTCGCAAATGCCCACCGCCACGCCAGACGCCCTGGGAACCGGCCGCCGCAAGACGAGCGTAGCTCGCGTCCGGATCCGCCCGGGTAGCGGCAAGATCACCGTCAACAACCGCGAGCTCGACGACTTCTTCCCGATCCCGCAGTACAAGAACCAGGTCCTTGCCGTCCTGGAGCATTGCGAGATCGCCGACAAGGTTGACGTGGTGATCCGCGTCCACGGCGGCGGCCTCACCGGCCAAGCCGGCGCCTGCCTGCAAGGGATCGCCCGCGCCGTGCTCAAGCACGACAGCGACCTCGAGGATAAGCTCCGTGAGAAGAGCTTCCTCACCCGCGACAGCCGCATGAAGGAACGCAAGAAGCCAGGCCTCCGCGGCGCCCGTCGTGGCACCCAGTTCTCCAAGCGTTAAGCTTCGAGAGGATTGGTTCAAGCAAAAATCGAAAAGCCCGTCGGACTCCCGACGGGCTTTTTTCATGGCCGCGTTCTTTGCAATGCAATCACTCAGCGATTACTCGCAACAAATAGCCCATGAAGGCTTTGCCGTAATCGACGGCGTCGTTGATGACGCCGTCGTGAATCATCTAGTCGCAACAATCGACGTGCTACCCGAAAGCGGCTCCGTTCGTCGGAACCAATTAGTCTTTGGCGTTCGCAATCTTCTCGAGGTTAGTCCCGAAGTCGCCGAGCTCGCCCGCTCCGCGCCAATCCGCTCGCTTGTGACGCCCGTCCTTGGCGACGATTGCTTCGCCGTCCGCGCGACTTACTTTGACAAAGTCCCCGACGCCAACTGGAAAGTCCCGTGGCACCAGGACACGGCGATCCTTGTTCGCGATCGTATCGAAAGGGAAGGCTTCACGGCGTGGAGTGAGAAGGCTGGAGCCCTTCATGTGTCGCCGCCTGATTGGGTGCTACAGGGCATGCTCGCCATTCGCCTACACTTGGACGATTGCTTCTCTAACAACGGTCCGCTGCGCGTGCTCGCCGGAACCCATGGGCGACGCTGGCCGTCGCATGAACTCGATACTGCTATGTCCAATCACCGAGAAGTGGTGTGTGAAGTCGCCAAGGGTAGCGTGCTCGTAATGAGGCCCTTGCTTCTTCATGCATCGTCGCCGTCTCTAACGCCGGGGCATCGCCGCGTGGTGCATATCGAGTATGCAACCGGCGATCTTCCCAATGGCCTGGAGTGGCGCAACCGCGTTCATTAACCACGGTTACGCCACCGCGGTTAAAAATCGCAGCCGCGTACAAATAGCAGGATCAGAATGATCGGCAGCGGCAGGCCGATCAGCCAGCCGAGGAGGGCGTACTTGATCTTGCCGGCGCGGTCGTTGAGTTGCTTCTTCATGGTTCCGGATGGGGATTGAGGTCTTTGCTTCGAGGATGAAACGGGCTAGGCGGCCGGGCCTCGTTGGTATGAGGCCCGGCGCCCGAAGACCCGTGCCGATTCAATCGGCTTCGTTCACGCCCTGCGTCGAGATGTGATCGGCGTCGGCGTCCTTGAAGACCTTCTTGACTTTCGAGGCTTCGTCGCTGTCCGCGACGCTCACCGAGATGAGCGCGTTGCCCTCCTTGAGGTAGCCCTCGTACTGCTTCGCCTCGTACTCGGAGAACCCCAGGCCGATGAGGCCGCCGGCGATCGAACCCGTGGCGCCGCCGATCGCTGCGCCGCCCAGGGCCGCCATGATGGGACCAGCAGCAATGAAGGGGCCGAGGCCCGGAATTGCCAGCGCGCCGATGCCGGCCATCCAGCCCAGCACGCCGCCCAGCACCATACCGCTGCCCGCGCCGGTCGCGGCGCCTTCCGGCGCCTTGGTGGCCCCTTCGATCGCGATATCGCCATCTCCATCGTCATGCGGCATCACGAGGGAGATGTCCGATTCGCGGACGCCGATGGCGCGTAGCGAGTTGAGAATTGCAATCGTCTTCGCGCGGTCGTCGCTGATGCAGAAGACCGCGGTGTCGTGGGTCGTAGCCATTTGGGAGTTCCTATGAGAGGAGTTCTGGTTAAACAAGCGACGTGAGATGGCGCCCTGCGGCGGTCACTCCGCGTCAATTTCGAGCTGGTCATCGACGTTACCGGCGCCAGCGACGCCGGTGGCGACGTCAACGATCGCTTTGCGTTCGGCCGCGGAGGCAACGGGGCCACGCAGCGTGACGCGACCGGCGTCGGTGACGATTTTCACGTTACGTCCGTTGACCGAGAGGTCTTCGATCTCGAGCACTTCCGCCCGGATCTTGGCGACTTGATCGATGTCGGTCTCTTCGTTGGACTGGTCGAGCGGGGTCTTCGTCCCCTCGTTGGCGTCACGCTCGTTGACCGCCGTGTTGTCGGGCTCGGCTCGCGTGCCGGCGTCGTCGCAGCCGATGGCGGCCGCGGCGATTCCCGCTGCGAAAAGTAGCGCCTTCATGATTTCCGCCTTTCGTTGATCGTGGCTAAGAGGCGCGCCCGCTCGGCCAGCGCCTCGGCTGGACGTTGCGACGAAAGCCTCTTGGGATGGGAGCTCGCCCCCTTCAGGCAAAGCTCGTACCACAAGCCCCAAGGGAGGAGCGCATCCGCAAATTTTCGGCTTTTTCTGGTACTTTTAGGGGGTCATTGAAGCCTCGACCTGGGACCCGGGGCGATGGCCTCAACGGGAACATCGTGGCTGCTGAAAGACCACTGACCCCCCGCGTAGCAGAGTGACTGGGAACCCCCTAACAGCCATTCGAGACTTTTCCGGAGAACCCGCCGTGGTGGGGCGGGTTAGAGTCAGTAGTTGGGCTTGCGATAGGCAATCGATGGGAGGTCCTGCCGATGAGGCTTCGTTATCTGATCCTCCTGCTGCTGCTCGGCGGCTGCGTTTCGCAGCCCGCCGCCGCCAGCGCCGGGGGGCCCAAGCCAACCGTCGTCGCGCAGCAGATCGACCGGCTCCTTGAGCAAGAGCTGGGGCTCAGCCCTGGGGAACCGGGCCCTGCCGAACCGGGCCATGGCGAAATGGGCCCCAGCGAAATGGCGCCGCTGGTCGGGGATTCCACCTACCTCCGCCGCGTCTACCTCGACATCACCGGCGCCATCCCCACGCCCGACGAGGTCCGCGACTTCGTCGCCGACGACCACCCGCAAAAGCGCCGGCGTCTGGTCAACCAGCTCTTGCAACGGCCCGAGTACGGCCTCAACCAGGCCCGCTACTGGCGCGACGTGATCCTCTCGCGGCGCCTCGAGGACCGCGCGATCGTCGTCGGCCCGTCGCTGGTGAAGGACCTCGCCGAGTGGATCAACGACGGCGAGCCCTGGGACGCGATCGCCAGTCGCTTCATCACCGCCACCGGCTCGGCGCGCGAGAACGGCGCGACCGCGATCCTTGTCGCACAGGACGGCCGCACCGAAGAGATCGCCGCGGAGGTCTCACGCATCTTCCTCGGTATGCAGATCCAGTGCGCGCAGTGCCACGACCACCCGTGGGACGAGTGGAAGCGTGAGCAGTTCCACGAGCTGGCGGCGTTCTTCCCGCGCGTGGGCGTGCGGCAGGTGCGTGACGTCCGACCGCCCGACTTGAGGGTGAACGTCGCCGACCGACCCGACTTGCCGCGCTTCCGCACGGGCGCCAACCTCAACCGCCGCGGGCGGCCCGAGCACTACATGCAGGACCTCGAGAAGCCCGAAGAGGTCGGCGAGCGCGTCGAGCCAAGGTTCTTCCTCACGAGTCTCCAGCTGCCTGCCGGCACGCGTGACGTCGAGCGCCGTGTCGAGCTCGCCGAGGAGCTGACGCAAACCGATTGGTTCGCAATGGCGTTGGTGAATCGCTACTGGTCGGAACTAGTCGGCGAAGGCTTCTACGAACCCGTCGATGACCTCGGCCCGGGGCGTGAGGCTTCCGCGCCAGGCGCCGCGGACCGGCTCGCCGAGGCGTTCGCCGCCAGCGGCTATGACCTCCGCTGGCTCC
>JBGSJY010000557.1:0-11007 GCA_041741515.1 Pirellulales bacterium | reverse complement strand
CGGGCAACGACTCCAGGTGCTTCAGCAACGAACTAGGCGACGCGGTCTTCACAACGGAAACCTCCCTGGGGGTGAAAAGCCCAAGGATACGATCGCCAATCAACTCGCGCTAGTTCGCCTCGCTTGCCTCGTTATGCGCGCTGGCCCTGGGGTTAGGGGAGGGTCTGACTTGTCCGTTAGCTTCGACGCAGATGGCGACCTTCGCTCCGAAGCGGATTTGCCAAATCACCGAACTCCGCCCGCGACGTTACACCCTCCCCTAGCCCCTCCCTAAAAGGGAGGGGGATAAAATCATTCCGCCCGCTTCAGCCCCTCCCACCGCACCACCCAAGATCCGTCCGCCGGGAACCCCGGCGCGTGCCGCGACGGATCGGCGCCCTCCCAACCCGCCGCCATCATCGCGACCGCGTATAAGAGGCCGCCATTCGCCGGCAGGTAGACCGGCAGGCGGTCCTCTTGCCAGCAGTGGCCGCTCGGCAGGTAGCCGTTCTTCGGCGTGTCGCGCAGCAGGAGCGCGACAGCGTCCTCCGGCCTACCCAGCCGGGCCGCGGTCATCGCCGCCATTGGGCAGTCCCATCCCCACGTCGATTGCCAGTCCCAATCGTCGAGCACGCTGGTGAGTGTCCGGTCCATCACCTGGCGGTCGATCAGCCCTACGTCGGGCAGCATGCCGAAGGCCGCGAGCATCGAGGGGTGATCCTCACGGATCGTGTACGGCGCCGTCTCGATCGCCGCGTACTCGCCATCGCGACCCTTTCCCTGGATCATCGGTTTGGCGATTTTCTCAGCCACCTCAATCCACTTCTCATTGGGCGGCAGCCCCATCCGTTCGCGCCATTCGCTCGCCACGCCGAGCGCCCAGCGCCAGTAAGCCAGCTCGAACGTCGGGTTCAACACGCCGGGTTCCTTGAGCCCGCTATAACTCTCCTGGGCGGCCACCAGCAACGGACCGAGCACATAGCGGTCGCGCTCCTCATCGTAGTGGGCGTAGTCCGCCATGAAGTCGGCCGTCCCCTCGACGATCGGCCAGTACCACTTAAGCGTTTCTTGCGTTGGATTGGCGTCGTACAGCAGTTTGACGAGCCAAATCGGGTGCGGCTGCTGCCAGATGAGGAGTTCGCCGACCGAGCTGGGGCTGCTAACGCCCTCGGGGCCGGTCATCTTCGGCCAGCGTACGCCCGCGTAACCCTGCCGCTCCGCGATCCGCCGCGCGGCGGGCAGGATCTCCTCGTACCAGCCGAGGCTTGGCTCCAAGAGATCCGCTCGGCCCCACAACGCGAAGTGAGCGGCGTGCCACCAGTGCATTTCGAGGTGGTGCTTGCCAAACCAACTGTTGCACACGAGCCCCGTCTCCTGCGGCGGCATGGTCCCCGCGCAATGGACCGCTGTCAGGTATTGCGACAACACGATGCGTCGTTCCAGCTCACGCCAGCGCGGGTCGGTGCTCTGCGAGAGATCGATCGCGGCGCCGCTTTGCCAGAACGCTTTCCAATGGTCAGCCGAAGCTTGGCGGACTTCTCCGTAGCTCAGATGCGAGGGGGCATCCACCGACGGCAGATGGAAGTGGAACGCCGACTCGATCCGTCCCTCTATCGGTCCCTGGCATTGAATATGCAGCGTCGAGTTATACCCACCCGAACCGCTATTCATCACGTAACGAAAGCCATCCAGGTCACGCCGCGCGCCCGAGTCCCAAGTCGTTGATGTTATCGACTCAAACTCGGTCTTGTGCCTCTCTTGCTTCGACCAATCATCCATCCGTGGCCCCCATTCGCCCGACGGATAGCTGAACCTGGTCTCAATGGATACGCGGTTTTTTAGACCAGAGGGCGATTCCACCAAGACCGCAACCGCATCCATTTCTGGATGAGCGACGGTCCGCACCGTCACCGGCTCGCCATCGAACTCAAACTCGCTCACCACTTCGCCGGTCCACAGGTCGAGCGTCTGCCGCGGCGACTTGATGTCCTCACGCGTCGCGACGCGGCCGTCCTTGTGCGTCAATCGCAGGGCGATGCGGCCCAGATTGAACTTGTGCGGGTTCGCGCGCAGCGACTTGGCGGCGTCGCTCTGCATGTCGGTCGCGTACGAGACCTTGCGGCCGTGGACCATGTACTCCCGCAGCGCCGCCTCGTAGGGGACGTCTTCACTGCCGGGGAACGAGTGCCAACCCCAGTTGGCCATCGTCGCCAGCGGTACGGCGCCCGGTTCTTCACTCGGGAACGTCTGTAGCCCCGTCACGTCGAAGTTGAACGCGAACCTTCCGTTGCCCACCGCGAGCGGCGAGTTGTCGTGGAACTCGGTGAGCGTGATGTTGTGACGGCGGACTAAGGCTTCCCGGTCAATCGGCGCCTCACGGTCGATCGGCGCCTTTGGGCCGGTCGGTTCCGACGCGTCACTTAGGCTCGCGGCGAGCAGCACCGGAACAAGAATTCGGCGAACTTGAAAAGGCATCGGGCGAGGGCCTCGGAGGAGAAGATCGCTGTCATCCTAACCGATCGTCCGACGCCATGCCGCCGCTGGTCACTCGATCGGCGCCGGCGGCCCCAGGCGGTCGAGACCGCGCGATGGCGCCGCGTAGGGGATGAACGCGTCCGCACGGGCGCGGCGGTGGAAGTCCTCGACCAACTTTACGTCGTTGACGTAATCGACCACCAGGACGGGCTTGCCCGCTTTTAGGAAATCGGCTTTCAGGATGGCGACCTTGTCGTCGTCCGTCGCCAGCGGGTTGTTCTCCTCCTCGTCGCCGCGGTAGTAAGTGTCCTCGATTGCAATGGCGCCGATCGCATCGAGATAGTCCGCGGCGAGCTGCGTGTCCCCGGGTTGTGAATGCTGCCCATGCCGAAGGTCATTCAATAGGAATTCGCCGTTCTGTGGGATCGAGAAAAACTTCGAGTTCACTTGCCGAGCGTGCGCCGTGAACGCCACGATGAACGCCGCCATCCGCCGTGCGGCGTCTTGTTGATCGACGGGGTCGCCATCGCGTCGGTCACGCCGCTTCGCCTCGGCGCCCCAGAAGTAGTAAGCGTCGACGATGTCGAGGTACGCCCCATCGAACCCCTGCGCGACGATCTGATCGAGCCAGCCGGACCGCTCGTCGTTGAAGACGATCGCCTGCCACGCGGGGTCCCAGTAGCGGACTTTGCGCGACTCGGGCCAATCGGGGTTCACCGGCCCTAGCCAAGCCGGCGCGGCGCTCATCAGCGCGCCCCGCGCGCGACCGCTGCGGGTCCAGTCCTTCTGCCAGAAGGTCCGGAACTCGCTCGCCTCGCCGATCGATAGGTAAGCGACAACAACGCGGCGGCCGCCGTCGATGCGCCGCTGCATCGCCGCAACTTCCTCAGGCGTGAACTTCGAGGGCTCGTCGCCGTGCCGCGCAAAGTCCACCACCATCAGGTCGTGCGGCGCGGCGGCAATCGCTGAGGGCTCGTGCCGCTGGAGCTGGTAGCCCCACGTCCGCACCGCGACCGGGCCTTCCTTCGTGGCAAAGTCCTCGGCCGTCGCAACGGCGGCGATCAGGGAAACGGCTACGGCAAGCAGTCGGAGCATCGTCGCCTCGGGCAAGGAATGGCCGGGAAACCGTTTGCTACGTCACCAGATCGCTAAAGGCTACCAACACACCGGCACTTCGGGGGCCTATACTGACGCCTCGCCGAACCCCGCCCGTTCACGACGCGAAGCCTTGAAGACACTCCCACGCCGCCGCCCCTTCGTGACGGGGTTTACCCTCGTCGAGCTGCTGGTCGTGATCGCTATTATTGGTGTCCTGGTGGCCATGCTCCTTCCCGCCGTCCAGGCCGCCCGCGAAGCGGCCCGCCGCGGGACCTGCCAGAGCCACCTGCGCCAATTTGCCATCGCGATGCAGACGCACCACGAGCAGGTCGGCCGCTTCCCCACCGGCGGCTGGAGCTATTTGTGGACGGGAGACGCCGACCGGGGCTCGGGGCGCGATCAGCCCGGGGGCTGGCTCTACAACGTGCTGCCGTTTGTCGAAGAGTCCGCGGTGCACGACATGGGCAAAGGGCTCACCGGCGACGCCAAACGCCAAGCCGCCGCGCACATGGCGCAGACCATCGTCGGAATCGCCTACTGCCCCAGCCGTCGCGCGGCGGCGCTGTATCCGTTTACGAGCAGCAAGCCGCTAGTGAACGCCGAGCCCTCGCCCTTTGTGATGAAGACCGACTACGCCGCCAGCGCGGGCGATATCGTCACCAACAACGACGGCCCCACCACGCTTGACGGCGCCGACACGCACGACTGGGGCAACGCGCTGGACGCCACGGGCCTCTTCTTCGCCCGCAGCGAGATCCGCATTGCCCAAATCACCGACGGCACAAGCAAGACCTATGCCGCTGGTGAGAAGCGGGTCCAACTGGGTTCATTCGACAAAACGGTTGAGAGCGGCGGCCCCTTCGACTGGGGCGACGACGGACTGGCCCTCGTAGGGCACGGCACTGACGTGGCGCGTTTTGCTGACATCAATTCGCCGATTGGTCCCGACAGCGCCACGGCCTTCACCCGTAGCTTCGGCAGCGCCCACCCGACCGGGTGTGGGTTCGCGATGGCCGATGGCTCGGTGCAATGGATCGCCTACGACATCGACCCCGAACTCCACCGCCGAAACGCCAACCGCGCGGACGAATCGACGACGACTGCAACTCCTTAAACGACGGCCCACGAATTACACGAATCAACGCGAATCCTTTCTTATTCGAGCCAATTCGTGTGATTCGTGGGCACTAAAAAGCACCTTCGACGGACAACAGAAATGCAAAAACTATTGCTATTCGCCATCGCGATGAACTTCGTTTCGATTGCCACGGCCGAGAACCGCGGCGAGGCGATCTATCTTGAGAAGTGCGCCTCGTGCCATGGCCGTAACCTGCAAGGGGGCAACGCCCAGAGCATGGTGGACGGGGTCTGGCAGTTCGGCGCGGGCGACGGCGAGCTGTTCCGCAACATCAAGTTCGGCATCTCCGCCGTCGGCATGCCGGCGTACAGCACGCTGTCGGACGACGACGTCAACGCGGTCATCCGCTTCATCCGTGACGCCGCCCAGCGCGAGGGCGCGCAGCGCCCGCCGCTGCCCGAGCAGCTCGCCACGCGCGACTACGACGTCAAGGTGACCAAGTGGATCGAGGGCGGACTCGAATCGCCGTGGGCCTTGACCTTCATCGACGAAAACACCGCCCTGATCACCGAACGGCCAGGCCGCCTGCGTATCGTGCGCGATGGCAAGCTCGACCCGAAGCCGATCAGCGGCACGCCCGAGGTGATCACGTTCATCCAAGGTGGGCTCCTCGACGTAGCCGTTGACCCGAGCTACGCCGACAACGGCTGGGTCTACCTCAGCTACTCGCACGGCAACGGCAAGAAGGACGATCACAATAACCCCGGCGCGATGACGCGTATCGTCCGCGGCAAGATCAAAGACGGCGCCTGGACCGACCAAGAAGTCCTCTTCGAAGCGCCCGAGGGGACTTACCGTTACACGGGCTACCACTTCGGCAGCCGCATCACGTTCGACAAGCAGGGCCGTCTCTACTTCTCGATCGGCGAGCGCGGCCTCCAGGACGACGCGCAGGACCCGAAGCTCCCCAACGGCAAGGTCCACCGCATCAACCGTGACGGTTCGATCCCCGCGGACAACCCGTTCGCCGACGGCAAGGACGGGATGCCCTCGGTTTTCTCCTACGGCCACCGCAACCCGCAGGGCCTCGCGACACACCCGCGGAGTGGCGTCATCTGGGAGACCGAGCACGGCCCGATGGGCGGCGACGAGGTGAACGTCGTCAAGGCGGGCGCCAATTACGGTTGGCCCGCGATCACCTACGGCATCAACTACAACGGCCTGGCGATCAGCGACAAACAGCGGGCCAAGGGGATGGAGCAGCCGGCCTACTACTGGGTCCCGTCGATCGCCGTGTGCGGCATTGAGTTCTGCAAAGGCGCCGAGTTTCCACGCTGGAAGAACAACCTGATCGTCAGCGGCCTCTCCTACGAGACGGTGCAGCGGCTGGCGATCGCCAATGGCCGGGTCATGCACAACGAGCAGTTGCTCAAGGGCGCCGGCCGCGTCCGCGACATCGCCGTCGACCCCAGCGGGGCGATTTACGCCGTCCTCAACGGGCCCGACATGGTGGTCAAGCTCACCAACGACGGCGCCGCGCTGCGACAGTAAGCACACCTATCCCCCTCCCCCGTTTTCGGGGGAGGGGCAAGGGAAGGGGGCGAATGAGGTACACGTCCAACGTCCGTATAGCGTGTATCCACATTTCCTTCGCCCCTAACCCCTCCTCCTGAAGGAGGAGGGGCTACCCGCCTCCAGCTTGCGCCTACAATCGAATCGAAATCTCTCTCATCCTCCAAACCCCCCATGACCATGAACCGCCTCCTCGGCTCAGCCCTCGCCATCGCCCTCCTCACCCAGGCCGCCACTGTGTCCGCCCAAGAACCCGTCGCCGACTCGAAGGCCCCCGCCGTGCTGGCGTTCGAGATGGACTCTCTCGATGGGGAGCCCGTCAACCTCGCCGAAAAGTACGCCGGCAAGGTGGTGCTCTTTGTGAATGTCGCCAGCAAGTGCGGCTACACCCGCCAGTACGCGGGCCTGCAACAACTCAACGAGAAGTACGCCGACCAGGGGCTCGAGATCGTCGGCGTCCCCTGCAACCAGTTCGGCGGCCAAGAGCCGGGCACGGCCGAAGAGATCGCCACCTTCTGCTCGACGAAGTACGGAGTCGATTTCGACATGCTCGAGAAGGTCGAAGTCAACGGCAACGGCCAGGCCCCGCTTTACGCCTACCTCACCAAAGAGTCGCCGTACCCCGGCGCGATCAAGTGGAACTTCGAGAAGTTCCTCATCAGCCGCGACGGCAAGGTCGTGGGGCGCTACGCGTCGGGCGTCGCGCCCGATAACGCCGACTTCGTGGCCGACATCGAGCACGAACTGGCGACGAAGTAAGCGTTAACGCGCCGAGCCACTGCCGTCACGACGCTAAAAATCCGCGCGTCGTCGAGACTCTGAGCCCCGCGACGTAAGTCCGGGGAGTGCGGCGGGTCCCCACGTCGCTCCCCGGACCGACGTCGCGGGGCTCTTCGGGGGTCATGGAATCGGCTTTCCGGGGTGCTGCCGCACTTCCGCCGGGGCCCTCGGCGGGGTCAAATGGAGGGTTTCGGCCACACGCCGCCCCGGGGTCGGGGTGCGCGCGGGCCGTGGTACGACGCTCCCCCCTCCTGACGCCTCCCCCGAGCCGCAATGGCCGACGCCCCCGCCAGCACGCCCGCCCCCTCCCAGCCCGCCGCGCGTAAGCGGAAGGCCGGTGAGCCGATCGATCCGTCGCGGATCCGCAACTTCTCGATCGTCGCCCACATCGACCATGGCAAGAGCACCCTGGCCGACCGCTTGCTCGAAGTGACCGGCACCGTCTCCAAACGCGAGATGAAGGAGCAGTTGCTCGATGACATGGACCTCGAGCGCGAGCGCGGCATCACGATCAAGGCGCACGCCGTCTCGATGCAGGTCTTCAGGGATGGCGTCGAGTACGAACTGAACCTGATCGACACGCCCGGCCACGTCGACTTCCAGTACGAGGTTTCGCGGTCGCTGACGTGTTGCGAGGGCGCGCTGCTGCTGGTGGACGCTTTTCAAGGGGTCGAGGCGCAAACGGTCGCTAATGCTTACAAGGCGATTGAGCACGATCTGGAGATCATCCCGATCCTCAACAAGATCGACCTCACCTACGCCCGCCCCGACGAGGTCAAGGAAGAGATCGAGACCACCCTTGGCCTCGACGCCAGCGAGGCGATCGGCTGCAGCGCCAAGACGGGCCAGAACTGTGAGGCCGTGATCGACGCCATCATCGACCGCGTCCCCGCCCCCAAGGGGAGCAACGACGCGCCGCTGCAGGCGATGGTGTTCGATAGCGTTTACGACGAGTTCCGCGGCGCGATCATCTACCTGCGGCTGATGAACGGAATGGTGCGACCCGGCGACCGGATCAAGTTCCTCCAGGCCGGCACCGAACACGACGTGCTCGAGGTTGGTCAGCTGACGCCCAAGCGCACCCAGCGCGATTATCTGTCGACCGGCCAGGTCGGCTACATGATCTGCAACATCAAGTCGCTGGGGAACGTCCACATCGGCGACACCGTCACCACTGCCCGCGGCAAGCAGGCAGAGCCCCTGCCGGGCTACGACGAGCCGAAGCGGATGGTCTTCTGCGGCCTCTACCCGAGCGACGGGCACGACTTCGAGAACCTCCGCGAGGCGCTGGGCAAGCTGCAGGTGAACGACCCGAGCTTTATTTTCGAGCCCGAAACGTCCGACGCGCTGGGCTTCGGCTTCCGCTGCGGATTCCTCGGCCTGTTGCACATGGAGATTGTCCAGCAGCGGCTCGAGCAAGAGTCCGATATGGACCTCGTGCAGACCGCGCCGAACGTCACCTACAGGATCCAGACCAACGACGGCGTATGGGATGAGGTTCACACGCCGACGCGGGTCCCGGATGCGGGCAATATCAAGGAGTTCCAGCAGCCGATCGTGCGGGTGAACTTCGTGATGCCGGCCGAGTACATCGGCGGCGTGATGAAACTGTGCTCCGACCGTCGCGGCGAGTTCGTCCGCCAGGAGTACCTTTCGCCGCAGCGCTCGATGCTCGTCTACGACATCGCGCTGGCGGAGGTCGTCTACGACATGCACGACCGGCTGAAGAGCATCACCCGTGGCTACGGGACGATGGACTACGAAATGAAGGGCTACGAGGCGGGCGACCTGGTGCGGCTCGACATCCTCGTGAAGGGCGAGCGCGTCGACGCCCTCTCGATCATCTGCGACAAGCGCGACGCCGACCCGCGCGGCCGCGCCGTCATCAAGAAGCTGAAGGAAGAGATCCCGCGGCATATGTTCGAGGTCCCGCTCCAGGCGGCGATCGGCACGCGCATCGTAGCCCGCGAGACGATCAGCGCGATGAGCAAGAACGTCACCGCCAAGTGCTACGGCGGCGATATCAGCCGCAAGAAGAAGCTGTGGGCGAAGCAGAAGGAAGGCAAGAAGCGGATGAAGTCGATCGGCAACGTCGATATCCCGCAGAAGGCGTTCCTGGCGGTGCTCGAGACGGGCGACGACGACTCGAAGAAGTAGGACTCGATAGGCGGCGAAGCCGTCACTTATCCCCTCCCCCTGGTGGGGAGGGTTACGGAGGGGGCAGAAGCGGGCACACGCCCGCCGGCGGGTATTTCGCTTTCACATCTTCGTTTAGTTACGCTGGCAAGCCGTGTACACGGGGCTACCCCCTCCCCCGACCCCTCCCCACCAGGGGGAGGGGAGTAACGGTAGCTATCTGTTTCTGTAAGGCAGATGCTATGTACCGCGATGCAGAGCAACCACAGTTCGCGCGCAAGCTTCGGCGTGAGATGACGGATGCCGAGCGTAAGCTGTGGCGGTCGCTGCGTTGCGAGCAGTTGCGCGGTTGGAAGTTCCGTCGGCAAGCGGCAATCGGCCCCTATGTCGTCGATTTCGTTTGCTTCGATGCTAAGCTCGTCGTCGAACTCGGCGGCGGGCAACACAACACCGAAGCGGGCAAGCATCACGACCGACAGCGAACGGCGTGGCTCGATTCGCGAGGCTTCCATGTCGTGCGATTTTGGAACCACAGGCCTTGGAGGACCCCGGCGTCGTGGTCCAAGCGATCGGCGCTGTCTTAGGAGTGGCACTCTAAGGGTCGCGGCGGTGACGCCACGCGTCCACCACCAGGGCGAGCATCACCCCAACGCCGTCGGCCAGCCAGTCGTAGAGATCGCACGAGCGGCCGAAGAAGGGCTGGGTGAGCTCATCCATCGCGCCGTAGGCGAGCACCACCGCCGCTATCCCCAGGCGCCCCCACAGGCCGGGCCTCCCGCCCGTGCGTCGCCAGGCGATGCAGAGCAGGGTCGTCAGCACCGCGTACGCCACCGTGTGGACAAGCTTGTCGTGCGACATCGCCACGCCCGACACCTTCTGTTCGGGCAGGTGCGTCCCGATGAACAGCACCAGCCAGTACAGCGCCAGGGCCGCTATCCAGTAGGCTGCGGTCCGCCGCCAGCAGCGTCGCGGCTCGGACTCGGCGGCCCCTTCGGTCAGCGTGAGGGAATCCATCGCGGGCGGATTGAGGGGGCGGGGCCGGGCGAGGCGAGGGGAGCAAAGTAAGCAGGCGGCAATGCGCCCGGCGGGTCTCAGCGTAACAGCTGGGCGCCCTGAAGGGCGCCGCCGCATCGGGTAACCTTACGCCATGCGATGCGGGGAAGTTCCCCCGATTGCCGAGAAACTCGCTCCCCACGGGCCGATGCTGCTGCCCCAGCCAGAAGACCTCGACTACATGCGGATGGCCCTCGCCGAGGCCCAGGCCGCCGCTGCCCAGGGAGAAGTCCCCGTCGGAGCGCTTGTCGTCTGCAATGACCGAGTGATCGCGGCGGCCCACAACCAGCGCGAAACGCTCCGCGATCCGACGGCCCACGCCGAGATGATCGCCATCACCCAAGCGGCCGAGTCGCTCGGCGCGTGGCGGCTCGAGGGCTGTACGATGTACGTGACGCTCGAGCCCTGCCCGATGTGCGCCGGGGCGATCGTCCAGTCGCGCGTGCCGCGCGTCGTCTACGGGGCGATCGACCCGAAGGCGGGCGCCGTCGAGAGCCTCTATCGCCTGCTCGCCGACGAGCGACTCAACCACCGCCCGGAAGTCGTGGGTGGAATTCTCGCCGAACCTTGCGGCGAGATCCTCACGAGCTTCTTCCGCGCCCGACGGGGCTAAAGAATTATGCACCACGACGGGCACGAAGTACACGACGGCCTTCGCGCGAGGGAGACGTGGGTCCCAGTGACAGGCCGTCGTGTTCTTCGTGCCCGTCGTGGTAATTCTTTTCCTATTACATCGCCGTAGCGCCG
This sequence comes from Pirellulales bacterium, assembly GCA_041741515.1. Classification (GTDB taxonomy): domain Bacteria; phylum Planctomycetota; class Planctomycetia; order Pirellulales; family Lacipirellulaceae; genus Botrimarina. Next base: position 89 of record JBGSJY010000557.1, on the reverse strand, counting down.
ACGCCCAGTTGCGCGATCGGCTGGCCCGCGGGGCCGGCGATGGCGGCGGCGTTTGCGACGGGGAGCCGCAGCGTGAACTGCGTGCCGCG
>JBGSJY010000556.1:0-3321 GCA_041741515.1 Pirellulales bacterium | reverse complement strand
TCGAGCAAGCCCTGCCGGCGCTGCTGGCACTCGACGAGGCGTTGGGCCAGGCTCTCCTCTTCCGGCTGGATCGCGGCGAGGCCCGCGCGGTCGCCGCTCACTAAGAGGTCGCGTTTGCGCCCCAGCACGTCGAGCAGCGCGGTCTGGGTCTCGCTGAGGTCGGCCAGCAGCTGTCCCAGCGGTCCCTCCCAGCCGTCGGTCGTGGCCGGCAAGCCCGTGTAGTCCGTCGAGAAGTCGGAGGCGGCCGCCTCGGGCGTGAGCGTCATCGCGTCGTCTGTCGTCTGGTGCGTGGTAGTTTCCAACATCCTGTATTCACCGCCTCCTTAGCGAGCCGAGGTCGGCCAAGCCGGCCGGCGGCTGGTTGGCTTCGAGAAGCTTTGCCTCGGCGGGGAACTGCTGGGCGAACATCCCTTCGGCGAAAGGGTTGCCCTCGGACGCCGCCAGGTCCTGCGACCTCTGCTGGTCGAGCCGCGACTGGAACTGCTCTTCGGCCATCCCGCCGTGGAAGTAGGCCGGCTCGCCGGCGCTCTGCCGCATGGCCTTGAACATCTCGCCGTAGAACGTCTCGCCGACGAACTGCGAGAACGCCTTCTTGAGGTCGCGGGCCTTCTCGACCGACTCGTCTCCCGCCTGGCCCGCGTTGGCGAGCCGAGACGGCAGCGCTGCGGGCGCTGATGACGTGAGCGAGGCGAGGGTGACGGAGTTGAGCATCGGAGGGCCGTGGCCAGGTTGAGAGGACGGCGCGAATCAAAGGATGGTGAGCTTCGCGTGCAGCATGCCGAGGTCGTCGATCCCGCGGATGATCTCGATCACGTCGTTGGCCGGCACGCGCAGATTCGCCAGCGCCGCGACGAGCTTGTCGAGCTTCGGCCGCGACGTGTCGCCAGGCGAGATCGCCAAGAAGCTGGGCGTTGCCGTCGTTTCGACGATCAGGTTGCGGTGCTTGAAGACGACGTCGCCGATCTCGACATTGCCGCTGATGACGATGCTGCCGGTGCGGGTATTGCAGATGACGCGGGCCTCGGGTGCGGCGTCGTAGAGGTCGGCGTTGAGCAGCTCCGACACGAACGCGACCGGGTCGGTCGCAAACTTCGCAGGGACCTTCACGCGGATGTTCGCGGCGTCGATCGGGCGGACGAACCGCTCGCGGACTTCCTCGTACTCAAGTGCCTCGTCGAGGAAGTCTTCCATATAGAGGTTGCCGACCTTGTCGGCCACCGACTCGGCGACACTGAAGCTCGCGTGGTGCGGGTCGAGGACAACCGTCACCCAACCATCTTCCGACACAAAGGGCGTGTGGTGGTCACGGACCATCTGGCAGCCGTGGTGGATCGTCGCGACGGTCGGCGAGGCAGGGTCGTTCACATGGAGCAGCCCTTCGCAGAGGGCGAACACCGAGGGGTCCTGCGTGTTCGGCCCCTGCAACGCCGCCGAGATCAATTGGCCGCCGACGAGGCTCTTGCCGTTGAGGGCCGCCACGCTGCAGTCGAGCCGTTCGCCGCTGCGGACGCCGGTCGCGGGGATGGTGGCCGTTACCGTTACGAGCGACACGTTCTTGATGTTACGCAGCGCCTGCTGGGCTTCTTGATCGAACCGGCCCGTCGCGGTGACGGGGTTGCCCATCAGCTCCAGCGCGCGGCTGAGGGCCCGCATCGTGGCGGGGTCGTTCGCCTCGCCCGAGCCGTTCAGGCCGACGACCAAGCCGATGCCCCGGAGGACGTTCTCTTCCTGCCCTTTGAGGCGGCAGATGTTGGCGAGCTTGGTCTTGCCCTGCGCGGACGCATCACCAGCGGCGCCGAGGGCGACGAGCGAAGTGAGGGCGGCGATCAGAAGGCGTTGCATAGTTGAAATCCGTTTCAGCTCAGCGATTGAATCAGGGAGGTCAGAAGGCCTTGTACTTGCCGTACCAGCGGCCCAGCCACCCGCGGGCGTAGCCGTCGTGGATCATGCCCTTCTCGTACTTGTGAATCCGCTTGTTGGCGATGGATGAGTCCCGCACGACCCGATCAGGGCCGATTGCCTCACGCGGCACGATCCCCGAGATGTAGACCATCCACACCTCCTCGTTGATGCGGATCTCGGACGTGCCGTCGATCACCAGGTTGCCGTTGGGCTGGATGTCCACGATCGTGGCGGCCATCGTGAACGTCACGGCCTCGGACTGATCCATGTCGTTCTGCGTCCGCATCTGACTGTTGAGGATCCCGGAGATGGTGGGATCTCCATCAGCCTGCGGAGCTCGCTTGATGCTCTTGCCGTCGAACCGCAGCCAGTTGGTGAGGGCGGCGTTGTACGACCCGGTGCGGCGGGTCTGGCTGTTGCCGTCGCTCTCGGTGACGGCCCGGTAGTCGACCAGCACCTGGATGATGCTCTGCACCTCCAGCGGGCGGGTCATCGCCTCGGGAGGAAGCGTCTGGAAAATGAACGAGCTGTTGCTGAGCGTCGGTGTCCCTGCGCCCTGGGCGGCGGTAGGCGCGGGGACCGCCGAATAGGCGAGGCTCCCTTCCTGGGCGCGGGAGATGCCCACGCAGCCAACCATCGCGGCAAGCGTCAGAGTGAGGCGAATCATTGCAGCCCTCCTGCCAGAGCAGAACCGCCGGACAGCACCGCCAAGCGACGCGGTCCAACAACGCGAGCGGGAAAGCGTTCGTCACGATCGAGCGTCTGGACCGTGATCAGGTCGCCGACGCGGCCGTCTTGCATGGCGCTCATGTGCATTGTGACCGAAATGCCGCCCCCACCACTGACGACATCCACAAGGTCGTTCTTGCGGACCATCATCGGAGGCGCCGTGTTGATGTCGGAAAAAGTCTCGCCCATGCGGATCGGGCGCGAGGTCTCTTTGCCGATCGCCTCTTCGAGCGTTGTGAATCCTGCCGCGTTGGGCCTGCCGATCTCCGCCAGGGGTGTCGGTTCGAGCCGCACGGCCGAGGCCGTCACCAGCGCGCCCCGTGAGAGGGGCGTCGTCGCGACGACGCGCATCGGCTGCTCCACGAGGTCAGCGACCACCAGGTAAGGTTCACCGGCGGGCCCGTCGGGCGCCGCGACTTTGAATGTCAGTGAGCCCGGCAGAGGCGTCGCCGTCGAAGCAAGGGTTGCCGTCAGCGGCTGGCCGATTCGTTCGCAAAGTTCTCCCATCGACCGGGAAGTTAGCTCCACGCTCCGCACCGCCAGGCGTAGCTCGCCCGGCTGGCGACGCTCGTCGAGCGTCATCTGGATCGCCGCTTTGACCGCGTCTTCTACCGACTTCGATTCGCGGAGGCTCGCTTTCCGGACGACGCCGACGGGCAGCGCCGGCGCCGGGGCGGCGTAGCCCCCGCG
>JBGSJY010000555.1:0-52458 GCA_041741515.1 Pirellulales bacterium | reverse complement strand
GCAGCGGCTTGGGGCTGAGCGTCCCGGGGCTGGGCGTCCTCGATCGGCTCGGCTTGCGGGTCGGGCTTGTCGTCCGGGGTCGCGTTGTACGCGGTCTGGCTCACGGCGACTTCGGCAGCCGCGACGTTCGCCGGTACCGAGGCACGAGACCCCGCCCCTGATCGACAGCCGGTGGCGACAATCAAGCCGGCTAGCAGGGCGAGTGGGATCAGTGGGAGCATGACAGCAGCGACAGCAAGGGAGGGGCCGGGCGAGCTACGTGGCCCGATACCCCCTACAATCGGCACGGCAGCTACAACCGCTCTCTTGATTGCCCCCCGCTCCTGCCGATTCGCAGGCGGCGCGCGAAACCTTGCCGGTTAGCTAAATCTTGATCTTTGGCGGCTTCGGCGCCTTCGTATCGGGCATCGAGTCGAGCGAGGGGGGGAAGCCGTTCATACGGCGCCAGACCTCATACCCGAGCGGCACCTGATCGAGGAGTATCCAGGCGTAGCACCGCCCCCCTTGGCGTAGATAGGGATACACAGGCCAGGGGGGACTGTCGGGGTCGGGGAGCACCACGACGCGGAACTTCCCCATCCCGTCGTCCGTCGGATCGACCAGCGCCACCTCTCCGCCAAAGGTGCCGACCGCCGCCGAAGGCCAGCCAGAGAACTGAATGGCGGGCCAGCCCTCGAATTGCAGCCGCACATGGCGTCCGGGAGTGATCAGCGGCGCGTCGTTGCCTGCGACCCAAACCTGGACGGCCGGGCTCTCGGTCTTGGGCACGATGCGGCAGAGCTGGTCGCCCGGCTTGACGATCGACGAGGTGTCGAAGACCGCCAGGTCCATGATGTAACCGTCGCGCGGGGCCCGCACGTCCTGGGTCTGCTGCACGGCCAGTTTGCGTTGCTGCTCGAGTAGCTTGGTCTCTTTCTGATTGATCTCTTCGGAGGTCTTGTTGATGTCGATCTCCGCCTTGGCGACTTCGGACCGGGCTTTTTCGAGCTGAGAGAGCACCTTGTTGATCTTGGCCTCCCACTCCTGCCGCTTCGATTCACGCTCGTTCTTCTTGCCCGCGACCCCGTTGCGTGCGTTTTCGACTTCCTGCCGAGCCACTTGCAGGTAGGCCTGGGCGTCGCGGTACTTCTGCTCGCTCTCTTGGGTCTTGAGCTGCGACTCGATGCCGTCTTCGAACAGCTGTCGCTTCCGCTGGTAATCGGCTTCGGCCTGCCAGAGCTTCGCTTCGGCGGCAACCTGCTTGCTCTCCTCGGCAGAGAGCTTGTTGCTCGATTGATCGACAAAACGGTCGTAAGCCGAAACGAGTTCGTCGCGGGCCAGTCGCATCGCCTCGAGCTCTTCGGACGTGACCTCCACAATCCGCAGATTGTTGTCCCGGTACCCGCGAGCTCGCTCGAGCCGCTCGCGAGCGATCGTGAGTTCCGACTCGGCGTTGACGACCTGTTGCTCCAAGCGACTGAGATAAAGCGGGTCCTGATCCTCGATGCGGAAGAGCAGTTGACCCTCCTCGACGTAGGCGTTCTCCTGCACCCCCTCGCCGCGCTCGGCGATGCGGCCTTTGACCGGCGCCTCGACCGGCTGAGGGCGTTCGAAAGGATCGAAAGCGATCACGGCGCCCTCGCCACGGATCGATTGCTGCCAGGGAACCAACAGAGCCGCGAGGGACAGCAGGAAGATCGTCCCCAACAGCCAGCGGCCGAGGCGCCGCAGCGATCGCCCCACGCGCACCAGGCGCAGCGCGGGGAAGGCCTCTTCTTGATAGGCGGCCTTCGCCAAGGAGCGGCCTTCGGCGGTGAGATGCCGGTCGTGAAGCGTCATCCCTTGCTCCTTAAAACGCCGGCAGGAACCGCCTCAGAAGCGGACTCGGTCGCAACGAGTTCGACGACACGATCGAGCCTCGCTGCGACGTCGCGTCTCCCGGTAGCAACTAGGAGGGTCCACTTGCGGTGGGGTCCGAGGAGGGCTGATAACGCGCGTTCCAATTGGCGGTCGGCAAGGCCGTCGATCGCCCCGTCTAGCAGAATGAGTTGAGGACTGGCGGCGATCGCCCTGGCCAACATCAGCAGCCGCGTCTGCCCGCCGCTCAAGGGGAACCCGGTCGGCGAGAGCTGCGTATCGAGCCCGGCCTCGAGCTCGAGGCAGTCGTCCAGGAGGCCCACCGCCTCCAACGCGGCACGGCATTCGGTCGTCCCCACCTGCCGTCGTCGGAGGTGGACGTTCTCGGCGACCGTTCCTTGGAAGATCTCGGGGTCGCCGATGAGGGTGACCTGCCCGCGGAGCACGTCGGGCCGTATGTCCCCGGGATCGACGCCCGAGATCGACACGCGGCCGCCGGCCGCCTCTTCCGCGCCGTAGAGGACTTGGCACAGCGACGACTTTCCGGACCTGCTAGGGCCGACCACCGCCACACGGTCGCCCGCGTCGATGCGGAGGGAAAGCCCCTCGGCTAAGAGCCCCCGCGCGCCGGCGATGCGGACGTTGCTCAGGGCGATTGGCAACCCTCCGTCGGTCGCCTCGATCGCGAGGAGGCCGTCAAATCTTTCGAGCGGCAAGTCGAATAGGTGACCCAACTTATCGACCGCGGCGACGACGTCGTAGAACCCTTCGAGGTGCTTCCCGACTTTGGCAAGCGATCCGAGGATCGTCGAAACAATGAGCTCTGCCGCTACAAGCTGACCGAGCGACAACTGTCCTTGGATGACGAGCCAACCACCGCCGCCGAGCAGCACCGTGCCAGCGACCGCTTGCAGGCCCAGCACGAAGACGATCTGGCGGTACAAGACCTCGAAGTGAGAGCGCCGGTAGCTCAAATACTTCGTGGTCAGGAGATTGGCGCGGTCGATGGCGAACTCCGCTCCCCCGGCGGGCTTGAAGGCGCTGCGACAGCGGATCAAGTCTTCAAACCAAGCGGTAATCCGGTACTTGAGCTTGGACTCGTCGATCCCCGTCCGGATCGCGCCGCGCCCTAGCACGACCAAACCGCCGATAACGAGGCACAGCAGAAGCACACTAAAACCCAGCAGCCAAGGGTGATAGAAGGAGAGCACCGTCATACCCACCAGCGCGGCGAGAACGAGGCTCACGCCCTCGAGCAGCAACTGGGCGGACACCTTCTGCAAGGTCGTGATGTCAAGGAAGCGATTAACGAGCTCGGGCCCATACTCGCCATGGAGTTTCGCGAGATCGACCCGGGGCAACCGATGCGCAAGGTCGGCCGCTACCCGGGCGAAGAGGCGTCGCTGGATGATCTCCGCGACGAAGGTCTGGATCGCCTGCAACACCGCCGCAAACGAGAGAAACCCGAAAAGCAACACGGCGAGGATGACGACGGGCTGGATCAGCCGTCCGAAGGCCACGGTGTTGACGAGCGACTCCACCGCGATCGGCGTCGACAGGCTCAACAGCCCCACGAAGAACGCGAAGACGAGAATGATCCAGATATCGTTCCACTCGGGCCGCAGGATCTGCAGAAGCCTGCGGACGGGCCGGCTGGCGAGCCGCGGGTTGTGGGCGGCGTCGATCCGCTCGGCGTGCTCGACCACCAGCCATCTCGTTGGATGGACCGCTGCGTCGACGAGCTGACTCAGCTCAGCCGACGTCACCCCCGTCCGCTGATCGATGGCGCCCTCGGCAATCTCAGCCCCATCGACCAGAAGCAACGGACCACGCTCGGGTCGCCAAGCGCCCACCACCGTGGCCCCATCTTCGGCGAGCCGCCTGGCGCCGTCGATCGGCAGTTCGGCCTCGCGGACGACGAGGTTGAGACTCCGGCACGACTCGTGCAGCCACTTGCTCCAGCTGTCCGCCTCGTCGCCGGGCCAAGCCTCGCGGGCTTCGCGTATCAGCTGTTCAGCGCGCAGGTGTTCAATGGTCGCGCCACACTCCCGGCTGATCCGCACGAGAACGGAGGCGAGGTCGCTGCTGGGGGTCGGATCGTCGGTCTTCAAGCGTCACCCCCGGTCGCACGGGCGCCCTGCTCCGGCGGGGGGGCGCAGCCGACAACAAGATTTAAAAGTCCATCGATTGAGCAATGCGACTCGATCGGGTGGCGCAAATGCAAGCCGCGCGCGATCTGGTAGCGATTCCGCCGGCCGACGCGTTCGCGACACAAGAAACCCTCCTCCTCCAACTCGAAGACGATCCGTTGCACCGCGCGTTCGGTGATGCCGATCCGTTGGGCCACTTCGCGGAGGACTTGGTCGGGATTGGCGTGCAACGCGATCAGCACGTGGGCATGGTTGGTCAGGAAGGTCCACCGCGACCCCGACGGGGTCTCCCGCGTGGGCCGCTCGGCCGGAGCTCTCGGGCCTCGGTGGCTCAGGGCGGGACCGCTAGACATCGACATTCCGGGGAACACGATAGGCGAAATCTATATCATGTAACATAATTCGCGTTACGGCGGTCGTCAAATCTTCGTGCGCCGCGATCTGGCAAAAATCCCGCCTTGTTCCCGCGGAGCAGGCACGAAAGCGAGTTTGGCGGGGCTTTCCCCCCACAAATCACCTCGGGGCCCGCCAGTTGGCGAGCAGGCAGGCGAGGCTCAGCAGAAAGATCAGCCACTCGCCGATCGCCAGCTGCAGCGTCATCCCCCGCGCCGCATCGTAGAGCAGGAAGCTCACCGACCGGAACGCCACGATCGCGCCGTGGATGACGACGCAGGTCAGCAGCCCGTAAACAACCGTTTCATTCCTCCAAGCGAGCAGAGCCAGCGCGAGGCCAATCCCCACTTCCAGCCCCCCGTAAACAGTGAGGAATTCCGATCGCCCTCCCTCGCCGATGCGCTCGAAGCCGACCTTGGCGGAAGTCGTCGCGGGGGCGACGGCGCACCAGACGCCCAGCCCGATGTAGAGGATCGAGACTGCGAAGAGGAATACTCTCGATATCAACATGGCTACGGTTGTAGGGTGAGTAGGTCGATGTCAAACGGTGGTCGGAGAGGGCGCCCGCAATGCTCTCCCTTCTATTGCCTGCGCGTCGTGTACCGACTCCAGCAGGTAGTGTTCGACAAACCACTGCTGGCCGCTGCGGTAGCGGAATAGCTCAGCGCACGCCATGAAGAACATCCGCCAACGCTGCAGCGTGAGTCGGGCCTCACGAGGAGACACGTCTTGGCCGACGATCTCGAGCAGCGAGTCGCGTGAGCGGTCGAGGTTTTGAAGCCAGTGCTCGCAGGTCCGCCAGTAGTGGAGACCCCCGACCCGCCAGCGATCGGTAATCCGCAGGTCGGCGTCGAAGCGATCGAAGAGGTCGGCCGACGGCATCGTCCCCCCGGTGAAGAAGTGTCGACCCATCCAGTCGTCGGCGCCGTCGGTCTCGAAGAGGTAGGGATCGCCGGCGTGGCAGAAGACGTGGACAAACACCTTGCCCCCCGGTTCGAGCCATCCCTCCACTCGGCGGAAGAGCAGCTCGTAGTTACGCATATGCTCGAACATCTCTACCGACACGACGCGGTCGTACGGGCCCTCCGGAACGAAGTCTCGCATGTCAGCGGTGATCACGCGCAGGTTGGTGAGCCCACGTTCGCTGGCGCGCGACTCGATGAACCGCCGCTGGTTGTTGGAGTTGGAGACCGACGTGATCTCGGAATGCGGATACCGATCCGCCATCCAGAGCGACAGCGATCCCCAGCCGCAGCCGAGTTCGAGGACCCGCTGGCCGTCCTCGAGGAGGGCCCGCTCGCAAGTGAGCCGCAGCATGGCCTCCTCGGCCTCGGCCAAGGAGGCGTCGGGCCGGTCGTACCAACAGCAGCTGTACTTGAGCCGTGGCCCGAGCACCCGCTGGAAGAACTCGGGCGGCGCTTCGTAGTGCTGCGTATTGGCGGCGTCGGTATGCACCGCGAGCGGAGAGTCTTTCAGCCGATCGACAAAGGCGCCGAGGTCGAAGCTCGCCGGCTCGCTACGGTCGAGTCGCTTCCGCAGCAACCGGCGGATGCCGAGGCGTATCAGGGGATCAGGTAGCCACCCGGTTTCGGCGAGGTGAATGAGGTTCATCGGAAGTGTCGGTTGGCCTTTCGGGACGCGTTGCTAAAATCCGCTGGCTGTCGCCCTACCAACGAAGGCTGTCTCGATGGCGTCGCTGCTCGTCACCAACCTGATCGCCATCGTCATGATGCACACGGGTGTCTGGTTATTGAGTTTGGTGCGTCGCGACGCCAGCGTAGTCGACCTGTTCTGGGGGTTGGGCTTTGTGCTGATCGCGTGGGTTTCGGTTGCCAAGGTCAACGATACCTCGCCGCTGGCCTGGCTGCTCGTCGTGATGGTCTCGGTATGGGCACTGCGCCTCAGCGGGTACCTAACCTGGAGAAACTGGGGGCAATCGGAAGACCGACGCTACGCCAAGATGCGGAACCATTGGGGCGGTTGGTTCCCGCTGGTCAGCCTCTTCACGGTCTTCCTGCTCCAGGCGTTGCTAACGTGGATCATAGCCTTACCGGTACAAATGGGTATCGACGCGGGGGGCCGGATTGGGGCCGTTGCGGCAGTCGGGGTCACCGCCTGGGCGGTCGGTCTATTCTTCGAGGCGGTTGGCGACTGGCAGTTGGCCCGCTTCAAGGCCGACCCGCGTAACCGAGGTAAGGTGATGGATCGCGGGCTGTGGCGGTACACCCGGCACCCCAACTACTTCGGCGATTTCCTCGTCTGGTGGGGGCTGTACCTCACATCGACCGAGTCGGGCGTCTTCCTGGTGACGCTCGTCGCACCGGTGATGATGTCGGTGCTGCTGATGAAGGTCTCGGGGGTTACGCTCCTGGAAGGTTCGCTGAAGTCGCGGGTCGAGGGCTACGAGGGCTACGCCCAATCGACCAACGCCTTTTTTCCCTGGTTTCCTAAGGCTTAGTGCCGGCGGACCAACCGAAGAAAATGGCCCCTGGGTCTGGTCGAACAACGCACCGCGACTACAACATTGGGTTGGCACTAGCTGGACCTCAGGCGACCGATGCGCGAACACGACGAAATCGAGTGGTTCCGGGTCGTCCCCTTCTTCCTGCTCCACCTCGCTTGCCTACTGGTTTTCGTCGTGGGCTGGAGCTGGACGGCTGTCGCCGTGGCCGCCGCGGCCCATTTTGTGCGTGTTTTCGCCCTCACGGCCTTCTACCACCGGTACTTTTCGCACCGGGCGTTCAAGACTAGCCGGGCGGTGCAGTTCCTCGGGGCCCTTGTCGGCAGCTCGGCCGCCCAACGCGGCCCAATCTGGTGGGCGGCTCACCACCGTCACCACCACCGCGCCTCCGACAAAGTGGATGACATCCACTCTCCGGTCCAGGACGGGTTCTTGTGGAGCCACATGCTGTGGTTCATGACGCGCGAGAACTACAAGACCAACGGCGGCATGGTCAAGGACTGGCTCAAGTACCCCGAGCTTCGCTGGCTCGATCGCCACGAGTTTGTGCCCCCGTTGCTGCTAGCGACCTCGATGTATGGCCTCGGAGCCGCCCTGGCCGTATGGGCCCCTCAACTCGGGACGGACGGGCCGCAGATGCTTATTTGGGGCTTTGTCATCTCGACCATCACGCTATACCACGTGACATTCTCGATCAATTCGCTCGCGCACAAGTTCGGATCGCGGCGATACGACACTGGCGACGACAGCCGCAATAACTTTTGGCTCGCCCTGCTCACGTTTGGCGAGGGCTGGCACAACAACCACCATCACTTCCCCAACGCGGCCCGTCAGGGATTCCGCTGGTGGGAGATCGATCTCTCCTACTATGCCTTGGTGGTGCTTTCTTGGTTCGGGCTCGTGTGGGGCCTGAAGCCCGTCCCGGCACGGGCGATGCATCCCACCAGCGTCAATCGGGCCGACAGCTCGCGGCGAGCATCGGCCGCAGAAGGCGGGGCTTGAGATGCGTATCGCCGTGATTGGCGCCGGTGTGAGCGGCGGCTTGGCCGCCCGGCTCCTCGCTTTGCGCCACGAGGTGACTCTCTACGAGAGCCAACACCACGCCGGCGGGCACGCGCAGACGGTCGAGGTCGAGCTCGACGGCGTCACCCACGCGGTCGATGTGGGGTTCATGGTCTTCAACGATCGGACCTACCCCAACTTCTGCCGTCTGCTCGATCTGCTGAAAGTCGAGTCACGGCCGAGCGATATGAGCTTCAGCGTCCGCAGCTTGCGGAGCGGGCTGGAGTATCAAGGCGGAACGCTCCGCGGGCTCTTCGCGCAGCGTTCCAACGCCTTTCGCCCTGCTTTTCTGGGGATGATTGCCGACATCCTCCGCTTCAACCGTGTGGCCCGTCGCGCTGCGCAGGACGGCTCGCTCGCCGACGGGCAGTCCCTCGGCGACTTTTTGCGGCGCCACCGCTTCGGGGGCCGCTTCGTCGATAACTACCTGACGCCGATGGCGGCCGCCATCTGGTCGTGCAAGCCGAGCGAGATCAAGGCGTTCCCGGCAGAGTTCCTGGTCGGCTTCTTCGCCAATCACGGACTCCTGCAGCTCGCGGATCGCCCCCAGTGGCGGACCGTCCTCGGCGGCTCACGGACCTACGTCCGACAGCTGCTTCACGGCCTGGGCGATCGTGTCCTCTTGGATAGTCCCGTGGTGGAAGTCACCCGCACGTTGGATGGCGCGGCGGTAAAGACCGCGTCGGGCGACGGCGATGTCTACGACCAAGTTGTCTTTGCCACGCATGCCGATCAGACCCTGCGACTCCTTTCTAGCGCAACGCCGGCTGAGCGCGCCGTGCTTAGCGGGTTCCCCTACCAGTTTAACCACGCCGTGCTCCACACCGACGCGTCGCTGCTGCCGACCCGGCGCGACGCCTGGGCGAGTTGGAACTACCGCTTGATTGGCGACGGAGCGCCGTCGGCCACGGTGACGTACAACCTCAGCCGACTGCAGGGACTGGTGACTCCCACGCCAATCTTGCTGACCCTCAACGAGTCGGTCTCGATCGATCCCCGCAAGGTTCTCCGCGAGTTCACCTTCGCCCACCCCGCCTACACCGCCGAATCGATCGCATCGCAGCGGCGGTGGAGCGACGTCAGCGGCGTCGATCGCATCCACTACTGCGGGGCCTATTGGGGATACGGTTTCCACGAAGATGGCGTGCGCAGCGCGCTGTCGGTCGCCAAACACTTTGGGATCGATCTCGAAGCATGCACAGCTGCCTGTATGAAGGCGCCGTCGCCCACCACCGTCGCGAGCCGGTAGCTCACCGCTTCCGCTACGGCTTGGTGCTGGCGTACCTCGATCTCGACGAGCTCCCAACTCTTGTCGGACCGGGGAAGCTGTTGTCCGATCGGCGCCTAGCGTTGTACGGCTTCCGCCGCGAGGATCGGCTGTTCCAGCCCACCAGACCGCTCGCCGAGGAAGTGCGGAGCCTTGTTGAATCGGCCACCGGGCGCACGCCGTCGGGTCCGATCCGATTGCTAACCCAGCTCCGCTGGTTCGGCTATTACTTTAGCCCGTTGAATCTGTACTTCGCCTTTGAAGGCGACGGCGAGACGGTCCGGCACATCGTCGCCGAGGTCAACAACACGCCGTGGGGCGAGCGGCACGCCTATGTGCTGTCTGATGAAAGCCGTGTCGGTGACGGCGTCGCCTTGCGGTTCTTGCATCCCAAGACATTCCACGTCTCGCCGTTCATGGACATGAACGCATCATACCGCTGGCGGATCGGCGTGCCGGGCGAGCGGCTGCGGGTGTCGCTCGGCCGCCAAGGGGGCTCTGAGCGGCGCTTCGACGCCAACTTGTCGCTCCGCCGTACGCTGCTGAACCGGGCATCGCTCCACCGAGCGATGCGGCGGTACCCGCTGATGACGGCCCAAATTACAACCGCCATTTACTACGAAGCCCTAATGCTCTGGTGGAAACGATGCCCGTACTACCCCCACCCCAATCGGTCCCCGAGCAACTCCTCACCGAGCAATCACAGCTCCCCGCCGAAGCACGCCGCCTGACGCCGCAGCCCGAACGTGAAGGCAAGTCCGACGGCGCGCCCGCCACCGGTCCGTGGTTCCGCAGGCTGGTGCTCAACCGGCTTGCGAGGATCGACCGCGGTCGATTGACCGTGCGCGATCGGTACGGCGAGGCGGATCTTGGACACGGCGGTCATGGCCAAACGGGCGAGATCGTCGTCCGGAGGGATCGCTTCTACCGACGCATCGCGCTCAGAGGCTCGCTCGGCGCGGCGGAGTCGTTCTTGGATGGCGACTGGGAATCACCGGACCTCACGGCCGCCCTGCGTGTGCTCGCGCGCAACGCCGAGACGCTCGGCCGCGTTGAGCGCGGCGTCCCTCGGCTGCTCCGCCCTCTTCGCGCGGCGATCAATCGGCTCCGCCGCAACACGCTGAGTGGGAGCCGCCGCAACATCGCCCGTCACTACGACCTCAGCAATGATTTCTTCGAGCTGATGCTCGACCCGACGATGACTTACTCGTCGGGGTATTTCCCCCATGAGAACGCGACTCTTGAAGAGGCGTCGACAGAGAAATACGACCGCATCTGCCGCTGGTTGCGTCTGCGAGCCGAGGATCACCTGATCGAGATCGGCACGGGATGGGGAGGATTCGCCCTCCACGCCGCGCGGGAGTACGGCTGCCGCGTGACGACGACAACGATCTCTCAGGCTCAGCACGGCTACGCGGCCGCGCGGATTCGCGCCGCGGGGCCCGAGTCACGGGTCGAGTTGCTGCTCGAGGACTATCGAAATCTGAACGGGCGGTATGATAAGCTGGTATCGATCGAGATGATCGAGGCGGTCGGCGAACGCTTCCTGCCGCGCTACTTCGAGCAATGTTCGCGCTTGCTGAAGCCCGAAGGGGCCATGCTGCTCCAGTCGATCACGATTCCCGACTGCCGCTACGACGCCTACCGTTGCGGCGTCGATTTCATACAAAAGCACGTCTTCCCGGGCGGCTTCCTCCCCTGCCCCGCAGCGATCACGGACTGCCTCCGCCGCAAGACCGACCTACGGGTCGCCCACGTCGAAGACTTCTCGGATCACTACGCGCGTACCCTCGCCGCCTGGCGACAAAACGTGTGGGGACGGCTCGATGAGGTCCGCGCGCTCGGATTCGGCGACCGCTTCTTGCGACTGTGGAGCTACTACCTCGCCTACTGCGAGGCCGGGTTTCGAGAGCAGCAGATCGGCGTTTCGCAATGGCTGTTGACCAAGCCGCAGTGGCGACCTTCCCGCTAGTCCAGCGTGGGTGAGGTCAGAGCTCAACGGATCTGAGCGTTCTGGATTTCGTCGAGCGTTAGATAAGCGGCTGCGATGCTGTTCCCTGAAAGTTTCCTTCTCCAGGATTCGGCGGAAGGGTTCCCCGACCTGAGGGCGCGCCAGTACAGCCAAAGCGAGACGCCAAATCCTAAGACCCCCACGACCAACGAGGGGTAGAGCGAGTTGGGGTGCATTACGGCGTCAAAGCCGATTGCGACCGTGACGGGGATCCACATCAGCCACCATACGAACCCGATAAGAACGCCAGCGCGGAGATAGCCTGAGCGGAGACTGTCGAGTTTTTTACGGACATCGGCTACCGATTTTGAGTAGTCGATTCTGCGGATTCGCGTACAAACCCATAGCGATTGAGCGATAACCAAAACCCCGTAAATATGCAGGATGGCGCCACTTGCGACGCGGTGGGGAATCTGTGTATTCGGAGCCCAGCACTGCGCGCCCAGGACGACCAGCGCGACGCCGAGCAACACTTGAATCACCTGCCCCCAGAAAAGCGGTTGCAATGATCGCTCGACGCGCTCCATCAACTGCCGACGCGTCAGCAGCATTCGGCCGGCGAGTTCCTGCTGGGCGAGGTCCGCGGACGTGTCGTTTCGGTCCTCCCGCGGTCGCGTTTGGTAGGCAGCGGTGGGGGCAAGCTCACGATCACCCGTTGAGGTGATCGATTGGACGTCAGTCTTCACTTGGCTGACGTGCTGGTAACGGCGTTGCGGCTCCTTTTCGAGCGTACGAAGCACGACCTCATCCAGGCGGACATCGATCTGGGCCTTCACTGACGGCGCCGCGAAGCGTCCGACCGGGAGCTCGCCGGTCAGCATCTCGTAAAAGACGACGCCGAGCGAGTAGATGTCGGCACGGTGATCGACGCTGTGCGAACCTTCGAGCTGTTCGGGCGCCATGTAACGAGGGGTGCCCATGATCTGGTGCGTGCCGGTGAGGGTTTCATGCTCTCCATCGGTCCCCAGTATCCGCGACAAGCCGAAGTCGGCGATCTTTACGGTCCCGTCAACGGAGATCAAAATGTTCTCGGGCTTGATGTCGCGATGGATGACTCCCTTATCGTGCGCGTACTGCAGCGCGTCGCACAGATGCGGGACAATCGCCAGCGCGTGTTCGGGCGCCAGGCGCCCCGCGCTGACCACGTCGCGGAGGTTCGATCCGTCCACGAACTCCATCAGAAAGTAATAGTTGTCCTCGACATTCCCGAATTCATAGACCGACACGATATTCGGGTGACTTAGCTTCGCCAGCGTTCGCGCCTCCCGGGTGAAGCGCAGAGCGAACTTGACGTCGTGGTCGAACTCGGAGGGAAGAATCTTCAGCGCCACGAGCCGGTCGAGCCCCGCTTGCTTTGCCTTGTAAACGGCGCCCATGCCGCCCGCGCCGATCAGTTCAATGATCTCTAGAGAGGGGAAGAGTTCCGCCAGCCGGCCTACGGTAGGCGGCTCGAAGGCGCCGGCCCGTCCCGGCGCCGCGACGAGCGCCTCGTTGATTGCGGGGGCGCACTCGGCGAAGCGATCGAGATACTGCTGCTTCGTCGGCGATTCGCCGCGACGTCGCCGGTAGTCCCTGTCCAGCAGGACGAGTTCCGTCAGCAGCACCTCTCGCTCTAGCGGGGAGAAATCCGCGGGGAGAACGGTCTCGATGTCCGGTGGAACGTCGGACTGCCATCTTCGTTCAAAGTCGGCGCAGAGGTCGTCAATGCGTTCCAGCGCCGCGATCGGCAGTCTTTGTTGGCGGATGCTCATCGGGTTCGATCAATTCCTGCTGGTATTTTTCCCGGATTAGGCGCAGACGTCGCTCGATCGTCCGCTCGGAGCAGCCAAACCGCCGGGCGATTTCGGCGTTCGTCTGCCCCTCTAACTTGGCTACCGCCAAATCCGCGAGCGGGCCGACACCCAGATGAGAAAATAATTGCTGCACGGATTCCTGCATCATCAGCACCATTTCCGGCGATGGTTCGTTGCCGATGGCGTCGATGATCTGGTGGTCGTCCCCGGCGTCATTGAGAGTATGGAACGTGACTTCCCCGCCCCGCCGCTGCCGCTGATCACGCCTTCGTTTGTCAACCACTTTCCTGGCCGCCATCCGCATCAGCAGCCGCCATAAGTCGTCGCGGTCAGACAAGTCGGGAAAGCGGCCGTTCTGGGCTGCGTCGTAGAAGCTATCGAAGACGCTGAGAACAATGTCTTCGTCGTCCGAGACGGCGGAATTCTGACCGCGTGTCCGGGCCCGCACGGCTCGCACCAGCCGTGCAAAATAATGCTGCCAGATGTGATTCGCGGCGACCGGATCGCCCGACTTCACGAGTGCAATCCAGTGGCTTACATTCGTGCTATCGGCCATACGGGGCTTTTCCGCTGCTGCAAAACGGACGGGCTTGCGAGAAGGATATCTCTAGGATACCACATCCTCGCTTGGAATCGCTTGCCCGTTTGGCTCGGCCGGACCGCGTCGACAAATGGTGGCGCCCCAACGACTGCCGTGCTTTTCTTCCGACCATCATCAAGAGATGACGCGTCTTGTTCGAAGGACGTAACGGAGTGCCAGACGGATCGCCACGAGTCGCGCTGGCGCGTTCGCCTCTAGCCGGCAACACCGTTAACGACTTTCGTGAAGTCGGGCACCGACCATTCCAGGCTCGAATTCACTCCGGCTTGAGAAGAACTCCGACCTAAACGGCGAAGGAAGAAGACTTCTGCGGCGCCCGATAGCTCTGCCTGCCGAGGGGCGAGTACCATCCGGTGAGTGCGAGGGTCGATAGTGAATCGCTCGGCGCAATGGCTCCGCCAATCGCCAGCCCATAAGTGTCGTACAACTGCTGTTGAGTCAGTCCGACGTACGCCTGAGGGATGCCCACCACACTCTGCGGAAAGGGGACCGCCGTGGCTTTCTGAACGTTGAAGTACAGCCGGTAGTTTTCGTAAGGCCCGTACTGCAAAAGCACCGTCTGTGAATTGAAGACAAGCAGCGGGTTGATGGCGGCGTTTTCCGTCTGGAACATCATCGCCACCTCCTTGGCGAAGACGCCCCCAACGCCGGCGAAATAAATGTCACCGGTGATCAGGGCCTGCATCCCGGCAGCGATTGCCGGGTTGACCACGATGTTGACGGACTTACTTATGAACCGCCCCCCATCCACGACCGAACTACCTTTGACGGGAGCATGCAGCCCCAAGCGGTAGCCTTCGACTCTCAGATTATCGTAATAGATGTTCTGAGTGTCAGCGTTGTTATCAACGCCATAGGTGGTGATCGCGAGAGGATCGACGAGCACCGTCACGTCCCGCAGGGTGGTGCGGTTCGCATACGGCAGAGTCACACCAAGGGTGTTGTTCCAGAAGACGGAGTTACTGATCAGGCTCCCAGCTCCGTGTTCCGAATTCCGTAGGTTGTAACGAAGCGTCAAACCCGTCTGCGAAGCGTAGCCCACGTTTCCGTCGAAGCGTTTCAGCGGGACGCTCATGACGGAAAGAGTTTTGCTGCCGCCTGCGAGCGCGGGATTATCGAGGTTCTGCGCAAGAAACTGAATCTCGTTGGAAGAGAACCGCAGACCTCTCGTGTAGTAGAAGAACGCGCTTCCGGTGGACCCCGACGCGACGTTGTTCGTGACCGACACGCCGGGGCTCTGCAACCAGAAGCCGTCACCGTTGAAACCAAAGTCCTGGTAGAAAACCCGCGCATCGACGTCCTCGGACGTGCCGGTGGTGTGCAGCGCGAGGTTGTGATCGAACGAACCTATCTCGTCGCCCGCCTCGGCGACAAAAGCGGCGCCATTGACGCCATAAGAAACGTTGTCGGTGAAGTCGACATAGCTGCTATGGTTGACGAAGCCCCAACCCGGGCTGCCGTCTACGACGCTCCCGACAACAGTCGATGGCCCGGTGTCGTCTGTGGCGCCGTTACGGTGGAAGTGAACCGCGTAGCGGGCCCGCGGGTTATCGCCCGTCCCCGCGACCAGATTCCAGTTGGCGTCGACCTTCGGGTCATTGATCGTAAAGCTCTTGTCCGTACGTCCCAGCCCGTTGAAGGTCGCGTAGCTGATATGCACGTCCCGGTTGTGCATAAACATGGTATGGCCGCGCAGGCTGTTGACTGTCGATTCCGACTCGATCACGACATTGCGGGTCAGATTCGCGATATGGATCTCCAGGCCAGCCTCTAGCGGCGTGTGGCTGTAGGCGAGGGGGTCGATCGTTACTTGGAGCCCACTGATTGCGCGGATCACCCGCACCTCGTCCTGCCCCCCTCCGACAGAGGTCCCCGCGACGGCGATCTTGTCCCCGACTTTCCATCCCGCAGGCGTGGACGCGAGCTGGATTGTCCTCGCGCCAGCGCTCAACGCGCCGCTGACCGCGACGAACGAGGTCACCTCGGCGCCGTACATTTCAACCGACCCGTGCGTGATCAGCCCCCGCCCCAGGGCGAAGGGGTCGGCGTTGCGGTCGATCGGGCCGTTGCCGGTGATGACGAGCTTTGCGGTGACGTTCGGCTGGATTGGTGCGGCGGCAGTTCCCATCTCAAAGGCGCCGGTCGTTGTGACAACAATGGTGTCGACCCGCAGTTGAGAGTTGGCCGTTGTCGAGAACGAAAGCGTCCCATCGACCCGCACGGTCTGGACCTCCGGTGACAGAAGCCCATTGACCGTCACGTGCGCGCCGAAAGGGATCAGGACGTGAGAGCCGGCGGTCGGCACCCGGCCGCCGGCCCAAGTGGCGGGGTTGGTCCAGTCGCCGCTGCCGATGGCCGTGTGCGTGACGTCGGCGTAGCGGACCAGCTGGAACAGGCTGAGGTGCTCTCGCAACTTCGAGGGGTCGTCGCCGTGGTTCATCAACGTATCGACGACCTCGGTTGACTCCGCTTCGGGCAACTTGTCCATCGAGTCGATCAACGCAAAGCCCTCGACCGCCGGCAGGCTGTCGAGAAGCACCATGTCGTGGCTATGTGCGTCGTCGTGGGGGTCGTGCATCATCTCGACGCCCAACGGGTTGTAGACGCCGTTGAACGCCGACAGGACGAACCAGTCCTGGCCTTCACCCCCTTCGATGGCGTCCGACGAGTCGTCAGCGAAGACTGTGTCATACGGCACGAACCGGACGCTGGCGTGGTGGTCGGTAAGGGCGTCGATCCGCTGCTCGTAACTGAGGCCGCCGCTCCATAGCACCAGCGCCGCGCGGAGGGCTGCGAGGTCGGCGTCGTAGGCAGTGGCGCCATCAATCAAGAGGTCATCGCCTTCCAATCCGTACATTTTATCGGCCCCGCCCCCACCGATGAGAAGGTCACGACCCGCGCCCCCGATCAGTTCGTCAGCATCGCCGCCGCCCAGCAGGATGTCATTGCCTGCGTCCCCCTCGAGTCGATCAACACCCCCATCGCCCAACAGCACGTCGTCGCCTTCGCCGCCTCGGAGCAGGTCCTTGCCCGCCCCACCCGCGAGGTAATCCCGACCGGAGCCCCCCTCGATGTAGTCGTCGCCGACGTCGCCAAAGACGAAGTCGTCTCCCTCGTCGCCGTAGAGGACGTCGTTGCCGGCGCCGCCGTAGAGGTAATCCGCCCCCGCGTGCCCGTGCAGAATGTCCGCGCCGTCCCCTCCGGACAAATGATCGTCGCCCTCGCCGCCGTCGACAGTGTCGTTGCCGGCCTCGCCCAGGAGGTAATCATCGCCGCCGCCGCCTATAATCAGGTCATTCCCGAGGCCGGCGTAGACCTGATCGTCGTCCGCGCCGCCATCGAGGTAGTCGTCCCCGTCGCCGCCGTTGAGGATGTCTTCTCCGTCGTTGCCGTAGAGGGTGTCGTTGTCGGCGCCGCCGTCCAGCCAGTCCGCTCCGGCTAGGCCTGCTAGTACGTCGCGGCCGGCTCCACCGATGAGCGTATCGTCGCCTTCGTCCCCTTCTAGCCGATCGTCGCCATCCTCGCCCCGTAGGTTGTCGTCGCCGAGTCCACCACGGACAAGGTCATTGCCAAGTCCCGCGCTAACCAAGTCGTCGCCAGAGCCACCCTCGACGTAATCATCTCCGGCGCCGGCGTCGATCGTGTCCGCATCGTCGCCGCCGTAGATCGTGTCGTTGCCGTTACCACCGTCGAGAGTATCGGCGCCCGCTTGGCCGTACAACACATCGAGTCCGTCGCCACCAGTCAGGATATCGTTACCGGCTCCGCCTTCTAACCGATCGTCGCCTGCCTCGCCCGACAGATAGTCGTTGCCTTCGTCACCGCGTAGGAGGTCGTCGCCGACTCCCCCTGCGATCCAGTCGTTACCGGCCCCGCCCTCGGCGTAGTCTTTCCCGGCGCCGGCGTTGATCGTGTCCGAACCCTCGCCGCCGTAGATCGTGTCGTTATCGTCGCCACCGTCGAGTTCATCGGCCCCCGCCTGGCCGTAGAGAAGATCGTCACCGTCGCCGCCGATGAGCTTGTCATCGCCAAGACCGCCTTCCAATCTGTCGTTACCGACCGCGCCCAAGAGTTCGTCGTCGCCGTCGTCACCGCGTAGGAGATCGTCGCCGACTCCCCCTGCGATCCAGTCGTTACCGGTCCCGCCCTCGGCGTAGTCGTTCCCGGCGCCGGCATGGATCGTATCCGAACCCTCGCCACCGTAGATCGTGTCGTTGTCGTCGCCACCGTCGAGTTCGTCGGCCCCCGCCTGGCCGTAGAGAAGATCGTCGCCGTCGCCACCGACTAGCGTGTCGTCGCCGAAGCCACCTTCCAGACGGTCGGCGCCCACTCCGCCTTGCAGGTAATCGTCACCATCATCGCCTCGCAGGAGGTCGTCGCCGACTCCCCCTGCGATCCAGTCGTTACCGGCCCCACCCTCGGCGTAGTCGTTCCCGTCGCCGGCGTTGATCGTGTCCGCATCGTCGCCGCCGTAGATCGTGTCGTCGCCGTTACCACCGTCGAGAGTATCGGCCCCGTCCTGACCGTACAAAAGATCTTCACCGTCGCCCCCTATCAGCGTGTCCGTGCCGACGCCACCGTAGAGTGAATCATCGCCACCGCCGCCTTCCAGTCGGTCGTTGCCTTCGCCCCCATAAAATATGTCCGACGCCGATCCGCCAATCAGCGTGTCGTCGCCGGCGCCGCCATCGACGAACGTGCGTACGCTAGTCTGATTGGTGAAGTGGTCATTGCCCTGCTGGCCATAGAATTGGATCATTTGCACCGATGACTTCTCGAACGTCGCCGTGTAGAGCTCCCCCAGCTCATACTGGTTGACGACGATTAACCCGAGCGGCAACTCGGACACGGTCACGGTGTCGGACTCTTCGCCGCCCGAGATGACGATCGTCGACCCGTCAAGGAAGGCCGGTGAGACCGTCAGCACGTAGCGGTCCTCCAGTTTCTGGGCGGCCAAGGTGCGTTCGCGGCGTTGGCGCCGGGCGCAGCGCCCAAGTTTTAGGAGGCTCTTGAGTCGTCGCCAGTTTTGAAAGTTAGAAGACATCGCCAGGATTGATCCGTTCCGTGATAGTCGCCAGCGAGCGATCCGGCTCGCCAGCGGTAAACAGATAGTGCAGCAGTCATGGGTCCTAGGCCATTCCTTCGCACAGGCCTAGGGCGATAACTGGGTCGAAACCTCTACAGAGGGGGCGCGGCCGATGGTGGTGGATTCTGCAGGGGGGTTCGGCCGCGTTTCAATTTGGGGGGGCGGTGGCTGACCAGGGGCCAAGTTCCGCACGCAAGCCGAGGTTCAAGCCAGCGTCAGCTCGGAACGCCGCGCCCGCTGAGCGATTCAAGCGACAATGAATTCAAGCGACAATGAGGAGTGGCGGCTCTTCCGCGACGCCTAATTCAACCAAATCCGGGCGCCCCGGCAAATGGAAAAATGGCGGATTGCGCCAAATACTCCTGGCAATTGTCACCTGAACGGGCGTACTTACCTCCGGTCGTCTGCGGCCCTCTACGGAGGAAGCTTCTGGCGTAAAATTAACCCCACGCGTCAGCCGTCGCGGGTACAGAGCTCCGCGGACCCGAGCGGTCTTGGTGAGGATTCTTAACGAGCGGAGATGGCTATTGCATCCAACCGCGCTTTTCGGATTTCCGGAACGCGAAGACGCCGCCACCGACGTCCCTATCGGGGGCGTCACTCTCCCTGGCAGGGCGTGAAGTCCGCCAGCTCCGCCGAGTACAAAAGGGCCGTCGCCTCGTCGGCGAACAGCACGCGCTCGGGGCCATCGAAGCACACCGCCTCGACGTTGTCACCCCGAAAGGGCAGCCGGCCGACGGGCTTCCGCAGCGGGTCGTCGGGGTCCTCGACGTCGAACAGCCAAAGGGTGTCATAGGTCGTCACGACGACTTTCGATCCATCGGCCAGGGCGTCCGCCCCCACCGCTTGCCCGCCTAGCTCGAACCGACCCAGCAGCTCGATGTCGTGCGTGACCCCTGCGGAAAAATCGCTCAGTCGATAGACCTTGGTCGCCGTGTCGCTGCGGTGCTTGGTGAGAAAGTAGAGGCTCTTGCCTAGTGAGAAGACCGCCTCGCAGTCGTAGTTGAAGTCGTCTGGTGGAGCCGGCGTGGTTGAACGGTCCGGGTAGCGGAAGAAGACCTTCTTGAGGAAGGTCGTTCGACCCGCCTGGGGCGACGGCTCCGGGACGACATAAATACACAGGTCGCGGCGGTCGTTGCGGTTGTCCCCCACATCGGCGACCACCAGCGTGCCGTCCGCCAGCACGGCGATGTCCTCCCAGTCGCAATTGATGGCGCCGCCGATCAAGACGCCCGGCGTGTCCGGGTAGCGCTCGCCCGCATAACTCGATCCGTTACGCCGCACGGGATAGATGCGTGGCTCGTCGCCCGAGTCGTTGTGCATCCAGAAGAGGTCTTCGTTGGTGCGACTGGCGACGATGCCCGAGTTCTCCGTCGCCGGGCCAGCTGGCAGTTTGCCCACCAGCTTCTGCCCGGGCGCCAGCTCCTCTGCCGAGGCGAAGCCGATAAGCCACAGTGCTAGTACGAGAACGGGGGGCGCGTGATTCATGACGCCAAGCTAGACCGTCCGCACCGCTGCGAGCAACGACCTTCCTCAAGACTTCATCGACTTGGACGCGGGGCGCACGGCGCCTCGATCCCAGCGCAGCGAAGCGCTGGGATTCCCTCGATTCTTCGCACAAGCTTCACATTCACGCCCCCACACCGCTGACGCTCACCTCGAGGTGGCGCCGAACGAATTCTGGTAGAGCGTTGGTAGCCAGCGCGTCCGGCGAGTCGAACCTCAGCCGAACCGTGTCGCGGTCGTCCCGGCGGGTGTCGAGCTCGGCGTCGCCCGCGAGGTCAGCGAACTGGCCGAGCTGCACGGCGCCCTTCGGTCCGTTCAGCGCCAGCTCGACGTTCTCCGCCCGCTTGGTGACGATCGTCGCCCACGGATCGGCCTGCCCCGGGACCATCCGGTGCACCAACACCTTGTTGTTCCACAGGTACTCGCCGCCGGGGGTCACATCGGCGATCAGCTCCAGCAGGTCCTCTAGCAGCTCCGGCTCCCACTTCACCTTCTTGCCGGGGGTGAAGCCCTTCCGCGCGAGGTGCCACTTCTGGCCCAGCACCTTCCACGGCATGTGGTCCTCGGGCTTCTTCTCCTCGCGGCCGACGAACTTTTCGAAACCGGCGACCGCCTGCTCGACCATCTTCCAGAACTCGGGCTTGTCGATCTCCTTAAACGTGTGGGCGGCGACCTGGATCTCTTGCCAGGGTCCGCGGAGGTTCTTGCACTGCACCCGTGACGTCGAGCCGTAGGCCTCGATGTCATCCATCTCATTGAGCGGCGGCAAGTCCAGTTCCGCGGCGAGCGTGTCGCGGTTGAAGGTCCGCTTTCCCGTGCGGAACTTGAGTTTCACCAACCAGCGCTCGCCGGTCAGGGCGTGAAAGAACCACCCGTCCGACTTCTTGTGGCCGGTGATCTCGACGACCGAACGGTGATTCCAATTCGTCGGGGCAAAGTCGCCCAGGTTCTGGACGCGTCGCTCGACCTCGTCAAGGATCCGCCCGTCCCACCGGCACGGCGACCCGTCACGGCCGATGCGGTCCTTCACGTGCCAACGCCGCCCGTCTGACTCCCACGGCATGGCGACGCCGTCGCCAACCGAGTCGAGGTCGAGGTCCCCGGCCTGCGTCTCGTCTTGCGGCTTGTAAACTGCACGCTTTTTGTGCGGCCCTTCGGCGAGGATCGGGCGGAGGGCTTCGGCGGTGTGAGAACGTAAGGGGGAACTTGAAAGTGGGAAGTTGGAGCTGTCGCTAGCTTCGCCCGCCTGCTTTTCCTTCTCCGACTTCCCACTTCCCACTTCCCACTTCTGCGCAACAACTTGTTCCGGCGTGCCAGCGGCCACGACCTGGCCGCCCCCCTTCCCCGCTTCGGGACCGATATCGATCACCCAATCACACTGCTTGATGACGTCGAGGTTGTGCTCGATCACCACCACGGTGTTGCCGAGATCGACCAGGCGATGGAGCACCTCCAGGAGCTTCGCCAAGTCGTCGAAGTGGAGGCCAGTGGTGGGCTCGTCGAGCAGATAGAGCGTCTGGCCCGTGTCGGGGCGCGACAACTCGGCGGCGAGCTTGACGCGTTGCGCCTCGCCGCCCGAGAGCGTCGGCGCGCTCTGGCCGAGCTGCACGTAGTCGAGGCCCACGTCGCACAGCGTCTGCAGCACGCGGCGGATCTTCGGGATGTTGCTGAACAACTCCAGCGCCTCCGCGCAGCTCATCGCCAGCACGTCGGCGATCGACTTTTCGCGGTAACGGACCGCGAGCGTCTCGGGGTTGTAACGCTGGCCGCGGCACGTCTCGCACTCGACCCACACGTCGGGGAGGACGTGCATCTCGACACAGCGCTGCCCCGCGCCCTCGCACTCCTCGCAGCGTCCCCCGGGGACGTTGAAGCTGAACCGCCGCGCCTGATAGCCACGGAGCTTGGCCTCGGGGAGCTGCGCGAAAAGCTGGCGGATCAGGTCGAAGACGCCGGTGTAGGTCGCCGGATTCGACATAGGCGAATTACCCAGCGCCGACTGATCGACGCGGATCACCTTGTTGAGGTGCTGAAGCCCCTCGATCCGGTCGTGCGCGCCGGCGACGGTGCCCGCACGGTGGAACGAGCGCGCCAACTGGTTGTAGAGGATCTCGTTCACCAGCGACGATTTGCCCGACCCCGACACGCCGGTGACAGCGGTCAGCGTCCCCAGGGGGAAATCGACCGTGATGTTCTTGAGGTTGTTATGGCGGGCGCCGACGACACGGAGCGACGGGATTGTGGATTTCGGATTGCGGATTGCGAGATTCTTTGAGTCCGAACTTGACTCCAATTCGGCATTCCGCAATCCGCAATCCGCACTTGTAATGCGTCGGTTCGTCGGCACCGGGATCGCCTTCTTACCGCTGAGGTACGGCCCCGTGACGCTGCCGCGTTTCTTCGACACGGCGGCGGGCGTTCCCTCGGCGACAACCTCGCCGCCATTGCGGCCCGCGGCGGGCCCGAAATCCATCAGTTTGTCGGCCGAGGCGACGACGTCCTTATCGTGCTCGACCACTAGCAGCGTGTTGCCGAGGTCGCGCAGCTTGTGCAGCGCCTTGATGAGCCGTGTGTTGTCGCGCGGGTGGAGACCGATCGTCGGCTCGTCGAGGACGTAGAGCACTCCGACCAAGCCACTGCCGACCTGGCTCGCCAAGCGGATGCGCTGCGATTCGCCGCCGGAGAGGCTCGGCGCCTGGCGGCCCAGCGTCAAGTACTCGAGGCCCACATCGACGAGGAAGGTCAGCCGGTTGTGGATTTCGCGCACGATCTCGCCGGCGATCTTGCGTTCGCGCTGGTCGAGTTCCCACTCGCCGAGGGTCTCGACGAGTTCCCCCAACGGGGTGCGGACAACCTGCTCGATCGTCAGCCCACGGAAACGCACCGCCGAGGCGTCGTCGCGTAGCCGACTGCCGCCGCACTCGCTGCACTCGATCTCATCCACGAGGTGCTCGAGCGTCGTCCGCAGGTGCGGCGAGAGCTTCGAAGCTTCTTCGAGAGCGGGGTAAAGCCCCTTGAATTGGAACTTCAGTGGCGATCCGGAAGCGCTAGCGCCCGTAGTTGAAACGGGTACCTTGCCCCCTCCGGTCGCTGACGCTCCCGGCTCGCCGAGGTTCACTGTGATCCACTCGTCTTTCGTGCCGTAGAGGAGCGTGCGGCGTTGGCGGGCGGTGAGCTTGCGGTACGGGACGTCTAGCGGGATGTCGGTGTGCCGGGCCAGCGCCTCGAGCATCGCCCGCGCAAGGTCGTTGTTGAGCGACGGCCAGAGGAGCACCGCGCCCTGCTGCAGCGACAGCTCTTCGTCACGCAGCAACGCCGCGGGGTTGGCGCCCGTTTGCGTGCCGAGGCCCTCGCACGCGCCGCACCAGCCCAGCGAGCTATTGAACGAGAAGTTGTGCGGCGTCAGAGGCTCGAAACTACGGCCGCACGATTCGCAGGTGAGGTGCTGGCTGTGGACGCGGACGGTCCACTTCGCCTCAGACTTGTCCGGGTCGGGGTAGACCGCGAGCATCACCCCGCGTCCCAGGCTGAGCGCCGCCTCGACCGCCTCGGCGATACGCGGGCGGCCCTGCTGCTGGATCGTAATGCGGTCCACCACCACGGCGACGTCGTGCTTGCGGCGGCGGTCGATCTTCGGCGCGTCTTCCAGCTCGTAAGTCTGCCCATCCACCCAGACACGGCGGTAGCCCCACTTCAGCAGGTCCGCGAACATGTCGGCGTACGAATCGCCGGCGCCCAGGTCGATTGGCGCCATCAACTGCAGCTTCGTCCCCTCGGTCTCGGTGAGGAGTTTGTCGGTGACGTTGTCGGAGGTCTGCGTGCCGATCGGCGTTTCGCAGTCGGGGCAGTGGGGCGTGCCGAGCCGGGCCATCAGCACCCGGAAGTAATCGTAGATCTCCGTCACGGTGCCGACGGTCGAGCGCGGCGTGTGGCCGACGGTGCGTTGCTCGATCGCGATCGCCGGCGACAGGCCCTCGATGTGCTCGACGGCGGGCTTCTGCAACTGCCCGACGAACTGGCGGGCGTAGCTGCCGAGCGACTCGACGTAAAGACGCTGCCCCTCGGCGTAGATCGTGTCCATCGCCAGCGACGATTTGCCCGAGCCGCTGGGACCGCAAAACACGGTCATCTGATCGCGCGGGATCGTCGCATCAACGCTGCGGAGGTTGTGCTGCGACGCGCCGCGGACCTCGATCGCTTTGACTTCTTTAGCGACACGCTTCTTGGGCTTCGCGGCGTGGGCGGCATGGCTCTCACCGTTGAGCAGCGGCGCCAGAGCTTCGGCGGTGTGTGAGCGGAAGTGGGAAGTGGGAAGTGGGAAGTGGGAGCTACCGCTTGTGCTGGCCGCCCTCTTTGGCTTCTCCGACTTCCCACGTCCCCCTTCCAACATTTGCGCGACGATTTGCTCAGGTGTGCCGGCGCCGATCAATTCGCCGCCGCCCGCCCCGCCTTCGGGGCCGATGTCGATGATCCAGTCGGCGGTCTTCACCACGTCGAGGTTGTGTTCGACGACGAGCACCGTGTTGCCTTGGTCGGCGAAGCCGTGCAGCACCTTGAGCAAGAGGTCGATGTCAGCGAAATGGAGACCGGTCGTCGGCTCATCGAGGACGTAGAGCGTCTTGCCGGTGGACTTTTTGACCAGTTCCTTGGCGAGCTTGATCCGCTGCGCTTCGCCGCCGGAGAGCGTCGGCGAGGGCTGGCCGAGCTTTAGGTAGTCGAGACCCACGTCGTGGAGCGTCGAGAGCTTGTGATGGATGTTGGGTATCGCCTCGAAGTGTTCCATCGCCTGGACGATGTCCATCTCAAGCGCGTCGGCGATCGAGGCGCCCTTGTACTCGACCTGCAGCGTCTCGCGGTTGAATCGCTTGCCCGCGCACACTTGGCACGTGACCCAGACGTCGGCCAGGAAATCCATTTCGAGCTTGTTCGCGCCGTTGCCGTCGCACGCCTCGCAGCGCCCGCCGGTGACGTTGAAGCTGAACCGCCCCGACTTGTAGCCGCGGCGCTTCGACTCGGGGAGCTGCGCGTAGAGGTTGCGGATGTCGTCGAAGACTTTGATGTAGGTGCCGGGGTTGGACCGCGGCGTGCGGCCGATCGGCGACTGGTCGATCGAGATCACCTTGTCGAGGTGCTCGACGCCCTCGATCGCGTCGTGCTCACCGGGCTCGCCCTTCCCCTTCATGAGGTCGCGGCGAAGCGACTCCATGAGGATGTCGTTGACGATCGACGACTTGCCCGACCCCGACACCCCCGTCACGCATACGAACACGCCGAGCGGGATATCGATGGTGATGTTCTTGAGGTTGTTATGGCGGGCGCCGACGATGCGGAGGGTGGGGTGCTGGCGCGGAAGTGATGAATGATGAGTGAGGAACGAGGGGGCCTCCCCCTCATTCATCACTCCTCGTTCATCACTCATCGCTTTCATCCGCCGCTGCTTCGGCACCTCAATCTTCCGCCGCCCACTGAGGAACGCGCCGGTCTGGCTACGCTCGGCCTTGGCGATCTGTTGGGCGTCGCCAACTGCGACAACCTCGCCCCCCTTCACGCCGGGGCCGGGACCGAAGTCGATGAGCAGGTCGGCCGCGCGCATCGTGTCTTCGTCGTGCTCGACGACGACGACCGTGTTCCCCAGGTCTCGCAACCGCTCGAGCGTCTCGATCAGCCGCACGTTGTCGCGCGGGTGGAGGCCGATTGAGGGCTCGTCGAGCACGTAGGTGACGCCCACCAGGCCACAACCGACCTGCCCCGCGAGGCGGATACGCTGGGTCTCGCCGCCGGAGAGCGTCGGCGCCGTGCGGTTGAGGGACAGGTAGCCGAGGCCCACGTCGGCCAAGAAGCCAAGGCGGCCGCGGATCTCTTTCAGAGCCTCGGTGGCGATGAACTGCTGGGAGTTGCTGAGCACGAGGCCTTGAAAGAATTCGGCGGCGTCGTCGATCGACAGGTCGCACACCGCCGGCAGCGACTTCGTCGCCGAGCCGTTGGGGAAGCGCTCGCTCGACGTGGTTAGCCTCACGGCCGACGCCTGCGGGTTGAGTCGGCGGCCGTCGCAGTCGGGGCAGTGCATCACCCGCATGAACTTCTCAAGCTGCCGGATCTGCATCTGGCTCTGAGAGGTGCGGTACTTTTCGAGCAGCTCGGGGATGATGCCGTCGAACTGCCCGCCATACTTCTGCGTGGCGCGGCCCGTCTTCCAGGTGTAGGTGATGTGCGTGTCGCCGGCGCCCCACAGCCAGATATCCTGCCACTCATCGACCATGTGCTCCCACGGCGTCTCGAGCAGAGTCCCTTCTTCGAGACCAAGCTTCCGCTCCATCGTGTCGGCGACGCCTTGGTAGATGTGCCGTTTCCAGCGGCCCAAGTCGCGCCAGCGGCCGACGAGCGCCAACGCGCCGCCCGCGAACGACTTGGTCTCCTCTTCGACGAGCGCCGCGGGGTCAAACGTGTACATCTCCCCCAGGCCGTCGCAGGAGAGGCACATCCCCTGCGGACTGTTGAAACTGAACAGCTGCGGCGTCGGCGCAACGAACGAGAGGCCGCACTTCACGCAGGCAAAGTCTGCCGAAAGGACGATGTCCCCTTCTTGCACGCCGACTTGCTTGCGCTTGGACTTCACCTTGCGGGCGCTCTCTTTAGGGGCGTCTTCTTCAGGAGAGTCCTCGGTTTCGGGATTCGCCGCCTTCTCGGCGGCGTCCATCGCGACGACGATCGTGCCGCTGCCGACGCGCAGGGCGGTCTCCACCGCCTCGCTCAGACGGCCGCGGATGGTTGGACCGGCGACAAGACGATCGACGACGACCTCGATGTCGTGCCGGCGTTGGCGGTCGAGCTGCGGGGCGGCCGTGAGGTCGTAGACCTGCCCATCGACGCGGACGCGGACGAAGCCCTTCTTCAGGAGGTCCTCGAACAGGTCGCGGTGCTCGCCCTTCTGCTGCCGCACGACCGGCGCGAGCACCATAAACCGGGTCTTTGGTTCTAGCGCCAAGATGCGGCCGAGGATCTGTTCGCGGCTTTGGGCGGCGATCGGGTCGCCACAGCTCGGGCAGTGCCCCTGCCCCACCCGCGCGTAGAGCACCCGCAGGAAATCATAAATCTCCGTGATCGTGCCGACGGTCGAGCGCGGGTTGTTGCCCGACTGCTTCTGGGCGATCGAGATCGACGGGCTCAGGCCCGAGATGTGGTCGACGTCCGGCTTGGGCATCTGCCCAAGGAACTGCCGCGCGAAGGTGGAGAGGCTCTCGACGTAGCGGCGCTGGCCCTCGGCGAAGAGGGTGTCGAACGCCAGCGAGCTCTTGCCGCTGCCCGACACTCCGGTCAGGCAGATCAGCTGGTTGCGGGGGAGCGTCACGTCGACGCCGCGCAAGTTGTGCTCGCGGGCGCCGCGGATGACGATGTCGGAAGCTGGCATAGGGGCGGGGCGGCTCCGAGCCGCGACGCGGCGGGGGTGGTTCGGGCAGGGCGACCCGGCATTTTAGAACAGTTGTACAGATCGGAGAAGCGCCGCCGACACGATTCGGCGCCAGCTACGGCTCTGCACACCCCCGCAACGGCTTATTCGGTCCTCTCGAAGCGGATCGATTGGCCGTTCTGCTGGATCGTCAGCACCAGCGCCGTGACGCTCTGTCCGTCTCGCTCGACCGTCACTTTATCCGCGTTGGCAAACCCTTTCGGGCCGTAGCGGGCCATCGTGCCGAAGAGCAGTTCGTCGCCCTCGCCGGCGCCGAGATAGCCGTAGGTGATCGGGCCGTGCCAGTTGATGTCCGACTTGGCCAGCTTGCCCTGCCGGGTAATGGTCAGCGTGCGGCCTTGCTCGTCGCGATAAGTCCCTACGAGCGAATCGAGGAGCTCGCTATCAAGCTTCGGGTCTTTAGTCGAAGGCTTGGCGATCGCCGGCGGCGCGCGGCCCGCCAGGATCGCTTCGCAGCCATTGCTGACGACGCTAAAGGCTCCCTGGTTGTCGCTCGCGGCCAAGACAAAGAGGCACCCGTCGTCGGCGGGGTTGCGCTGAATCGAGGCGAGGAAGCCCCGCACGCTGCCCGAGTGCTGGTGGATCGTCTTGCCACCAGATCGCGGCTCGATTCGCCACCCTAGGGCGTAACCCGCCTCGCCGGGCGTCGTCATCGTGTCGAGAGACTCTTGGCTGATGATCTCGCCCTTCGCGATGGCGCGGTCCCAGCGCCACAGGTCAATCAGGTTGGTGGCGATTCCGCCCATGCCTCGGTACTGAAATCCGTACTCGCCGTACGGGTGCTCCAGGGCGGTCCGATTGGCGCCGTAGGTGGACAGGCCCGTTGCGACCGTGGCCCCTTTGGGGGCCCGCTGTCCGGTGAAGCGTGTGCTCTTCATCTTGGCGGGCACGAAAATCGTTTCCCTAACGTACTGTGTGTAGGGCTTGCCACTCGCCCGCGCAATAACCTCGCTAAGCAGTGCGTAACCTTGGTTCCAGTACTCGTAGTGCTCTCCCGGAGGGTGACGCGGACCGCCGCTGAGGAAGGTTGGCAAGACCGCCGACAGATCGTTACCCGCCCCGTTCGTGTTGTTTCCCGGGATGCCAGAGGTGTGCTGCAGGAGATGCCGCACCGTGATGGCTTCGCATTCAGCGGGCACGCCTGTGAGGTGCTTGGCGATCGGGTCGTCGAGGCTGAGCTTTCCCTCTTCGACGAGCTTCATCACCGCGATGGCGGTAAAGGGCTTGGTGCAGGAGGCGATCTCGAAGAGCGAGTCGATCTTCAAGGCGTCTTTGCTGCCGTCGCCGAGGTCACCGACCGCCACGGCTGCGATCACTTTGCCTTGCCGTGCAGCGAGGACGGCGCCGCGGAACTCTCCTTTCTGGTGGGCGAGCTTGACGAAATCGACGATCTGCTTGCCGGTCTCTCCGACTTGCGTGACGCCTTCGTAGGCGGCGCCGAGTGCGCCGGTTGCGAAAACAAGCAGAGCGGCGATGCCGGAAGCTGAAACTGTAGCAAACGAGCCGGACATTGCCGTCTCCGAGAGAAGGAGAACCGAGTTATTTACGCTTACCGCCTCTTATCGCTTCCAGGTGCCGCGTTAAAGGCGTTGGCGCTTTTTGAAAACACTCCTTTCGCAACACAGCGCCGCGGACGGACTAACCTCGACCCCAACGCTCCTTGTTGTACGCGTCGGACTCACCTCGCGGGATCGTCAGCGTCCGCCAGCCTTCGCCGGCCACGATCCGCGCCGTTTGCACAATCTGTCCGATATGGTACGAGCAATGACAAATCGACCGGAGGACCGCTTCGGGTTCCGTCAGCTCAGCGCCGCGGATCTTTACCGTCCGCAGGCAGTACTCCGGCGTTAGCGCTGTCAACTCGTTGAAAAGCACGCCCCAGCCATCTTCCCAATCCGCGAGCAACGAAGCGCGGTCCGGATAGTCATCGATAAACTCGCCGTCACGGTTGCGGTCGGCCTTCTCGCCGTCGGACGTGAGGAAGCCGATCCAGCGGGAACGCAGATTTCCTGCGACATGCTTCATGACAACGGCGACCGAATTCGTCTGTGGGTCAAGCGATCGACGCATCTGTTGATCGCTGAGCTGGGCTATCGCCGCGTCGGCGAATTCTTTGTTCCTCCGCCAAACCCGTGCAATTTCTTCGAGCCACAAAGCGTTAACCTCGGTCGCGCCGAATCCACTCATCTTCGCCTCCCTTTTACAGGACGAGTTACCCATTCAGCGAAGCGGCCCACCCGAGCGCCGCCAGCATCGCCGCCAGCGCGACCCAAACCACCCAGACGCGGGGCCTGGGGCCTTCCTCGAACGACGCCGCTTGCAGGGCGTCGTGCTTCGTCAGCTTCTTGGCCTCTTCCTCGCCGAACTCGTCGAGCAGGTGTTGCAGCAAAACGCCCTCCACCGCCCGGGCGTTGAACGGGCGCTCGTGCGGCTTTTTCGCCAGCAGTTTGCCGATCAGCTCGTCGAGCCATTCGGGGCAGGTCACACGGACGCCCGCCTCGGTCTGGGCGGCGCGGACGCTCGGCGGGGCGGCGTTCATGTGCTGGTCCCAGACCTGGGCGAAGGTAGTCCCCTGGTAGGGCGGCCGCGCCGTCAGCATCTCGAAGAGCACACAGCCCAACGAGTAGAGGTCGGCCTTGCCGTCGATACGGGCGTCGGCCGTGATCTGCTCGGGCGACATGTAGCTGAACGTGCCGACCGTCATGCCGTGCTCGGTGATATCCGCCCGGGCGTGCAGGTCGCGGGCGATGCCGAAGTCGCCGAGCACCAGGTTCCCCTCTCGGTCGTAGAAGAGATTGCTCGGCTTGAGGTCGCGATGGACGATGCCGTGGTTGTGGGCGTGCTGCAGGGCCGAGGCGATCTGCACGCCGTAGGCCGCCACTTGGGGCCAGGGGAGCGGGCCGCGTCGCAGCCGGTCCTTGAGCGACCCGCGGTCGAGCAGCTGCATCGCGTAGAAGAGTTGACCGTCGATCCGCCCGCCGCCGTAATTCCGGACAATGTGCGGGTGGTTGAGCCGCTCCATCACGACGATTTCGCGTTCGAAGCGCTCGACGATGTTTTTGTCGCCCGAGACGTTCGGGTTGAGCAGCTTGACGGCGACCGGCTCGGGCAAGTCGGGGCTGGTGGCCTTGTAGACCACACCCACGGTCCCCGTGCCGAGCTGGTCGCCCAGCACGAAGGTCGCCTTGGTCGGCAAGAAGCTTTGCTTTTGCAGGCTCATCCGCGGGCGGCCCGGGGCGGAATCGTCGGAAACGGCTAGCCAGCAGTGTGACGCCCCGCCGCGGAAGGGGCAACTTGGGTCGCCGGGCATTTCCGCCGCTGGGTATACTACTCTCAAAGCGTCACCGCTGCCCCCCGAGCCGGAGCACCAAGGCGATGGACTGGTCCGAGATCGTCGACAACCCGTACCTGCAAGACTTGCCGTTCAAGATCGAGCAGGACCGCTACGGAAACATTCTTATGAGCCCGGCATCGAATTGGCACAGCGAACTCCAAGGCGAGATCGCCTACCTCCTGCGGAAACTCCTTGCGGGCGGGAAAGCCCTGACAAAATGCTCGATCGCCACCACCGAAGGGGTGAAGTCTCCCGACGTTGCCTGGGCGAGCGACGCGTTCCTCAGCACCAACCGCCGCAGCACACCGTTCGCCGAAGCGCCTGAGATCTGCGTCGAGGTTCTTTCGCCTTCCAACTCTCGCCTCGAGATGGACCAGAAACGTTCGCTCTACTTCGCGGCCGGAGCCCGGGAAGTGTGGGTCTGCGACAAGGACGGACGGATCGAGTTCTACTCGCCGGCGGGCTCGCTCACGGTGTCGGTACTTGCACCGGATTTCCCTATGCAAGTGGGCTGAGCCGGGTGGCGGGGGCGCTCTGCGCTTTCGCGGACGCCCCCGTGAAGTGAGGACCCCGTCACCAGGGTACGGGGGCTTCCCTGTTGGGAGAGCCCCCGCCACGCGGTGAAACCACGGAGCCACGGTGGGCACGGAGGACGCACTGAGTCTTTTTCCTCAGCATCCTCCGTGGCTCTGTGGTTATCAAAGTTCGTTGCCAACGAAAAAAACGCGGCGGCCCCTGCTGAGACCGCCGCGGTTCGTGGTTTCTACTTCACAAGTGCGTGGCCGTCGGGCCGCATCACTCAATGACCGTCACTTGATGAACAGCATCTCTTGGTAGGTCGGCAACGGCCAGAGATCGTCGGCGACGATCGTCTCGAGCTCGTCGGCGTACTTACGCACTTCGAGCATCGCCGGCAGGATCTCGTTGCAGCACTTGTAGATGTCGTGGCAGCCCTCTTCGGTCGCCTTGTCCAGCTGGACGATGGCGTCCTGGAGCAGCTTCACGAGCGCCGTCACCTTGTCGAGCGTGTCGGTGTCGAACGAGTAGCCGACGGCCTTGAGGTTCGCACAGGTGGCCGCCAGCTCGTTCTGGTAACGGATTGCCGCCGGGAAGATCATCGTCTTCGCCATCTTCTTGCAGAGCAGCGCCTCGACCTCGACGGTCATCCAGTACTGCTCGGCGTAGATCTCGTAACGGCTCTCCAGCTCACGCTCGCTGAGCACCTTGTACTTGGAGAACATCTCCTTGACGTGGGGCTCCAGCAGGCCTTGCAGGGCCTCGGGCGTCGTCTTGCGGTTGAGCAAGCCACGCTTGGCGGCCTCGGTCTGCCACTCTTCCGAGTAGCCGTCGCCGTTGAAAATGATTGAGCCGCACTCGGTCATGATCTCGGTGAGCAGCAACTGGACGGCGCTGTTGAGCTTGGACTGGTCGCCACCCATGGCCTTCTCGAGCTTCGTCGCGCAGTAATCTAGCGACTCGGCGACAATCGTGTTCATCGCCACCAGCGGGCCCGAGATCGAGAAATTCGAGCCGACGGCCCGGAACTCGAAGCGGTTGCCCGTAAACGCGAACGGGCTGGTGCGATTGCGGTCGCCTGCGTCCTTGTCGAGCGGCGGCAGCGTATCGACGCCGACTTCAAGCGTCCCCTTGGGGAGCGACGACTTGGCGCCGCCCACCTTGAGTTGCTCGAACACGTCGCCGAGCTGGTCGCCCAGATAGACCGAGATGATCGCCGGGGGGGCCTCGTTGGCGCCCAGTCGATGATCGTTGCCCGCCGACGCGATGACGGCCCGCAGCAGACCCTGGTGCTTGTGTACGGCGCGGATCACGGCAGCGGCGAACACCAGGAACTGGGCGTTGTCGTGCGGCGTGTCGCCCGGATCGAGCAGATTGCCGACGGCGCTAGAGCCCAGCGACCAGTTGAGGTGCTTGCCGCTGCCGTTGAGGCCCGCGAAGGGCTTTTCGTGCGTGAGGCACTCCATGCCGTACTTCTTGGCGATCTTCTTCAGGATCATCATGCAAAGCTGCTGATGGTCGCTGGCGAGGTTGGCCGTCTCGAAGATCGGGGCGATCTCGTACTGACCGGGCGCCACTTCGTTGTGACGCGTCTTGATCGGCACGCCGAGCTTGTACAGCTCACGCTCGACTTCGAGCATGAAGGCCAGCACCCGCTCGGGGATCGCGCCGAAGTAGTGGTCGCAAAACTCCTGGCCCTTCGCCGGAGCGGCGCCGAACAGCGACCGGCCCGCGGTCATCAGGTCGGGACGCGAATAGAAGAAGCCGCGGTCGACCAGGAAGTACTCCTGCTCGGGGCCGGCGGTCGAAGCGACGAACGCCTCGGTGGTGTGGCCGAAGGCCTTTAAGATCCGCTGCGCCTGCGTGTCGAGCGCCTGCATGCTGCGGAGCACGGGGGTCTTTTTGTCGAGCGCCTCGCCGGTCCACGACACGAATGCCGTCGGGATGCAGAGGGTCGTGCCGTTCTCGTTCTCCAGCAGGTAGGCCGGGCTCGTGACGTCCCAGATCGTATAACCACGGGCGCGGTGGGTCGCCCGGATGCCGCCGGTCGGGAAGCTCGAACCGTCGGGCTCGCCCTGGATTAGCTCTTTGCCACTGAAGTGGGCGATGGTGCCGCCGTCGGCGGTGGGGGCCATGAAGCTGTCGTGCTTCTCGGCGGTGCCGCCCGTGAGCGGATAGAAGACGTGCGTGTAGTGCGTCGCGCCGCGCTCGACGGCCCAGTCCTTCATCGACGAAGCGACGATGTCGGCCGCGGTCGGGTCGAGCTTCGCGCCCGCATCGATGGTCTGCATCAACGACTTGAAGATCGTCTTTGGCAGACGCTTCTTCATCACCGCCTTACTGAAGACGTTGATGCCGAAGACCGACTCCGGCGTCGTTTCGAGGAACTCCAGCGGCACAGCCGGCGCCTTGTAGCTAGTCGCCGCCGCCACGGCCGACTTACGAGGGTTGATCGAGGACGTGCCGTTCTTGCTCATGGTTTCCATGCTCAAAGGACTCTCTTTGCCTTGTACGATGGGTCCAACGCCCAGGATGGCGGAAGCAGATTTCCCCCGCTAACGCCGGGGGGCCGCAACGCGACAAGTGGGGAGGTGGGACCGTCAGAAGGGAAGGACGTTGAGGCGACGCGACCGGAGCCCCAGAAGGTGGAAGCCATCACCTGCGTGACCGCTTCCAGGGACCGGACCGAGGATCCTCGCAACTAGGCCGGCGCATGATAGCAAATCCGGTACCGTCGAGGCATCCACCCCCGAATCCCGGTTGATTCGCCCAAGGATTCACGTTCACGTGCCTAGATGGCGCGCGGAGTCAGCGCACATTCTCGGCGCCGCCTTCCCGCTGGGGGGCAGAGGCTTGAGCTGGAACAACCGGTCGCGGCTCTTCCCCCAGCGACTCCCGGAGGGGTATGGTCTGGGCTGCAATCGCGGGTTTTCCGCCAGGAATCTGCCGCCGGGCGGCCGATGCCGTCCCCGGCACGCCGGGGACTCCGCGGCAAAACCTCCTCATCTGCCGATTGAGCCGCACGGGAAGTGGCAAATCGTATACCCGACCAAACGCCCCCAACCCGGGACCCCGAATGACCCCTCAAGAAGTGCTGGCGATGATCCGTGAGAAGGACATCAAGGCCGTTGACCTTCGCTTCATGGACTTCCCCGGCATTTGGCAGCACTTCACGATCCCCGCCGGCAAGCTCGAGGAGGGGACTTTCGAAGACGGCCTCGGCTTCGATGGCTCGAGCATCCGCGGATGGCAGGCCATCAACGAGAGCGACATGCTCCTGATGCCCGTCCCGGAGACGACCTTCGTCGATCCGTTCACCGAGTTGGCGACCATTGTGATGATCTGTAACATCCAAGACCCGATCACCCGCGAAGACTACACCCGCGACCCCCGCAATGTGGCCCGGAAGACGGTCAACTACCTGAAGTCCACCGGCATCGCCGACACCGTCTACATCGGCCCCGAGGCCGAGTTCTTCATCTTCGACGACGTCCGGTTCGACCACACCCCGTCGCACGGCTTCTACTCGATCGATAGCTCGGAGGCCGAGTGGAATCGTGGCGCCGACGAACGCCCGAACCTCGGCCACAAGCTGCGGCATAAGGAGGGGTACTTCCCGTGCCCGCCGGCGGACCAGCTCATGGACATCCGCAACGAGATGATGCAGCTGATGATCGACTGCGGCATCGACATCGAGGCGCAGCACCACGAGGTCGCCACCGCCGGCCAGTGCGAGATCGATATGCGGTTCGACGAGCTGGTGCGGATGGGCGATCAGGTGTGCCTCTACAAGTACATCATTAAGAACGTCGCCTTTCAGCACAACAAGACCGCGACCTTCATGCCCAAGCCGCTGTTCGGTGACATGGGCTCGGGGATGCACACCCACATCTCCTTCTGGAAGGGGGACCAGCCCCTCTTCGCCGGGAGCGGCTACGCGGGTCTCTCGGACGAGGCCCTCTTCGCCATCGGCGGCATCCTCAAGCACGCCCCGGCGATCCTGGCGTTCTCCAACCCGACGACCAACAGCTACAAGCGGCTGGTCCCGGGTTACGAGGCGCCGGTCAACCTGGCTTACAGCCAGCGAAACCGCTCGGCCGCCTGCCGCATTCCCATGTACAGCCCCAGCCCCAAGGCAAAACGGATCGAGTTCCGCTGCCCCGATCCCAGTGCGAACCCCTACCTGACGTTCGCGGCGATCACGATGGCCGCGATCGACGGGATTCAAAACAAGATCCACCCGGGCGAGCCGCTCGACAAGAACATCTACGACCTCGAGCCCGAGGAACTTGCCCAAGTCCCCAAGGCGCCCGGCTCGCTGGCCGACGCGCTCGACGCCCTGGAGAAAGACTATGAGTTCCTCCTCCGCGGCGACGTCTTCACCGAGGACGTGATTAGCACCTGGATCAACTACAAGCGAAAGTTCGAGGTTGACGCCATTAACCTGCGGCCTCACCCGTACGAGTTCTGCTTGTACTACGACGTTTGATGCGTTTTTGTGGCGTGCCGTGAGCTGCCGCCCAGGGCTGAGACCCATCGGAGAGCCACTCCTCCCGAGCTTTCCCAGCCGTAGGCTACAGCCTACGGCGCGGCGCGAGTGACCTTCGCCTCCCCAACCCTCCCGCAGGGGGTTGGGGTTTTTCTTTTGAATTTCCGTGTCACATCGTGCGCGCCGTTTACGCCTAGCGTTGTTAGAGAAGCAGCGTCTGTGGTTGGCGCTGTCTTCTGCTTGCCAACCCCGCTAGACCGGAGACCCCTGCCATGCGCGCTCTGCTCGCTTTTGCCGCCGCTGCTGTGATGGGAAATCTGATCGCCTGGGCTTCGGCCCCGGCCGAGGCGCAGGTGTCCACTTGGTCGATGGGGAGCGACAAGTACTCCGGCCAGGTCCCGTCAATGCCCTTCCAGACGCCGACCTACGCCCCGACGCCCCCCAGCGCGATCCAGCACCATGCGTCGACCGCTTACGAAGGCGCTGCCCGCGGCTACGCGTCGATCATCCGGGCATACACCGAAGGCCAGATGTCGCTCGCCCAGGCGCGGATCCTGTTCGCCGAGGGCCACGCCCGCGAGATGCGCAACGAGGTCATCCGCACCGAGACGTTCCTCGCCCGTAAGAACGCCCTTCAGGAAGACTACCGCCAAGACCAGCTGCGCAAGTGGGAATGGCTCGAACAGGCCCGCGAGCGCCGCGCCGAGCGCGAAGAAACCGTTCTCCGCAGTGTCTACCACGTCCCGAACACGCAGCTCAACCGCCTGACGGGCGATATTAATTGGCCCGCGGCCCTCACGGCGCCGCAGTTCGAGCCGCTGCGAAATGACCTGCAAGAGATCGTTGCTGGGCTCGCCTCGCACGGCCCGGGATACGCCCGCCTGCACGGCGACTCGGCCGCTCACGCCGTCGAGTCGCTGCGCGACGCTTTGCGGTCGCACCGCGAATCGCTCGGCGTTGGACTCCGGGAGTACTTCGATTGCCAGAGCTTCCTCGTCGGACTCAAGCTCGAAACCCAGAGCTGGGGCGCCGATGACAGCCTCGATAAGGTCGCGAGCCGGTAACGTCGTGTCACTGCAGAGAGCGCCTCTCTCTCGATAGCGGCCGTTGTTCCCGTTGGGGGCGACGGCCGCTGTTTTTGTTTTCGGTGAACCGGAGATGGCTGGGGTGGGTCCGGTCAGGCGTCATGTCGCCTACCGGACACCTCCATCATGGTCCCGCTCCCCCCGCCAGAAGCTACGCGAAGTGAGCTACGCGTCGCGGCGTCGTCGCCAGAGACGCTTCGATGGGCGGAGCTTGAAGGCAAGAGCGACACGACCCGCGATGATTTGCTCCGCCGAGCCGCCGCGCCACCAGCCACTCCACCAGTAATTCACACGCTCTTCCTCAGCCTCCTCTTCAAGACCGCCGTCTACATTGGCAGGGCGCTGTTCACCGATCGGTGAGCGTCTTCTTCACTTAACCACGGAGACACAGAGGGCACGGAGGACGCACAGAGTCTATTCACTGTGCTTAGCTCATTGCTCTCCGTGCCTCCGCGGTGAACTTAATCCGCTGCCCCCGCAGCTTCGCGGTCCGTTGCGCGTTATCCTTTAGGCGAGAGACGATTCCTGCTCCCGCCGCAAAGGACGCCAACCGAGTGACCCAGCCCAGCGCCACCGCTACCGCCGGCACGACGAACGGCGCCGCTACGACGCCCACGGCAAGCGACCGTCTCGCCGCGATCGACATCGGCTCCAACAGCGTGCGGGTCGTCGTCGCCAAGGCGGTCGATGGCGGTTACCAAGTTCTCGACGAAGAGCGCGAGAACACCCGCCTCGCCGCGTCGCTCGCCGCGACGGGCCAGCTCTGCCCCGACACGATGGCGTCCACCATCGCTGCGTTGCGCAGCTTCGTGACGATGGCCCAGGGTTATGGCGTCGCGGCCATCCGCGCGATCGCCACCAGCGCTGTCCGCGACGCCGCCAACGGGCGGGAGTTCTGCCAGCGTATCGAGCGGGAGATCGGCCTCAAGGTCGATGTGATCTCGCCCCGTGAAGAGGGCCGGCTGTCGTTCCTCAGCGTCGCCCGCGCTTTTGACGTCTCGGACAAAGCGGTCGCCGTCGCCGACATCGGCGGCGGGAGCACCGAGATCGTCCTGGCAGCCGCCGGCGTCGTCGAAGAGGTCTACGCCACGCGGCTCGGCGCGGTCCGCGTCGCCGAGGCCTGTGACCTCACAGGCGTTTGCTCTGCCGAGCAGATCGCCCGCGCCGAGAGGCACGTCGATGAAGTGCTCAAACGCCACGCCCGCAAACCGCCATTCCCTCCCTCGATGGTCTACGGCGCCGGCGGCACTTTCACGGCGCTGGCATGGATGATGCTCGCCCGCGAAGGGGTCGCCGAAGACGCTACCGCCCGTGGCTACCGCGTCAACCGGGCCGACCTGAACCACCTGATCGCCGACCTGGCGCGGCTGACGCTTGAAGAGCGCTCGAAGGTCTCAGGGCTCAACCCGAAGCGGGCTGACATCATCGTCGCGGGGCTGCTGGTCATCGACCGGATCCTCAAGCACTTCCATGTCAACGAAGTGCAGGTCCATACCGGCGGCGTCCGCGACGGGCTGCTGCTGACGATGGTCGAGTCCTCCCAGACCAGCAGCCACCCCCTGACGCCGACCGAGCGGCAA
This sequence comes from Pirellulales bacterium, assembly GCA_041741515.1. Taxonomy (GTDB): domain Bacteria; phylum Planctomycetota; class Planctomycetia; order Pirellulales; family Lacipirellulaceae; genus Botrimarina. Next base: position 13,820 of record JBGSJY010000555.1, on the reverse strand, counting down.
GAAGCCGTCGAGCGGTTCGCCGACCGCTGCGGCACCGACCTCCCGCACGCCCGCCAGGTCGCCTGGATGGCGTCGAAGCTGCTGGAGGAATTGGCGGCGCAACTCGAACCGTCGCTCGGCCTGCGGCTCACCGACAAGCCGCTCATCGAAGCCGCCGCCGTGCTCTCGAACGTCGGCTACCTCGTCAACTACGACGGGCACCACAAACACAGCTACCACCTGATCATCAACAGCGACCTGCCAGGCTTCGAGCGCGACGACCTCCGCGTCATCGCCAATGTCGCCCGCTACCACCGCGGGTCGCGACCGAAGCAGAAGCACAAGCCTTTCGCCGCGCTGGGCGTCGAAGACCAGGAGCGCGTCGCCAAGTTAGCGGCGATCCTCCGCGTCGCCTTGGCGCTCGACCGCACGCACCAGCAGCAGGTGAACGACGTTTCGGTGAAGGTCACCAAATCGACCGTCGCGATCACGATCCGCGCCACGGGCGACGCCGAGGTCGACCTCTGGGCCGCGCGGCGCAAAGTGGACCTCTTCGAGCGTGTCTTCGGCCGCAGCCTCGAGTTCGTCGTCGCGCCGTAGGCGCCGCGCAGAGACGCTGTGAAATCGGCCCAACAAGAGGAGCAGGAGCCGGTGACGCCGGTCGACCGAGGACTCTCGCAACGACGCAATGACACGAAGGCTTACGGCCAGAACGACCAGCCGTCCTGCCGATTTGGCCGCGTACCACCCCGTCCGCTCCCGGTCTGTGTGGGCCGGCCCTTCCAAGCGGTTGGCCAACAACGACTTACGTCGCAAAGCCGGTAACTGCCGTCGCTACAGGACGCTGAGGAACCTGGGCAGCAACTTCGATGTTCAACGCCCGAGCTGCTTACCTGCCCGGCTGCTCACGGGGCCGGCTGCTCAACGCGGAGGCCGCGGACGTCAGTATTTCACCGTAATGCCGAAGTCGAGGGCGTGCGCGCTGAGCGAGCTGGTTACCGAAGAACCGGGGACCGGGATCGGGGGCGTCGCGGTCGGCGCGTTCGGCGGCAGCGTGATGGGCCCGCTGATTTCCGAGAGCGGCGTGTACGAGTAGCTCATGTTCAGCGCCAGACTGCGAATCGGCTGGTAGGTGAGGCCACCGCTGATCGTGTGCTGGTAGTGGAGTGGGGCGGCGATGTTGAACTGTGTCGCTTGATCGGGAATCGAGTTTTGGTTGTAGACATACCCGGCCCGCAGCAGCGTCGTCTCGCTCACCTGGTGCTGCAGGCCCAGAGCGACCGCCATCACGCTGTCCCATCCCAAACCGGCGAGAGAACCGTCCGGGTTGAGCCCGCTATCGCCGAAGCCGTTCGCGTTTTTGTAGTCGATGTACCGCAGGTCGAGCGCGATAACCGTGGACTCGAATCCGTTGTACGACGTCCCGATCGAGACCACCATCGGCAGGTCCCAGTCGAACTTGGCGACCTGCGGCAGGCCGTTTTCGTCGGTCGTGTTGAATCGGTAGTCCTCCATCCAGCGGGGCGTCTTCAGTCCGGCGCCGAAACTCCAGTTGCAATCGTAGATGTAATAGGCGCCGAAGTTGGCGCCGCCGCCCCACGAGTACCTCTCGCCCGATCCGACGGGGTAGGTCGAGATCAAATCCCCGTTCGCGTCGTCCAGACCGGCGAACACCATCGGCGAGACGCTGAGCCTCGACATCGTGAGCACGGGCGCGACGCCGACCGAGAACTGGTCGGTGAAGGCGTAAGCGATATTCGGCGAGAAGTCGATGAACGCCGCTTCCGAGTTTACCCTCCCGAAACCGCCGAGCGGGAACGTCCCGAGGGTCCGCTGCGGAGCAAGGATCGGGTTGGTGGGGTCGGCGTTGTAGTTGGTCTGGAAGCCGGCGACCGACAGGATACCGATCCCCACGGTCAGGCGCGGGTCGGGGGTCTTGTGAACCCAGGCCATGTTGGGCAGCAGGCAAGCGCCCGACTCGGACGACGTCGATCCTGCCCCGATCCCTTGGACCGAAGAGGACGCATCGATGTCGGCGATCAAGAACTCGACCGAGCAACTCAGCTCGGACTGCTGAAACGCGCTCATCGTTGCGGGGTTCCAGTTGATCGCCCCCATGCTGTCGAGCGGGGCGGCGACGGCCGCGGACCCCATCGACCGATTCACGGGCCCGATCCCCGGGGCGTAGACGCCCTGAGCGCTTGCCAGACCACCCCAGACGGCGACGAGCGAGATCGCGACGCGATAAACAGGCAAAGCCCACCATGTGCGCTGCATCGCGACATTCCCTGTCTTGAGTGCGATCTGTGTCCGGTTTCGTTTACCGGCGCTCTACGCCGCCCGCCTCAAGGGCGTGCCCAGGTAATGTCGGGGGCGGCTTAGTCGGAAGATCGACGCAGTCGGTAGAGGTTGCCCAACGCGGCTGGCGAGGCCGTCAGACTCGCCGCAACCGGACAACTCGGTCCGCTGGCCTGAGCCATCGGCGCGGCAAGATGGGCCCCATAACGCAGGAGTGCTGTCGACGCTTGCGTCGCCGAAGCGACTAATCCAGCTTGGCCGCCAGCGAGTCTTCGACCACCAGTCCCGATCCCCCACCGTCGCTGAAAGCCTCGGTCCGATCCCACCGCACCTGTCCGTCCTCGAGGCGCGGCGCACTCGTGCGGATCTCCCAGTCGGGCCTAGAGGTAGTGCGAGCCTCGGTGAATAACGGCAGCACGAGCCGACCCATCCGCACCGGGACGTACAGTTCGTCTCTCCCCGGATTAGCGTGCATCGCGCCGACCCGCCAAGCTGAGTCGAGCAAGTAGGTGGGGATCACCCCCGCTTTGAAGTGTCCCGGCAGCGAGGAGTACACCGCGCGGCGGCCGAGGGGGCCCATCGAGATCTCCCGGACACAATCGAAGGGACCGGTCAACGCGACGGCGCCGCCATGAGGAGCGCAGTACGGGTCGTTCTCGACCGGAACGGAGTCGACGCCATTCAGGGGGCCGATGCCCGGCGTCGGCGGCGCGAGCGGCTCGGTCTCGCTCTGCCATTCGATGCGAGCTTCGGCGAAGAGGACGTCTCGCGCCAGGACGTCGCCGCTGGAGTGGACGCAGTCACCCAGCAGCCACGCATACGCGCCGTCACCCGCCTCTTCGACGATGACTCGGTAGTGCGCGTCTTGATTCGGCAGGACTTTGACGAACCGGTGGAACGCGACGTCGGTCGCCACCGCCGCGGTCAGACCGCTCACATCGCCCCGCAACTTCAGCGCCGCATACACCATCCTGTCGAGGATCCAAGCGCCGGGAAGGGTGGGGACGCCGCGCACCAGATGATGCGGCAAGCAGGGGATGCCGGCGAGGTCCAGCGCCACCTCGAAGAGGCGTCCGCGGGCGCCCTGGACCGTTGGGGGGACGGTCTTCAACGCATACCGGAGGTGCTCTGTCGCAGCCATCGGGAAGAAGCTCTTCCCTACGCATTCGCCCGATGTCACTCGACGAAAGATCGCTTGGCCAGCCTCAATGGTAACGCCGGAGAGGCCGCGCTCGGCCGCGAGCCGTTGGTACTCGCTGCCCCGCGTCATGCCGACGCCATCCCACGCCAGCCATCCCATGCTCGACCAGGGCACGCCACTCTCAATAGGCGCCAGACCGCAAAGCCGGTCGAGCGTTTCATTCGCGGCGCCGTAGTCATGCTGGCCGTCGTTGCCAAAGACACTGTAGGCGGACGTCAGCAAATGCGCCGGGACAACTTGGCCGACGCACTCGAAGCCGGCGTCGATCAGGTTCTGCAGCCCCGCGACTTTGACCGAATAGGTCCTGCGGAAGTCGTCGAGGGTGCGGTGCTCAAGCCGCTTGGAGGTCTGCACGCCGGCTCCATGAACCAGCAGATCGATCCGCCCGTGCTTGTTGGCAATTTCTCGGACAACACGCGTTGCTTCGTCGCGATTGGTGATGTCCGCCGCGATGTACTCGACGCTCCGTCCCTTGGCGCCGAGCGACCGAATCGTTTCGTACGCCTCCCAGCGGGCGTAGGCGCTCTCGTAGGCCCGCTTCATTTCGACGCCCGACGCATGCGGGTTCTCGTTGACGTATCGATCGTAGAAGGCCGATTCGAGGTCGGGATCGCTGAGGTTCCCGGGCGCCGGCTCGAGTTCACTCCTTCCGATGGCGACGACCTTGCAGCCGAAGTCTTCTAGCAGCGACTCGACCATCACCGCGGTCACCCCCCGCGCCCCGCCGGTCGCGACAACGACCGACTCGGTGGTCAACGCTACCGGCGGCTTCTTCACCAGCGCGGAAGGCGTTTGCCGAAAGCGGCGGACCTTTCTAACGGCTCCGTCGTACACGACCTCGAGGTCGCGGTCGCCACCGAGCCGCTCCTGCTGCAGTTCTTCAAGCGCTTCGCCGAGCGTCCGGCCCCGCGTGCACGCAACCTTGATGTCAGGGGTGGGGAGTTCCCGTTGGATCGCTTTGAGGAGACCGGCCGCAGGTCCCGAGACGGGGTGAGGGGCGTCTCGCCAGCCGTCGAGGAATAGCGCATCGACGCGCAACGCTCCCGCTTCGATCGATGACTGCCGTCGCTGGGCGACGAGGAACAACAGCTCCGCAAGATGATTGCTATTCGCAACCCGCCCGAGAGACATCCGCAAGTCCCAGCTATCAATCGCTTCGACGCCGAGGAGCCAATCCGGCGCGAACGCGTCGATGAGGTCGAGCGCCCCAGCCGCCTGGGCGCCGCCGGCGGCATCGACGGCGAGGACTTGCTGACTGTTGCTGTGATCGGCGACCGCGTGTGCCCCCTCGCCCACGACGACCACTAGGTAGCGTTCGGTTCGGCGTTGCAATTGGGCGACGAGTTCCGCCACCGCCGCTTCATCACCGGTGGTAATCGCTAATGCCGCGCGCCTTTCGGACGCCGAACAGGCGTCGGGCGAAGACAATACTCGCGGACGGGCCTCGACCCAGACCGATTCGTAGAGCGGGTACTCGGCGTCCGTGGCGACCTGCACAGGCTGGGCGGCAAGCTGGATCGGACCGCTGTTCTCTCCGGCGCGCGAAATCGCCCCGAGCAGACGTCGAACTTGAGTCGCCGCCGAGACGTCAATCGCGCCCGACTCGGCGGTCGACGGCAGGTCGCCCGCCGTCGCTAGGATCGGCAGTTGGCGCCGCTCGGCGTAGCTGCGCGTCGTCACGGCAAACGCCGCCGCGAACTCGTCCGCCGTGTGCTCGCCTTCACCAAGCGGCATGCGCCAGGGGTTTGCATCGATCGCGGCGACCATCACCATCCGTGAGCCGCCATCAGCACCACCACGGAGCAACAGCGTGGCCGCGTCTAACGAGGCTTGCAGCGAATCCGCTCCCGCGTCGATGACGAAGTTCGGACCGTTGAGGTTGTAGTGCAGCGAGGCGCGGCCCGCGGAGACGTTGGGCATCATCGCTTGCAGCGTGTAGGCGCCCGACCGGCGCGAGTTCTCGACGGCGCCGGCGAGACTTGCGAGTTCAGGCTGCAGGTCCGACAAGCCGCGGCGGAGCCTCGCGGAGAGAACCCGCATCGTCGCCTCGACGCCACGCTCGGTCTTCCCACTCAGCGCGAGCACAATGGCGGTCTCGCGGCTGGCGTCGGCGGGCAGGCCGGGAAGGTCCGACCGGAGCTTGTTGACGAGGTTCATTGTGAGGACTTGGCTGATGTCCAAATCCTCAGCGAGGTCCGGCAGCACAATGCAGTCGTCGGGCGGGGTGATCGCCGCGCGGTCGAAGCGCTTGGCGCCTCCGGCGGTGACAGTCGGGGCGATGTCGGCGATGGCGACAAACACGATCTCATCGTGGTCCTCGGCTTGCGAGAATGGGCGATCGCCGTGGGCCGTGCCGCCGAGGTAGCGCTCAAGAACGACGTGGGCGTTGGCGCCGCCGAAGCCGAAGCCGTCAATCGCGAGCCGGCACTTGTTACCGGGCAATCTCTCCGGCTGCACGGGCACGCGGAGCGTACCGCTGGCGTTGGTGACTGCCGTCGCGGGCTCATGAAAGTGCGCCTGAGACGGGAAAACGCCCGCCCGCAAGTACTGGCATGCGGCGATGACCGACGCGGCCCCGGCGGCCCAACCGGCGTGCCCCAGCAGGCCCTTGAGGCTGTGGATCGGGACGGCTTCGCTGACATGCTCGGCAAAGTACCGCCGCAGTGTCTCGACCTCGGTGCCGTCGCCCACGCGGGTCGAAGTGCCGTGCGCTTCGATCGCGTCGATCGACGCCGGGTCGAGTCCGTACGACTCGTAACAGCGCTCCAGGGCGAGGATCTGCCCGTGGGTCTGGGGGACGTTAGCCGAAGAGCTGCGGCCATCGCTCGAGAGGCCCTCTCCGCTGAGCACCGCGACGATCGGGAGTCCGAGGCGCTCCGCGTCGCCGAGGCGCCGCAACGTAACCAGCGCCGATCCTTCGGAGAAGACGACGCCGTCCGCGTTCGCGTCGAACGGGCGGCACCCCGTGGAGGTGGTCCCGTTGAACTGCGAGAACAGGCAGCTGTTCCCCGGGCCGGGGCAGAACACCCCGCCCGCGATCACCGCGTCGGTCTCTCCCGCCTCGAGCGAACGCATTCCCAGTGCAATCGCGTAGAGCGACGAAGCGCAGGCGGCATCGACCAAGACGACCCGGATCCCGGGGTGGATCATCCGATCGAACACCTCCTGCACGGTGTCGTGAGGCTCACGAAAGGCAGCAGCGGCTGTCTTCAACCGCTCATCGACCGTCGGGCTTGCCGGGTCGATGCCGGCGTAGCGGAGGGCAGAGACGACGTCCTGATCCTCAAAGCCATCCGCCGTCGCCCCGATGAGGCATGTCACTCGATCGGCGTCGCGGAGACCTGCGATGCACGGCGCGAGGCTCACGCAGAGCAGCTTCTGGGTCCGCGAAAACGACTCGAACATCCGCGCGTCGACCCCGGGAGGGACGGCGATGTCGTCGTCGTTGACCCGCCCCGTCAGGTGGGACGTCGATCGGTCCGCAACTAGCTTGGCGGAGTAGAAGTCGTCAGACCAGTCGGGGTCGAAGTCGCGTTGATCGACAAGTCCCGATCGCCGCTCCATGATCGCGGAGTACAACGCTTCGGGGTCGCGGGCGCCTCCGGGCAGGAGACACCCTTGCCCCACGATGACGATGGGCGCGGCGCCCAGCGCGTTGGGCGCCGACGGCGGTAAGGACTCGCGCTCAATAAGCGGCCGCTCGGGGGCGGACTCCTCACGGGCAGGCTTCGCGACGGCGTGGGCCGCCGCTTCGCCCGGCGCCGTGTGGCCTGTTGGCGACTCGGCGCGACGGACGTCGAATCCCTCCGGGCAGGCTCGCGAGAGCAGGTTGGCGAGGGCCCCAGTCGATCCGCAGTCAACGAAGCGAGTCACGCCAACGTTGATGAGATCACCAACCGATCCCTTCAGATCGAAAGGCAGAAGCAGTTGCGACGCGAGCGTCGCTGCGATGTCTTCGTCACGCGCGACGAACCTCCTGCTGATCGGTGAGTAGACGGGCAGGCTCGGCCCCTGGATCGGCATGCCCCGCAGCTCACCGAGCCAAGCCGCCGCGGCGTCGCGTAAACGCGGGTGATGGAACGACGTTGGCGTGGGCACCAAGGTTGCCGAGGTATCCCTACGGCGGCAATGATCGCTGAGGCGCTGGAGTTGTTCCAAGGGTCCCGAAACAATTGTCTGACGATCGTGGTTCCGCCCCGCGATGACGAGTTGGTCGAGGCCGAGGAGCGAGCACTCCGTCGTAATGCTGGCACGATCGGCGGAGACCGCCAGCAATCCGCCTCCGGGTGGGGCGTGCTCCTCGACCGAACGTACCCGTGCGCAGACGACGCGAACGCCCGTCGGCAGATCAAAGCATCCGGCGACCCCCAGCGCAGCGATCTCGCCGAAGCTATGGCCGAGCAGCACCGTCGGCCGGAGCCCTTGGGAAAGCTGGACCCGCGCGCCGAGAACGCTCTGGAGGAAGATGGCGATCTGCGACAGACCGGGCGCGTTCTTTACCGCTTCGGAACACCGCTCAGCCGCTCCACTCACCACCGGTTCGAGATCGAGCTGCAGCGTTTCGCGGACGACCTCGATACAGGCGGCGAGCTCGCCGCGGGTCGCCCCGTCGGCTTCCAAGGACGCCACGATTCTTGCTGAGAGCAACGCCGGATCGAACGACCCTTGACCCGAGAAGACCCACGCCTCGGAAGCGACCGCTGGGGGGACGCTAGCGGCGAGTGTCCCTCCCGCATCAGCCCCGTCGAGTTCGCGCTGGTCCTGCCCGACGAGGTGGGCGTCGATCACCTGCGGCCTCGGGTAACGATCCCGTAGAAACTCAGCCGCTGCCCGGAGCGCTGCGGTGTCGAACAACGACTCCGTCTTCGACCCGCCCGCCAGAGCACGGTCGCGGAAAGACTCGGCGGCTAATGGCTCCTCGATCTGTCGCATCTGGTCCATCGCCACCCGGAGTGATTCCGGGATGAGCGTTGGTTCGCCCGTCGTAGCGTCGGCGCAGAGCAAGGTCTGAAATCCGGCGGCGACCGGCTTGCCGCTCTCGCTGATGACGCGGTAGCAGAACCGGGCGCTCGCTTTCCCCCACTCCTCCAGCGTCAACAAGATCGCCAACCGGTCGCCGATCCGCGCCGGGCTCAAGTTGCGCGAGTACGCGTCGGCGGTCAGCAAGTAGACGCCATCGAGCGCGTCGCGGACGCCCGGCATGTCGAACACCGAATCGCCGAACAGAAACGACTCACGCGACGCGCACTGGAACTTGAAGCCGGTGAGGAAGTGGTGACTTCCATAGGCCATGGTGTCGTCGAAATGAATCGTGTACTCGGTTCCGTGATAGCCCACGCTGCCATTCTCCTACAGAAAAAAGTCAAACCACTGAAGGCATCGAAAGCGCCACATCGGACGCCACGCGCCGGCGGCGTTGGCCGTCGGCGTTGGCGGAGAAGCCATGGTCCACCATCCATACCGCGCCGGTGATCCCGCGCGCCGCGTCGCTCACGAGGAAGGCGATCGTCTCGGCGAGCTCCAGAGGGTGGCTCAACTGCCCGTCGGCGGTGATCGATTCCCAGTAATCCTGCGTGACGCGGGCGTCGGGGAACTTCGAGATCAGATCGCCGTACACGGGCCCCCCGGCGACGCAATTCACCCGGATGCCGGAACTGCCGAGTTCGCAGGCGAGATAGCGGGTGAGCGACTCGACACTCGCCTTGACGACCCCCTGCGAGCCCAGCCCATCGATGTACTGGTGCGCGCCAACCGCCGACAGAGTGACCATCGCGCCGCCGCCCCGCGTGCGCATCGTCCGAGCGGCTCGGACCGCGCATTGGTGATGGCCGACCACGTTGGTGCGGAACGCGCGGTCCCAGTCCTCGGGGGTCAACTCTAGGAACGGGCCGATGCGCCCGTCCGAGGCGTTGCAAACCAGGATGTCGAGGCCGCCATACTCGGCCTCAATCTGCTCGAAGATCGAGTCCACCTGAGACGGATTCGCGACCGAACCCCACAGGTGGATCGCCGAGCCGCCGGCGGACCGGATTTCTTCGGCGGTTTGTTCGCCCTGGTCGCGAGAGTGGAACGAATTGACGACCACCGTCGCCCCGCGCTGCGCGAGGACGCGGGCAACCGTCTTGCCAACGCCGCGCCCTGAGCCCGTCACCAGGGCGACGCGACCGGCGAGCGGCTTGGCATGGACCGCGGCGTTCTCGAGACGTCGCGGGCTGCGACCCTGCTCAACGTAGTCGTCGACCGAAACGTGGGGCCGTGGCGCCAGGGGCGTCCGACCCGAATCGACCCGAGATTGCAAGTCCTTCTGGCCGTTCATCGGGGTCACGGGCGTCTGAGCGACGGGCGTCACCTGAGCTACCGGCATCTGAGCTACCGGCGACGCGACGGGCTGGGTCGGTGTGACGACCGCCGCCTGCGGTTGCGGCTGCTTGGCGCTGAGGAAGCCGTCAATCCAATCGGCCAGCTTCCCAATCGTCCGGATCGACGGGTCGCGTTGCTCGTTCTTGATCTCAACCCCGAACTCTTCCGAGAGCGCGATGATGATCTCGACCAGCTTCACCGAATCGATGCCCAGATCGGCTTCGAGATCGGCCTCCGGCGTGAGCAGGCGCTTGGGATAGCGGGTCGTGATCGCGAGGCAATCGATGACGCGCGTGAGGGTGTCTTGCATTTTCTCTCTCGTTACCTGCGGCTTTGTGCAGATGGGTTTGCATGCACGCTCCCGCATGGTAAGCACGAAAAAAGAAAGTCTCTAAGGGATTTGCCCCTGAATACGGAAACGCGAAACGGTTTCCGACAAGTCAATCGGATCGCGGAGTCCGCACGGTAGACGTAGAGATAGCCGGCTGCGCAAAGGGCGCCGATTAACGCGCCAATTCCGCGCGTCGTGGGCCGGGCCCGGAGGCATTACGACCTCGGCGTGTCGCTGCGAAACAAGCGATCAGAGTGATGCTGTTCGCATCTCCGAGAATAACTTCGCGGAAGTACGCTGCTCTACGGCAGCGGCATGGCAGTCGCCCAAGGCCTTACCGCGCAGAGGCCGCGAGCCGACTCGCTACGCTTCTTCAAGCGTGATCGGCAACGCACCATTCTTCATCAACGAGATCAACGGGTTCCACGTTGTATCGTTCGAGAAGCTTGGTGATCTCTTCGGCCGACACCGGCGGGCTCATGTAGTACCCTTGGTACTCGTCGCAGTCTTGGTGCTTCAGAAAGCGTAGCTGCTCCTCCGTTTCGACGCCCTCGGCAATGACGTTCAGCCCAAGCGACTTGGCGAGCACGATGATGCTGGAGGCGATCATCCCGTCGTCTTCGTGCGGGATGTCCTTGATGAAAGCGCGGTCGATCTTGAGGGTGTCCAGCGGGAACTGGCGGAGGTAAGCCAGGGACGAGTATCCCGTGCCGAAGTCGTCAATGCTGATCCTAACACCGAGGTCCTTGATGCAATTGAGCTTGTTGACGGCCTCTCGGACGTCATCGATAAGGAGTCCTTCGGTGATCTCGCACTCGAGGCGACGCGCGTCGATCCCGCTCTCGCGGATCGACGCCTCGATCATTCCACAAAAGTCCTCGTCCTTGAACTGGACGGCGCTGACATTGATCGAGACGCCCAGACGATACCCCTGGCGATCCCACTCGGCGATCTGGCGGCAGGCCTGGGCGGCGAGCCACTTGCTGACCGGGATGATCTCTCGGCTCTGTTCGAGCAGCGAGATAAATCGGTAGGGCGGGATGACCTCGCCGTTGTGCCGCCAGCGCAGCAGCGCTTCGACATCGCGGATAACGCCCGTATGAAGATCGACTTTTGGCTGGTAGACGAGGAAGAACTCGTCCTTCTCTAGCGCTACCGATAGCAGTTCCTGAGTCGAGCGGTACTCGATCAGCCTGTCGGTCATCTCCGCTTGATAGCAGGCGTGCCCGAGACGCAACTCCTTCGCATGGAACATTGCGGTGTCGGCGAACGAAAGCATCTCGTTCTCCGAGCGAGTATGCTGCGGAAAAATGGCGTAGCCGACGCTCGCCCCCATCGGGAACTCCGCTTCCTCGAGCACGTATCGCTCGGTGAGGAAGTCGCAAATGCGCTCCGAGATCTCTGCGGCGTGGGCTTCGTGTCGGACCCGCGGGTAGATGAGACAGAATTCGTCGCCGCCCAACCTGGCGACGTCGGCGTCGGCGCCGAACTCTCGCTTGAGTCGCTGGGCGATCTGAACTAGCGCCGCGTCGCCCACGGGGTGGCCCAGCGTGTCGTTGATCTCTTTAAAGCCGTCCATGTCGATCAGGAACAGCGCTACGGTCTCCGATCTATCAGCCGCGAGCTTCAAGGCTTCTTTGAGACGCACCTGAAACTGAAATCGGTTGATCAGGCCCGTCAGCGCGTCGGTCGTCGCGAGTTCGTGCAGAGTCTCGCTCTTCTTCCGCAGCTTCTCGCTGAGATTAAATAGGTTAAGGGTACGCTCTCGATAGAACGCTTCGCCCTGGTGGCAGCAGAAGAACGTGCAGGCCGCGACGCCTATCAGCAGCACTACCTCGTCGAGCGCCGACGTGCCGAGCATCGCTTCGAGGCCGTACAGCTTCAACCCGTACGCGATAAACGCAACGGCGTTCACGAGCATCCAGTAGAAGGCGTCCCGGACGCCTAGTAACTGGGACGCCACAAGGATCGACACCGGGAAGAAGAGCATCGTCGAGGCCAGCGCCGGGTCGGAGACCGAGACGGCGAACAACCCAACCGCACTCGCGGCCAGATTAAGGTTCATGATCAGACGGTAGTTGCGACTATGGCGACAAGCCAGCATGATCACGAGGTGCATCACCGAGTCGATGAAGCAGACCCTTGCCGCCGTGTCGTAGCCGCGGCTCCACAAAAAACCCGTGAAGAAAAGCCAAGTCAGCCACAGCACAATAACGAGCCGCCAAACGCGTTGAGCGCGCAGCTCTTCCACCTTGGTCGATTCAAGGAGCAACCGATTGGCGGATTCGGCTTTTTCGATGGATTGAAGCATGTGGCCAGCGGATCGCTAGGCTTCGTTGGCTGACAAGCACGGCATCCCACACGTGGAAGACCGCGTAATATCAACCCTCTAGTCTAGGACGGGGCCGAAGGCGCATCGTGGGCGGGCGAACCTCCATCCACTCTGCCTCATCGGCAGTGGCGGAGTTCTCTTACGACCGGCAAAGCCGGCAAGATCGCTACAGGCCGCGCGACCGCGACGATGCAACCTCTGCCGCGACCGTCGCAACGCCTGTGAGGAAAGAAGAGGAACGGAGACGATGTTCGGCTGGTTACGCCGTCGGCGATCCGAAAGGACCAATCCCTCGCCGATCGGCAGAGCAGAGCGATTTTTCGGAAAGCCGCTTGAGGAAGGCTTAGCACACCACTCTGGCGCCGGCGGGTGGCTCCGTGCTTTCTTCTCGCTTTCCCGTTATTGGGTGCGTCCACCGACTACTAACGTAGCCGGCTCGCCACAGCTCCTCTGCGTCTCCGCGTCTCTGCGCGGAACCTCCCCAGCCAGCCAAAAGAAACGCCCGGCGTCGCGTCCCATGATCTTGGATGGGGGCGACGCCGGGCGGCGTTGATTCGATTGTCACAACCGCGTCAGCGATCAGTCGATCGCTTTGACGTTCTCAGCGCGGGGTCCCTTCGGCCCTTGGCCCTCGGTGTACTCAACCTGCTGTCCTTCACGCAGGTTGTCGTAACCTTCATCGAGCACTGCCGAGCAGTGGAAGAAGATGTCTCCCCCCTGCCCCTCGATAAAACCAAAACCCTTCTCAGTCAGCTTCTTTACCGTACCAGTCAACTCATCATCTCTCAGAGCACGCAATAACAGTCGCTGTGGCGGCCGCACCGTGCTGCTTGCGGCGGCCCAACTCAGGGAAAAAACCCCGTCGTCCCCCGGGAGGAGCCTGCGGAACAGCAGGTGGCTCGAAGCGGACGGCGAAGTGGAACGCAAACCCTTGTGGATGGCCGCACCTGCGGCTCAAACCGAGCTGCAATTTACGGCAGGCAGTCCCGCCGGTCAAATTTTCTTAGCCAAAACTTGACCCGTTCCTGGGGGCCCCTTAGAGGGATTGTTCCGGCAGGAACCCCTGCCCCCTGAGCTAAGCTGAATGCATGGCAAGACTTGTGACGCCGCCGATCCTCCTGCTCCTGGCCGCAAGCGTCGCCCCGGCTGGCGCGTGGCTGGGGCAGGTCGTTCACGTGGCGCCGGATATTTACACTGGTCAACCGCCGACTCCCGGTGATCCCATCGCCGCCGACGGGTTTTTCGCCCAGGCCCAAGCCGCCGCTGCGGCCGGTGATTCGTCCGCCGCTTTCGACCTCGCCGCCCGGGCGCTTCACGCC
>JBGSJY010000554.1:0-2077 GCA_041741515.1 Pirellulales bacterium | reverse complement strand
TTGCTGCAGCGACAGCGCCTGCTGCGCCGACGGCGCCTGCTCGGTCGTGAAGTCCACCGCGGTGGCGGCCGAGGCCACATGCTGTTGCGGCGAAGGCTGTGAGTGCGAGGCGTGCGCTTGTGAAGCAACCAGCCCCGGCGGCGACGAGTGCTGCTGCGAGACCGGCGAGTGCTGCGAAGGCGGCGCCTGCGCCGGGTCGGACACGATCTGACGTCGTAGGCTGACCGTTGATTGACGAAACGAGCCCCCCGGTCGCCGAGACCGGGGGGCTTTTTTCTTTGGCGAGCCGGGAGCGTCAGCGACCGGAGTGACCTCGGTACACGCTTCGCTCCGGTCGCTGAGGCTCCCCGCTCGCAGACTAACTGGGGGGTTAACCCGGGGGTGGCTCGCTGCGCGCCCCCGTGTTCTGCTGACGCGATGGACGGTTTCACAACTTGGATGCTCGCGCGGCGGGGCCTGTGGGGCTGGCGGCGCTCTCATGCGGCAACAGCGGCGGGCGTCGCGATTGCGACGGCCGTACTCGTCGGCGCGCTGGTGGTCGGCGACTCGGTTCGCGGCAGCCTCCGCGACCTCACTCTCGAGCGACTCGGCGCGATCGACTACGCCGTCGCGCCGGGGCAACCTTTCCGGGTTGAACTCGCCGACGAGATCGCCGCCGCGAACGACGGCGCTCGCGCAGCGCCGCTGCTGCTCGCTCCGGCGTCGGTCTCGGTACGCGTTGACGGCAAGAGGCGTAATGTCAGCGGCTTGACCCTCGTCGGCTGCGACACGCGATTCTGGGCGATGGGCAAGGATCCGGCCCCAACGCCGGCAGACGGCGTGATGCTTGGCGAAGCGATCGCCAAGGAGCTGGGGGTTACGACGGGCGACTCGGTGCTGGTGCGGACCAAGTTGGCGACCGCCCTGCCCTCGGACAGCGCCCTCGGGGAAAAGGCCGACACGGTTGCGTCGCTCCGCTTGAAGGTCGAGGCCGTGCTGCCGCCGCAGGGTCTGGCGAGGTTTGGCCTGACGCCTTCGCAGACCGAGCCGCGCAACCTGTTTGTTCCGCTCGCGGTGGCGCAACGGCTGATCGGCCTTGAAGGCAAGTGCACGGCTGTCGTCATCGACAGCGACAAGACTCCGACGGTCGCGCCCGATCTCGCCGACTACAACCTAACGCTCGACGAGCCGCGGCCCGGCGTTTGGCAGCTCGAGTCGAGCGCCCTCGTACTTTCGGCCCCTACCGTCGCCGCGGCGCGGCAGGCTTGGAAGGGCGAGTCCGTCGCTGCCGTGACGACGTATCTGGCGAACACGATCCGCCTTGGCGACCGGACAATTCCGTATTCGACGGTCGCAGGCGTCCAGGAGGCGCCGGGACTCGCCGCGCTGTCGCCTGCCAGCGACGACGAGATCGTCCTTAACCGCTGGGCGGCCGGCGACCTCGACGCCAAAGTGGGCGACAAGGTCACGATCACCTTCTACGAGCCTGAGAGCACCCACGGCCAGTTGAAAGAGGCGCCGCCGGTGACGCTTAAGCTGGCTGGAATTGTTGATCTGGTGGATGTGGACGGCCAGCCCACTGCGGCGAACGACCCGCGACTGACACCGCGGCTCGAAGGCGTGACCGACGCCGAGTCGATCAACAACTGGGACCTGCCCTTCGAGCTCGTCGAAGAGATCCGCGACCGGGACGAAACTTACTGGGACAACTACCGCACGACGCCCAAGGCGTTCGTAAGCTTCGCACTCGCCGAAAAGCTTTGGGGCTCACGCTGGGGCGACGTGAGCCTGCTGCGAGTCGCCGCGCCGGACGCAACTGGCGATGAGCTGCGACAGGCACTCCTCGACGCGATCAAGCCCGCCGACCTCGGCTTCGCGCCGATCGCCGTCCGAGCGCAAGGGCTCGCCGCCTCGTCAGGGAGTACACCGTTCGACGTGCTCTTCTTGCTCTTCAGCATGTTCTTGATCGGCGCCGCGCTGCTACTGATCGCCCTGTTGGTGGGGCTGGCGATCGACGAGCGGCGCCGTGAGCTTGGTCTGCTCGGCGCGGTGGGCTTTGGTCGCGGCGCGGTGCGCCGCGGGCTGCTGAGGGAAATGG
>JBGSJY010000553.1:0-3252 GCA_041741515.1 Pirellulales bacterium | reverse complement strand
AGAGCAGCATCACGCACGTCAGCGCGATGGGCGGCGTGCCGCTCAGGCTGCGGCTCAGCCACGTGTTGCCGATCGCGTAGGTCAGCGGCACCGTGACCGCCATCGCGAGCATGCCGAGGCTGATGCCGCGGAGGTTGCCCTCGTACATAAGAAGGAAGACGAAGACGAGCCCGCCGAGGACGCCCACCATCTGCCGCGTCGTTGGCTTAACACCTAAGAGCGGGATCGACACCAAGATCGTCAGCAGCGGGTTCAGCGTCACCGTCATGCCAAAGAAACTGTGACCAAAGCCGTTTGAGATCAGCAGCGGCTGAATGACGTAGGGGTACGCGTTCGCCAAGATACCGATCGCCAGGATCACCGGCACGTCTCGCCAGCGGACACGTTGCTTGCGGTCGACCGTCGCCCAGAGCACCGCCAGCAGCACCGCGGCGCTGGCCACCCGACAGAAGGCGATCTCAAACGGCCCGAAGTAGTGCGCCGCCCGGTCCATCAGGACGAAGTTGGAGCCGAACGACAGGCAGATGAAGAGAAACTGGAGGTAGGCCATCACACAGCGGGCGGGGCAGGGAGGGAGGCTCGATTCTAGCCCCCCGGGCGCCGAACGGACACTGCCTGCCTAAGGAAGGTTCAGGAACCGCCAAGACGCGAAGAGCGCCAAGGATTGCCAAGACAAGAAACTAGACAGGATCGACAGGATTCACAGGAGTAGGATTGTGGGTCCTTATCCTGTCGATCCTGTTAATCCTGTCGAAAGTTTCTTGGCGAGCCCTGGCGCTCTTGGCGTCTTGGCGGTTACCGTACGCGGCACTTGAACGTCAGCACGCCGCCCTGGCCGGCTTCGAGTTTGCCGTCGAGCTGCCAGCGAAGCACCAGCGAGCCGGCGTTGTTGCGACTGGTCGTAAAGTCGGCGTCACGCGAGGACTTGGCCGAGCCATCGACGTACTCCAGGCGGGTCGTCAGGTTATCGACGATCACGAGGTCCTCCAGCGCCGAGTCGCCGACGTTGTCGAAGCGGAGCGTGAACTCCACTTCCTCTCCCGGCAGCGCCGTGTCGGTCGAGGCGCACTTCACCAGCCGGAGGCGTGGGCAGCCTTCATCGACGTGATAGAGCAGCCCCGGCTGCATGGCCGAGAAGACGGCCGACGCCCCTTGGCCGGAGATGGTGACTTGCACCTCTTGGTCGCCCGTCCAGGTGACCGCGGCGATCGAGTGCTTGGCGATCACCGGCCCCTCCGACATGACGACCTCGCCGAGGTGCATTAGCTGCAGATTGACGTAGGGGCCGACGAGCCCGCGGATCTCGGCAACGGCAAGCAATCTCTCAGTGGCGCCGGCTTGCTGGCGGCCCTTGTAGAGCCCCGGCGGGAGCGGCAGCACCTGGCCCTTCAGCGCAAGGTTCTGCAGCGAGCTGGTCGCGACCTGCGTGCGATCCGCCTCCGCAGGTCCGAAAATGTCGCCATGTTGACCGACGAAGGTTCGCTGATTGGCGCCCATCGGGTAGACCACCTGCCGCACCGAAGCGAAGCGCGGCGCGTAGATACAGACGCGCGTGCTCGGCGCGACGATGGTTTTGCCTTCGCAGCCGGTGTACGTGGCGACCGTGTCTTCCAGCTCAAAGCCCGACAGGCTGCCGTCGCGCATGACGCCGGTCGAGTATTCGCCGTCGCCGCCGTCGCACAGGTACTCATCGCCAGGACCGGCAAAGCAATTCGGCTGACAGACGGGGCATCCCCCTTCAACGCTGCAACGTCCCTCGACACTGCACCCACCCGGCGATTGACAACCTCCGCCTGCGGGGCAGCTCAGGCAGTCCTGCCCATAAGCGCGGCAAGAGCACATTAGCAGCGCCGCGACGATGACCAGCGTCCGCCGGAACCAGTCGGGCATCATCGGCGACTCTAATCGTGTGCTCATCGCGCTCTCAACGAAACTAGAGTAAACCACGACGGACACGACGAGCACGACGAACCGTCCGTCGTGCTCGTCGTGTCCGTCGTGGTGAATCCTTTCATCTAGGGATTGGAAGCCTGACGCACGTCGCCGGATGGTCCGGCTTCGGCCAGTGGCGTGGGTTCGGCGTAGCAGCCCGTCGCGAGGACGCCCGTGTCGCGGGCGCCGATGCGGACGATCGCCACGGGGCGGCCGAGTTCGTCGGCGAGGATCAGCGGGTCGTCGGTCGGCCGGGCCTCGAACCACTGCTGGCCGCCCACTTCCTTCTCTGAAACGGGCAGCGCCGTCTTTGGGTCTTCGACGTAGACGATCCGGGTGACGAAGGCCCCTTCGGCCGCCAGCCGCAGGTCCTCGATCGTCAACTCGATCGGGATCGGGAACTCGTTCTCCCGCCCGCAGGGCGGGAAGGTGCGGCCAATCAGCTCAACGGTCGGGTACACGACAGCTTCTTCCATGCCGGGGATCCCCTCGGCGCGGAAGCGATAGAGCTGCCCCGCTTGGACGCCCACCTTGAGGCGCTCCGACCTGCCGGTCGTCTCGCCGTAAGGCCCGGTCGCGGCGATGCTCGCGCCGGAGGGCATCCGCAGCTCGATCGGCTGCGTGTATCCATACAACGGTCCGCCTCTCAGAAGCCGCTGATTCCCAATCGCTCCCGGAGGCATGGCGCCGGCGTGTAGCCAGTGCTTGGGCGTTTCGGCGGCCGAGTTTTGAGGCAAACCCAGCAGCAATCCGCCCAGCGTCGCCAACAGCATCACACTGCCAGCGGCAAGGCCCCGCTTCCGCGGGACACATCTGAGAGGGCGGACCGTTGTCATGGTTTCGTAAACGTCTCTCGTTAAACTCGTTCAGCTTTTCAACTGTGAGCAAGGTGAACAGCGGCGATCACTCGCAGTACTGGTCGCCCTCGCCGCCGTGATTGCCGTAGACCTGATGCCCTTGAATCGCCGTGCGGATCCCGGCGCCCGGCTTTACCGTGCCGTGCAGCGGGTTGAACGGGGCGCGGTTGACTTCGTCGACGTGGACGTGCGTCACCGGGTTCGGGTAGTTCTGGCCGGGACGCTGCTTGACCGAGACGTGAACGGCGTTGGTCGGCGGCGGCAGGTGCATCCGGGTGCGGTTCTTCATCGTGTGCTTCCGCAGGCCGGCGGGCGAACCCAACGGGATGTGCGGCGGGCCCGGGAGCCCGATCGGGGTGCCCGTGTAAGGCATACCCCATTGCGGGGCGCCGGCCATCAGGTGCGGCGGCATCGGCGTCGGTGCGAAGCCGGAGGTCGGCATCCCCATCGGCAGGTTGGCGCC
>JBGSJY010000552.1:0-1679 GCA_041741515.1 Pirellulales bacterium | reverse complement strand
GCCTCCCAGGCCGAGCGGTCCAGCGGCGCGACTTCGCAAACCGCGTCGCGGCGCAGACGGCGCGCGACCCAACCCGCGACGAAGCCGTTCGGTCCGGTGACGCCGATACGCATGGTTACGCCGCCACCTTCAGACGCGGTTGCTGGTTGTTCCAGCCGGCGAGCTCCGATTGGACTTCCGGGAGGGCGAGCAGCAGCTCGCGGGTCTCCTCGACGCTGAGCCGGTAGGAGTTTTCGGACGTGTACCCCTCGGTCGCGAAGCGCGACGTGCGGTCGCCCTGCGTGAAGTACCGGTCGTAGTCCTGGCCCCCCTCGCAAGGGACGCGGTAGTAGTCGTCAAACTCCTCGGCGCGCGTCAGCTCCTCGGGCGTGACGAGCATCTCGTGCAGTTTCTCGCCGGCCCGGACGCCGACGATCTCGATCGGGTTGCTGGCGTTGAACAGCGACAGCAACGCCTCGGCGAGGACCTGCACCGTGGCCGAGGTCGCTTTGCGCACGAAGAGGTCGCCCTGGCGGCCGTTCTCCATGGCGAACGTCACCAGCCGCACCGCTTCGGCCAGAGGCAGCAGCAGGCGCGTCATCCGCGGCTCGGTGATCGTGATCGGCTTGCCCGCCTTGATCTGCTGGATGAACAGCGGGATCACCGAGCCCCGCGAGTACATCACGTTGCCGTAACGCACGCCGCAGTAGGTGACGCGGGACTGGTCGTTGAGGGCGCGGGCGACGGCCAGCTTCTCCATCAGGGCCTTGGTCTGGCCCATCGCGTTGATTGGCTGGACCGCCTTGTCGGTGCTGAGCACCACCAGCTTCTCGACGCCGGCCGCCTCGGCCGCCTCGAGCACGTTGTGGGTCCCCAGCACGTTGGTGCGGACCGCTTCGATCGGGAAGAACTCGCACGAGGGCACTTGCTTCAGCGCCGCCGCGTGGAAGACGAAGTTGACGCCCCGCATCGCCGCGCCGATCGAGTGCCGGTCGCGGATATCGCCAATAACAAAACTCAGCCGCTTGTCGGCGAACGCCAGCCGCATGTCGTGCTGCTTCTTCTCGTCGCGGCTGAAGACGATCACCCGCTTGGGTGAGTGCTCCGCTAGCACGAGCTTCACAAAGTCGTTGCCGAACGAACCCGTGCCGCCCGTCACCAGAAGGGTTTTGTCGTCGAACATCCTGTTTGCCTGGCGGTAGAGAGGAGCACGCCCCGCGTGAGAGCGCACAACCGCGATTGCAGGCCTCCTGCCCGCGACGGGCGAGCATAAGCCGTCCCCGGCCGGCGCAACAAGGTCGAATGCGTGAAGGCCCTGCGCGAGACGATAGCGGAATGGCTCAAGTCTTGAACTCGCCTTGCCGGGGGGGCGGCGCTTCGGTACTTAACCGACCCGCTCGCCGAGGGGCGTGGGGCCTGATGCGCGACCGTGTCGCGATTCACTCCCGCGAGTCCATCGACCAACTCCAACGAAAGCGACATGCCTGCTAGCTGTCGAAACCGTTTGAGTCTCTCCTTTCTTTCGCTCGCATGTATTGCGGCGATGGGGGGGTGCTCGTCGCCCCGCCTGCAAGCACGGTCGCTCCCCGCCGAGTTCCGTGCGGCGCCGGGCTCGGGGCTGCAACGGGTCCAGCTCAGTGGGCTCTCCACCGCCAGCCGCCCGAGCAAGGCGATCGATGTCGACGACCGCGTCACGGTGC
>JBGSJY010000551.1:0-2515 GCA_041741515.1 Pirellulales bacterium | reverse complement strand
CTCGTCGGGCAGGCCGTCAACGACGGCGGCGGTCGGACAGGTGAGGATCGTCTGGCCGACGCGCTTGGCGACCGCCTTGCCGAGCGGCGTGGCCTTGAAGCCAAAGGCGAGCACCGCGGCGCCGGGTCGGCCGTCGGGCGTCTCGCTCTCGCTGAGCAAACGCTCGACGGCGATCTCGCAATCGCAGCCGATCACGCTCGTGCCATAGCCGCAAAGCGACGCCACCGCGGCGTCGAGCCAATGCCGGTCCGCCGCGGTGACGACCAGTCGCACGTACCGGGCCGCGAAGGCCTCGGCGTGGGCGTTTACATCGATGACGGAATTGCCACGTTGCATACCGACATCGTCATTCGTGTTCAGGCAGCCTGCAATGGCTTGTTATGAGCCTAGGAGCCTGCTCCAGCGCGACCTCGCCCCCTACTTGACGTTTTCGGCAGGGGCTTGGCGTGGGGATCGAACGGAGTTGCACGCATCGCCGTCAGCAGTCCCTCGATTTGCTCATGCACGGACATCGTCTGGGAAACAACGAGTACGCCCCGCTGCGGATACGCACGGATCTCCGCCTCTCCGCCCCCGTTCTTCGCCCAAGTATCAGAAGCGATGGTTGTTGTGATGACGTCCATGAGAGGGTCGTAATCGCCCTGCAATAGCAGGTCGCGTACGTCGTAGATCGCCAGGCGCAGTTTCGTCAAGGCTTCCTCCTCGGAAGTCACCAACACCACTCCGCTGTCAATCTCGTAGGTCAGCTCCAGCGGTTCGAGGATTCGCCGCATGGCTTGGCCCAGGCGTATACCCCTGACGCTGATCGATACGCGCTCGTCAGGTCCGATCCCGAGTTCATCGAGAGCCACTGTGTCGAGCACGATCGATATGTCGTACTCTTCGGACAAGTAGGCGATGATTTCCTCAAGCGGGGCGCCGTCCCCGAAATCGAGGCCGGCAGAGGGAAGCGGGCGCTGGAGTACGTCGTAGAGCTGCTGGGTCCCGTCCGGGTCTTCGGTAACCCAGATGCGCGGGACGGCGGGCGCGGGTAGGGCCGCCGGGCTTGCGGCTTCTCCGCCGCCCGCAAATCCTCCCCGACCGCCGAACTCACTGCCGCGGGCGTAGCCTTCCCGGCCGCCGAATTCGCCGCCCCCTAACTGACCTCCGAAGCCACCCCCGAATTCGCTGCTGGCTTCCGCCTGCGGCTGGGGTTCCTCTTGAGGTCGGGCCTCTTCTTGGGAGCGCGAGCGCTCCACCGCAATCCCTACCACACCCAAAGCCACCGCCATCACGCTCACAAGCCACACGCGCTGCGACATCGCTGCCTCCGCGGGGTTGGGGGCTGGCGACGACGGTCCGGCTTCGAGACGAGAAGCGCCGGGGCTCGCCAGCCCGATTCTGTTCCGCGGGTGAGTGTGACGCACGGACCCGAAGCGTGTCAAAAAAACTTTGGCGGCTCAGGGCAGATCGAACATCAGCACTTCGACGCCGTCGGCGCCGGGCCGCAGCGTGACCGATGGCTCGCCTTCGATTGCAAAGCCGTCCCCCTCAACGCCTTCCATCGTTTCGACGCCCTCGGCGCCGCCAATCGTTGCGGCGCCACGCAGCACCTGCACCCAGACGCCGCGACCGTCGCCGATCGGGAAGTCCACTTCCGCCCCGGCCGCCAGCTTGCCCAGCCACACGTCGGCGTCTTGCTGAATCGTCAACGAGCCGTCGCGGCCGTCCGCCGAGGCGACCAGCGTGAGCCGGTCGGGCGCGGGCCGCGCGTCGCGTAGCTCTTCGTAGCCGGGCTCGTAGCCGTGCGCGCGGGGCTTGATCCAGACCTGATAGAGGTGAACCGGCTCGGTTGCCGAGGGGTTGAACTCGCTGTGCTCGACGCCGCGGCCGGCGGTGATCCGCTGGAACTCGCCCGGGCCAATGACCGCGCCGTTGCCGAGGTTGTCGCGGTGCTCGAGCTGGCCCTCGAGGACGTAGGTGAGGATCTCCATGTCGCGGTGCGGGTGAGCGCCAAAGCCCTGTCCCGCCGCGATCCGGTCGTCGTTCATCACCCGCAGCGCGCGGAACCCCATGTGGGCCGGGTCGTGGTAGCCGGCGAACGAGAAGGTGTGGCGGGCGTCGAGCCAGCCGTGGTTGGCGTGGCCGCGTTGGGCGGCGGGGCGCTGACGGATCATCCTGGCGTTCCTTGCATTACTTGTTGAAACAAATAACTGGCGCCGCTTTCTACGCAGGGTCTCGTAAAGGGTTCGCCGAGCGCAGCCTGGGCGTCGAATGTGGCTGCGGCAGATGTCTATCGCCTTTGTGTAGGAGGCGTCTCCGACGCCGATTTCGCGCACCACGCCGGTTGGAATGGAAACCGTAATCGGTGTCGGAGACGCCTCCTACAAGCCAGCGGGACCGCCGGCTTAGGCGCCGATCTGCCGCAGCGCCGCGAGGGCCGCCTCGTGCAGGTGGCCGTTGGTCGCAACGACGCCACGGTTGGCGGCGAGGGTGCGGCCTTGCGAGAAGTCGAGCGGCTTGCCGTCGAGGTCGG
>JBGSJY010000550.1:0-1775 GCA_041741515.1 Pirellulales bacterium | reverse complement strand
CGACGGGGCGGCTGCCGCCGCGCGTCCGCTGGGCGATTGAGGCTTCCCAGGGGGCAATGCCGGCGGCGGTTGCGTAATCGCTACAACCTCCGCGTTCGCCGGCGGGCGGAGGAACCGAGCGAAAACGACGGGGCGATTTCTTGGCCCCTCTCGGGGGTCAGCGTTATGATGCGAGTCAGAAAAAGCGCACCCGCCGGGGCCCCTCGTCAGCAGGGGCGCCACCCAACCGCACCTCCGCACCGTGATGGCCGCACCGCATGGCGCCTTCTCCAGCTAATCCGTACGCGATGACGGCCTCGACCCCCGCCGCGCTCCACCCGGGCGCGATGGGCCCGATGGCGGCGCCGGGGATGGTCGTGGATCAAGAGGACGAGGGCGGCGGCGTCAACATCCTGGCGATCGCCTGGCAGAGCCGCTGGCTGATCCTGCTGTTCACGCTGCTGGGCGGCCTCGCCGCGTGGGCCTTCCTGCAACAAGCGACGCCGCGCTACACCAGCGTCTCGCGGGTGTTCGTCGAGCAAAACCTGCCCAGCATCCTCAACGGCGACGCCATCGGCGGCTTCTCGAACAAGCACCTCTACACCCAAGCCGAGCTGATCTGCTCTTCCTCAGTCCTCAACGCGGCGATCGAGGCCCCGGAGAACGCGGGGATCGAGACGTTCCGCAACACCGACAACCCGCTGGCCCTGTTGCGGAAGAAGATCGAGGTGACCGTCGGCGAGCGCGACGACATCATCAACATCTCGCTCGAACTGGAGAACCCGACCGACGCCGGGCAGATCGTCAACTCGGTGGTCGACGCCTACATCACGAAGTACGCCGAAGAACGCACCACGGACGTCGTCGACGTGGTGAACATCCTCCGCAGCGAGAAGCAACGCAGCGACGCGGACCTCGAAGAACGCCGCCAGGCGCTGGAGCAATTCCGGCGCGACCACGTCACGCTGGCGGTGCAGTCGAAAGAGGGACGCGAAGGGAACGTGGTGACCGAGCTGTTCGCCGCGTTGTCACGGGAACTGAACACGACGCAGATCGAGCTGCTCGAAGCGAAGACGCGCTTCGCCCGCGCGCAGAAGATGCTCGAGAACCCGGACCAGTTGCCGTTCCTGATGGAGCTGGCCCGCGCCGCGCAGGCCGACTCTCGCGGCGGCGACCTCGACGCGCAGATCCAGGCCCTCGAGCAGAACTTGGTCACGCACCAAGCCAAGTGGGGCTCGGGATACCCGGCGGTACGGCTGATCGAGGAGTCGCTCGAGAAGCTGCAAGAACGCCGCGCCGAGCAGCAACAGGCGACGCTCAACGCCTACGTCGAGGGCCTGCGCCAGAACTACGAGCTGCTCACCCAACGCCGCGACGAGCTGCAGAAGGCCTATGACAAGCAGTTTGCGTTGGCGACCGAGGTCAGCCAACAGTCGGCGAAGCTCGCCGACCTGCAAGACGCCTACGACAAGGCCGCCGAATACTGCGAAACGCTCAACAAGCAGATCCGCGAGGTGAACCTCGGTGAGAACGTCGGCGCGATGAACGTGTCGATCCTCGAAGTGGCCGGCCCGGG
Source organism: Pirellulales bacterium (assembly GCA_041741515.1). Taxonomy (GTDB): domain Bacteria; phylum Planctomycetota; class Planctomycetia; order Pirellulales; family Lacipirellulaceae; genus Botrimarina. Next base: position 220 of record JBGSJY010000550.1, on the reverse strand, counting down.
CTTACAGACCTTCCCCGACCGCCCCAAGACCCTGTCGCTGGGCCTGGCGCTGGGCGCGATGGCGGGCTTCGGCGTGGCCTGGCTCCGCAACATGCTCGACCAGCGTCTGAAGTCGATCGAAGAGATCGCCGCGGTGATGCAACTGCCCGTCATCGGCGCGGTGCCGCTGGTGGCCGCTTCGCGCGGCCGCGACGGCGACCGCAGCGCCGGCGGCCGGATC
>JBGSJY010000549.1:0-2159 GCA_041741515.1 Pirellulales bacterium | reverse complement strand
CGTCGAGGAGCATGTGTGAACTTGTAAGCCGGAAGTCGTCAGGTCGAGAGTCTCTCTGAGCGGCGTCGCCACGTATAGTTGCTGCGACGGCGTGCCGCGGTGGCCGCGGAGGTGCGGCTTGTATGCCGAGGAGGCGGCGTGCGCCGATTGGGCCTGATGGAGCCGTTTGCCGAGCTCGTCGCGGCGGTTGGTCATCAGGCGCTCGTGCGTTTGCTCAGTGGCGATCACCTCTGCCAGTAGTTCGTTACAGGCGTCGGCGTCCGCCTTGCAAGCGGCCCGCTGCGCGGGCGAAGCCCAATGCCGCGTGTCGGGGTCTTCCTCACGGAAGGCGTCGAGGCCGCGCTCGAGGACCTGCAGCCCGGTGATCAGTTGTTGCTTGCCGCCCAGCAGCTGCACCAGCCCGGCGGCTTCGCCGGCCTCGATCAGCTCGCCCTGCCGGCGTCCGAGGGACACGAGCTGCTCCAGCAACCGGCGTTTCTGACGCACGAGGTTGGCGAGCGACTGCGTCGCGCTCGGACTAGGCGTGGTCGGGGTCGGTGGGTTCGTCGACGTGGCGGGCATAAAGGCCTTATCCGTGGCGGCGACGGATCAGAATTTTTCGAGCATCCCGAGCAGGCTGTCCCACTCGGCGCGATTCATGTTGGTGGAAGTAGCAAAGTCTGCCTCATCGGGCAATCGCTTTAAGAGCTGTTGCGCCTGCTGAACGACGCCCATCGCCTTGGGGCGGTCGTTCTGACGGCGCCAGCAGTAGTAGATGTGGACCAGGGCCTCCAGCATGTACGGCTCGTTCTGATAGAGCGTCGAAACGCTAGCGAAGGACTGCCGGGCCTCCTCGAAGCGTTCCAGCTCGAACAGCACGTTCCCGCCGAGCATGTAGCAGTTGCGGAGAGTCGATCGGTCCAGTTCGTCGGTGGTGTCGGCCAGGGTGATCTCGCGCTGCACGCTCTCGAACATCCGCAGGGCCTCGACGAGGTGCTTGTCGGCCTCTTGCCGGGCTTGCTCGCGCTCGTTGACGGTCTTGGCGGCGCGCAGCCGATTGAGCGGGTCTTGGGCCGCTTGCCGGTGCGACATCGCAATCTGGTAGCGGGCCCATCGCGCCTGGGGGTCGGTCGGGTAGCGGTCGACCGCTTCTTCGAGTTCGGCGATCGCCTCGTCGTGGCGGCCGGCTTCTGCTAGCAGTTGCCCCAGCTCGAATTTTGAGTCACGCCACTCGGGCGCCTCGGTCCCTAGGGCGGTCCGGGTCAGGTTGTGTCGCAGGAGGGCCTCTGCCTCGTCGAACTCGCTCCGCATCCGATGGGCCTGGGCGCTGATGAGCCGCGCCCGGTACGACGACGCGTCGTTGCCATGAAATTCGAGGCACTCTTCGAGGGTGGTAATCGCCGCCTGATCCTGGCCGCGCGCTAGCTGAGCCTCTCCCAGACGCATCAGCGCCAGCGCGTTGCGTTTGACCGGCTCGTTGCGGAGATACCGCTCGAGCACGCGGACGGCCTCGGAGTAGGCTTGCCCGCGCTGGTACAGCTCGGCTGAGGCCCAGAGATCCTCGATGAACTCATTGGTGGCGTAGCGGACTTCGGCGAGCCGCTCGTAGGTGACCGCCGCCTCGCGGAAGCGCCGGCGCCCCTGCCGCAACTGGGGCCGACCCCTCGCCCCTTCGGCCTCGCCCTGCGTGACGAGGGCGTCGCCCCAACGCTGCAGCGTATCGGCGCGGAGCACGAGTTGCTGAGTCGGGCCCAGCAACGCGCCGACCCAATCGGTCAGATCCAGCGCGCTGTCATAGCGGCCGCGCTCGAGCAGCTGGGCGTGGGCGTTAAGGGTCCGTTCCTTCGCCGCATGCAGTGGCAGCACGCGGCTGCGGTAGTTGAGGGGGTCTTCGATCGCCTCGAGCGCGCGGCGGTAGGCCTGGATGGCCGAGTCGTCGTTCTTGCTCTGCAAGAGATCGCCCTCGGCAAATGCGGCCGCGATTCCCGCGTCCGAATTCCCGTAAGTCCGCCGCAACTCGTCGTACCCGCGCAGGGCTTCTTCCTTGAGTCCCATCAGTTCGGCGATCTGCGCCTTGAGCAAGTCGCACTCGCGCGAGACGTTGGTCGATAGCTGGTCGGCGCGGCGCGATCGTTCGAGTGCCGACTCCGCGGCGGCGGCGATCGCGGCCCGCTCGGCGG
>JBGSJY010000548.1:0-5075 GCA_041741515.1 Pirellulales bacterium | reverse complement strand
CACCGCCGTTCCAGCCGCCGCCCCCGCCCCAACCGCCGCCTCCGTTCCAGCCACCGCCCCCGTTCCGGTCACCGCCGTTCCAGCCGCCGCCCCAGTATGGGAACGGCACGCCAAACGGCATCGGCGCGACGAAGCCTGATTGCGGTGCGTAGGGCCATGCGGTCCCGGGCATGCCGGGTTGGGGTGGCGCCATGGGGGGCGCCCAATTCTCTTGGGGGGCGTACCCCTGCGGCCATGCGCCTTGCGGAGCGTAACCGGTCCCGTAGTAGGAGGGCGCCGAACCGTTCTGCGACGGCACGGGTGTTCCCGGGGGCGCCGCCGGGTAGCCTGGGTAGCCGTACCCAAAGCCCTGCATGCCGCCGAAGAACAGGAAGGGGTTGTTGCGGAACGGCGTCAGTGCGTCGAGCGTCTCGAGCTGCGCGTCCTGGCCGCGTTCACGTTGGGCATCAAAACCGCCGAGCGTGTTGCCAAAACTCCGCACCTCGTAGATCGAGTCGTTCGAGCCGTCCGCGCCGCGGAGATTGGTCCGGGTCCGCCAGTACCGGCTCACCGTCTGCCGCGGGTCGGGCAGCCCCTCGACAGGCTCGTGCTGGGCGTACTGCACGACTCGGAGGCCCGACTCGGGGCTGTGTGTGTAAGTCCCCGGCGCAAACGCCCAGCTCGTCTCAGCGGGGGCGTCCGCAGCGGCCCCAAAGAGGCCTGCGAGCAACGCGGCTAGCGGTAGGCGGCTCACAAGTGAGTGCGTCGCGTTCATCGTCATATCGCTGCGGAGAGGAGGGGGCAGCTGGGGAAAAGCAAAGAGAATTTTGCCGCGAGAAGGAGGAATAGGAGCTAAGGAGCAACAAGCGTGCCGAGCGTTCGCCACGGTGGGGGTTGTGAGGGTTGTAACGGAGAACCAGCGCGCTATGGCTTCGCCGCTTCCGCCGCCCGGTCGGCTTCGGCCTGGGCGGCCGCGGCCTCGGCGTTGGCGGCGTCAACCGCTTTTTGCTTCGCGACCTTGTAGAGCTGGTGATCCTCAGGGTTGTAGAGGTACTCATAGGGCTCTTGGAGGGGCTCCAGCGTCAAGCCGTTGGCCTCAATGATCTTCTCCATAAACTCTTCGTGGCTTTTTGGATAACGTCCTTCCAACCCCCAAAACAGGTCCATGGCGTGCTGCACTTCGAAGAGATTGAGCCTCTGCTCGGCGCGGATGCCCCCCTTGAGGACCGTTTGCATGTAGCCCCCCTGGACCATCTTGCTGCCGCGCTGCATGTCCTCGGGACGCACCTCGCTGCCCTTCTGGTTGGCGAGGCGGGCGGCCTCGGCGGCCTTGGCGTCGGCGGACGCCTGGGCGTCGTCGGCGGCTTTGACTTTGGCGGCCTGCTTGTCTTCAACCGCCTTCTGGTTGAGCTTTTCGGCCATTGCGTCGAGGCTCGTCTTGCTCCCACTGCTGCTACTCGACCCTCCGCAGCCCGTAAGTGAAACAACGCAGAAGGCAATTACGAAAAGTGCCCGCGAATAAGCGCGAATTGCCGCGAATAATTCGCGCTGATTCGCGCTGATTCGCGGGAAGCTTTTTTTAGTGAGCAGGCGGACCATTGTGGACTCTGTTCGATTAGTGACGAGTTGAACTAGATAGGCCGGTCGAGAAACTCAGGTTCCAACCCGCCATCTCGCCGAGCATCGCGTCGCGGGTGCGGTCGACGATCAGCGGCGTGAGCGAGACGGCGCCGTCGCGAATGGCGACGATGTCGGTGTCGGCGCCGGGCTCGTCGGTGGGCGGCGTGCCGATCGTCCAGAAGTAGCGGCGTCCCTTGGGGTCGAGCCGCTCCTCGAAGGCCGCGTCCCAACGCGTCGATCCCATCCGCGTGACCCGCAGCTCGGGCGTCGTCTCCGCGAGCGTCGCGACGGTCGGGATGTTGAGGTTATAGAGCCGGTGGTCACGCCAGGCGTTGCGCTCGAGCATCTGCGCAATGACGTCGGTCGCCATCGCCGCGGCCGCGTTGAACCGCGAGTGGTCTTCCCACTCGAGCGACACCGCGATCGCCGGCAGGTCGTTGATCGCCGCCTCGGTAGCGGCCGCGACGGTGCCCGAGTAGAGGACATTAATGCCGGCGTTGAGCCCCCAGTTGATGCCGCTGACCACGAGGTCGGGACGGAAGACCTCGCCGTTCTCGTCGATGCACAGCTTCGCCAGCGCGAGCTTCACGCAATCCGCCGGCGAGCCCTCGACAGCCCAACCGCGCGCCTCGTCGCCGTCGAAGACTTGGCTGGCCATCAGCGGCGTGAGAAACGTGATCCCGTGCCCGACACCCGACTGCTCCGTCGCCGGCGCGACGACATGGACCTCGCCCAACCGGGCCAGTGCGGCCCGCATTGCCGCCAAACCGGGGGCGTAGATGCCGTCGTCGTTGGTGAGGAGGATTCGCACGAAATGAGATGTGAGGCGTAAGGCTACAGGGCGTTTCAAGAGGGCCAGCAATCGGGGCAGGGCCGAACCCCATGATAAGCGGGTTTGCCACTCGCGCGGAAGCATTCGCTGCCCGCTGCTGGGCGGGCCCCCCTGCGACCGCTAGAATCCGCGGTTCCAACCGCACATTCGCCCCCGCACATTCGCCGCCGCCAGTACCCGGTCGGCGTCTCTCTGTCACGGAACGACCGCATGACCGCGACCACGACTCCCGGCGTGAACTACGAGCCATTTGCCACCGGGACGAGCTCCCTGGCGGCGGAGAAGGTGCTGGTGCTCGATTTCGGGTCGCAGTTCGCTCAGCTGATCGCCCGCCGCGTCCGCGACGAGCACGTTTACTGCGAGATCGTCCGCCACGACTTAACTGCCGATCGGATCGCCGAACTCGCGCCCAAGGGGATCATCCTCTCGGGCGGGCCAAGCAGCGTCTACGAAGAGGGCGCGCCGCAGTGCGATTCGAAGATTTTTGAACTCGGCATCCCCGTGCTGGGCATTTGTTACGGCATGCAGCTCGCTTGCCGGGCGCTCGGCGGAAAGGTTGAAAGCCACTCGGTACGCGAGTACGGCCGTGCTCATTGCGAGGTCGTAGACTCGGGCGACTTGTTCCGCGATGTCCACGCCCAGACCGAGGTCTGGATGAGCCACGGCGACCAGGTCACGGAGATCGCGGGTGATTTCACGGCGTTGGCGAAGACCACGACCTGCCCCTACGCGGCCGTGCGTCACAACCGGTTGCCAATCTACGGGCTGCAGTTTCACCCCGAAGTGACGCACACAGTCGAGGGGAAGACCATCCTCGGCAACTTTCTGCGTGAGGTCTGCAAGACGACGGGCCAGTGGAGGCTGGGCGACTTCGCCGAGGAAGCGATTGAGGCGATCCGCAAGCGGGTCGGCACGAGCCGGGTGATCTGCGGCCTGTCGGGCGGCGTCGATTCGGCGGTCGTTGCGGCGCTGTTGGCGAAGGCGATCGGCCCGCAGCTCACTTGCATCCTGGTAGACAATGGTTTGTTGCGGAAGGACGAAGCAACGACGGTCGTCCGCGAGTTCACCGAGCACTTCAAGACGGACCTGCACGTCGTCGATGCTGAGGATCGCTTCCTCGCCAAGCTCGCCGGCGTCACGGAGCCGCAGACCAAACGAAAAATCATCGGCGGCGAGTTCATCGCGTGCTTCAAGGAAGAGGCCGCGAAGGTCACCGACGCGCGGTTCCTCGCCCAGGGGACGCTGTACCCCGACGTGATCGAAAGCGGCGGCAGCACCGACGGCCCCGCGGCGTCGATCAAGTTGCACCACAACGTGGGTGGCCTGCCGGCGGAGTTGGGCTTCGAGCTGATTGAACCGCTGCGTGACCTCTTCAAGGACGAGGTGCGGCGACTCGGTTTGCAGCTTGGCCTGCCGGAGGAAATCGTTTGGCGGCATCCCTTCCCAGGACCGGGGCTTGCGGTGCGCTGCCTCGGCGAAGTGACGGCGGAGAAGTGTCGCACTCTCAGAGAAGCCGACGCGATTGTCGTCGGCGAGATCAAGGCGGCCGGCCTCTACCGCCAGACGTCGCAGGCGTTCGCGGTGCTGCTGCCCGTGCAGAGCGTCGGCGTGATGGGCGACGGCCGCACCTACGAGAACGCCCTTGCGGTCCGCTGCGTCAGCACCGACGATTTCATGACCGCCGACTGGAGCCACCTGCCCCACGACCTGCTGGCGCGGATCAGCACGCGGGTGATCAATGAGGTGAAGGGCGTCAACCGCGTGGTTTACGATATCAGTAGTAAGCCGCCGGCGACGATTGAGTGGGAGTGAAGTGGAATGGCGAGCCGGCGACTCAAGTCGTCGGCTCGCCGTCAATCGTGGTGGCGGGGGTCGCGCCAGGTCACAAGCGGATTGGGTTGCTTGAGGAGGACGTAGTTGACGGCAGCAGCGATGGCTCCCTCGTCCTTCAACTTGCGTTTGGAGCCGCTCTTCGTCCACCATGTTCCGGGAGCCGGCTTCGCGAACTTCTGATTCATCGCTCGACTGCCGTTCGCTTTGAATTCTTGGAGCATCTTTGCCGGATCGAAGTCAATCGCGGTCGCGACGACTAGATGGAAATGAGTCGACATGATCGCAACCGCGAGTAATCGCCAATCACGGAGCGTTGCCGAAGCCTTGAACTGCTCAAGTAGTACCTGCGCCTGCTCGACCGTTAGCCACACTGCTTCGCCCTTCATCTGCGCGATCGCGCTCCGCTGCAAGCCTGCGATCGGAGCCTCCCACGCTTCGCCGAGTTGATCATGCTCAATACGAATGCGAGTGTTTGTGTCAGTGGAACGATAGTCACGAACTGAGGTAACGCTCCCTCTCGCGTCTCCCGGAAGTCACGTGCCGTACGTCGTGCTGGTTAAGAGCCAATGCCACATGCTCCGCACGCTAATTCGGCGCGAACCACGATTCCAGCCATTTATACAGACAGTGGCGAGCCGGCGACGGAAGTCGTCGGTGGAGAGTGGGTACCCGGCCAGGGCCAGCGCGCACTCTGGGCAATCCGGGCGGCCTAGCGCGTTTTAAGTTGGCGGGTTAGTGTGGGGCGTTTCGCCCACTCCCGCCGTGAGGACAGCTGATGGAAGGCGCCGCCCGTTCGTTGTTCGAGCGTCTG
>JBGSJY010000547.1:0-7118 GCA_041741515.1 Pirellulales bacterium | reverse complement strand
GGCGCCGGCCGACGCCACGGCCGCGACGCCGGCGCCGGTGCAACGGACGAGCTACCTGGGTTGGGCGTACAAGTCGCTAGGGCCGGGGTACAGCCTCGTCTTCTTGGCGTTGTCGTTTACGCTGGTCTCGCTGCTGGTGATGAACCTGCTGAAAGCGACCCGGGCCAGCATCGCGCCGCCCGACCTGGTCGAGGCGTTCGAGGCGCACCTCAACGCCAAGCAGTTCAGCGAGGCCTACGAGTTGGCGAACTCGGACGACTCTTTCCTGGGCAAAGTGCTGGCCGCGGGGCTGGGGAAGCTGTCGGGCGGCGGCGACTACCCGCGCGCCATCGAGGCGATGCAGGAGGTCGGCGAGGAAGAGAACATGAAGCTCGACCACCGGCTGAGCTACATGGCCCTGATCGGGACGATCGCGCCGATGATCGGCCTGCTGGGAACGGTGCAGGGCATGATCGCGTCGTTTGACGTGATCGCCACCTCGCCGACCACGCCCAAGCCGAGCCAGCTGGCCGAGGGGATCGCCACGGCGCTATTCACGACGCTCGTGGGGCTGGTGATCGCGATCCCGGCGATCGCGGCCTACAACATCCTGCGGAACCGCGTCGCGGAGCTGGTGCTCCAGGCGGGGATTATCAGCGAGGGACTGATGAGCCGCTTTGAGAAGTCGAGCTGAGTCGCATCCAACCGGATCAGCAGAGAAGGAAGCAGGATAGCACCACGACGAACACAAAGAACACGACGGCCTGATTGGCGGGGCCGTATCTCACTCAGTAGTTGGCCGTCGTGCTCGTCGTGTCCGTCGTGGTTAGTCATTTAAGGTTCAAGGTGGGCTAAGTAGAGGCCAATCGTTCAGATTCGGACCCGTCAGCGGAGCATCATGCGACTCACCAAGCGTCATCGATCGGAGGTCACCGAGCTGGACATGACGCCGATGATCGACATGACGTTTCAGCTGATTGCGTTCCTCATGGTGATGATCAATTTCTCGGACATCGAGCAGGACCAGCGGGTGCAGCTCCCTTCGAGCGAGCTAGCCAAACCCCCCGAGACGGCTTATGACGAGCCGCTCACCGTGCAGATGACGGCCGACGAGACGATCCTTTTCGGCGGGCAAGAGATGGGCATCGAGGACCTCCGCGGCGCGATCCGCCGCGAGGCCACGCTGCTCAAGGCCTACAAGGACAACCGGCTGGCGGAGGCGATGGTCGTCATCCGCGCCGACAAGCGCAGCCGCACCGGCAAGGTGCAGGAGGTGATCGAGGCTTGCCAAGACGCGGGCTTCGACACGTTCGCCTTGCGGGGCAAGCAGAGCGACGAATCGACGCTCACCAGCGAATAAAGAAGGGAGCCACAGATGAACACAGATGAACACCGATAAAGTTTGATGGGCCGACACCCCCTCGCATTCGGAGTTTTCAGTTTTTCTTCATTCGTGTTTATCCGTGTCCATCTGTGGCTAATTCTTAAAAGGAGAGTTCGATGAGAATACGCCACAGCGATCGGTCGTCGGACAAAGTCGATATCCCAATGACGCCGATGATCGACATCGTGTTTCAGCTGCTGGTGTTCTTCATCATGTCGTTCAAGATCGTGCAGCCGGAGGGGGACTTCAACATCCGCATGCCGCTGCCGGCGTCGAACGCGCCGGCGGCGCCGAGCGAGCTGCCGGTGTTCAACCTGCGGATGGTCGCGGGGGCGGGCGGGAGGCTCGAACAACTGTCGATGGACAGCCGCGTCTTCGAGGGCGAGGACCGCTTCGCGAAGCTGCACAGCTACATCCGCGGCATGATCGACGACGCCGGCGGCCCCGGCACGGCGGCCGATCAGGAGGTCGAGATCAACGCCGACTACGACCTGGAGTACGACTACGTGATGCGGGCGATCACGGCCCTCTCCGGCTACATCGAGAACGGCCAGCGGCACCAGCTGATTGAGAAGATCCGGCTGACGCCGCCTAAGGAAGGCAGATAACCGTCAAGATGCGTTCGAGCGCCAGGGGCCGCCAAGAACTCTGCTTGACTCTTGGGCGCCAGCGGTTACTCTGCGGGAATCCGAGCCCGTCCCCAAAACCCAATCCGCGCTACTGAATCCCGTCTCGACTGCTGGCCCGCAAACCTTGTGGGCGTGGTGGTTGTGGCGGGATTGTTGTTTGCGCAGCCGAGAATCAGCCATGTTTCGCACCTCGCTATTTGCCGTTGTCCTGCTTATCGGAGCGGCCGCGCAGGCGGCGTCGATTACGGACTTTCGCACGTGGACGCCGATTGCTGACCCGGTGCATCCGGGGATGTCGGCGAGCATCGATGGGATGGGGGTCGCCGGGCTGGCGGCTACGGGCGCGATCCCCTCGGGGACCGACATTGGCTACGCCAGCGTGAACGGAGCGGACGTAGCGACCTCGACCGGCGGTTACTACTTCGACCCGGCGCTGGATTTCTCGGTCGCGGTGGACTTTAACCTGACGGCCGCGGCGTCAAACGGGGCCGGTGGCCTGGGGTTTGGGATCGGCGAGGATGTCGATGGCGCCGACTCGGCCGGCATCGGGCTGGGGTTTTTGAACGGCGCCGCGGTGCTGTTTGCGACCGCGGGGCGGGTGAACGATGTCGATCAGCCGTTTGAATCAGTCGTGTCGGGCTTCGGGTCGGGGCGGCTGTTCGTCGAGTACGACAGCGCGACGGGCGACGTGATGGTCGGCGTGAACGCCGCGCAAGGCACCCCAGCGCCGGGCGTGTTCAAGACAATCGCCGGCATCCAAAACCAGTGGGACGACGAGCCGCTGCTGGTCTCGTTCTTCCTCCGCAGCCAAGCGCTCTCGCCTTTCCCGGCATTGTCGAGCGGTCAAGTCGACGCCACCTTCAGCAACTTCGAAGTGCTGAGCGGCACGCCGATCGCAATCGTCCCCGAGCCCACCAGTTCGCTCCTGGCGATTCTTGGCGCTCTTGGCGTCATGGCGGTTACAAAACGAAGCGCTTAGGCCCGCGGGTGGAAGGCCGTGTGGACCTGCTTGAGCTTCGACGCATCGACGTGCGTGTAAAGCTGCGTGGTGGCGATGCTGGCGTGGCCCAGCAGTTCCTGAACGTGGCGGATGTCGGCGCCGCCGGCCAGCAGGTGCGTCGCGAAGCTGTGCCGCAGCGAGTGGGGGCTGATCTTCGCCGAGACGCCGGCCTGTCGCGCTGACTTCTTGAGCAGTTCCCAAATCCGCTCGCGGCTTAGCCGGGCGCCGCGCGAAGAGAGGAACAAGAACTCCGACTCAGGATCGCGGCGCTTGGCCAGTTTGGGCCGTTCGCGTTCTAAGTAGGCGGCGACCATCTGCTGGGCGCTTACGCCCATCGGGACCATCCGCTCTTTGTCACCCTTACCGTGGCAGAGGCAGAATCGCTCGGTGAGGTGGACGTCGCGGAGGCGTAAGTTCGAGACCTCACTGACCCGCGCCCCGGTGGCGTAAAGGAGTTCGAGGATCGCCCGGTCGCGGCGCCAGAGCGGCTCGCCAACCAGCGGCGCGGTGAGCAGCCGATCGACCTCCGGCGGGCTGAGCACCTTCGGCACCCGCCGCCAGAGTTTTTGGGAGGCGACCAGCGCGGCTTGGTTCTCGTTGAGGACGCCTTCGAGAACCAAGTAACGGAAGAACGATTTGAGCGAGACGACGTGCCGGGCGACGCTCGTCGGCGCGAGACCCTGGTCGCTGAGCCACGCGGGGTAGTCAGCGAGGTCGGCGGTGGTGAGCGTCGCGAGCCCGCGGCCGGCGAGCCACTGGAAGAACCGCGCCAGGTCACGACGGTAGGCGGCGACCGTGTTGAGCGACATCTGCCGCTCACTCGCCAGATAGCGCGTAAACGACTCACGCCAGCGCGCGGCGTCGCTGGCGGCCGCGGCCCGCTTCGGCTTGACGAGCTTTTTCAGGTCTTTACGTGGCACTGCGCGCCTACGGCTAATAACCAATGACCAAATCCCAATGACCAATGACGTGCTGCCGCACGGGCGTTCCCGGGCCCCTTAGCCCCTGACCTCTAACCCTTTTGTCATTGGTCATTGGGGCAATGGTCATTGATCATTCTCCCTTAATACGACTGCCCCCCTAACGAATCTCCCTAGCTACACCGGCCTTTAGAATCGCGGCGGCGCCCTTTACGATGCTTTCCGCCGATTAGGTAAACTTTGCCGCCATTTCCCTTGTGAAATCGCTGGCCGCCCGCCAACGCCGCCCGCCGAGGATATGTTCGAGATCATCCGCGAAGAGCCGTACGAGTTCGTCCCGCCGATCGAGTCGCCCTTGTGGTGCTGGCTGGTGCGGACCTTCCGCCTCGATAGCTACATGCGGCAGGTTTACCGCGTCGAGTCCTTCGACTTCCCCGGCGTCGAGCGGCTGAAGGCGTCGATCGCCGAGGGACGCGGCATCCTGCTGGCGGCGAACCACTCGCGCCTGGCCGATCCGATGGCGCTGGGCTTCCTATCGGGCGCGGCGGGGACGGAGCTATTTGCGATGGCGAGCTGGCACCTGTTCCGCGAATCGTGGTGGCAGACGTTCTTGATGCGCCGCATGGGGGCGTTCAGCGTCTACCGCGAAGGGAACGACCGCCAGGCCGTGAACCAAGCGATCGAGATCCTCACCGCGAACCATCGGCCGCTGGTGATCTTCCCCGAGGGCGCCGTGTCGCGGCACTGCGACAAGCTGATGGAGTTCATGGACGGCCCGGGCTTCATCGCGCGGCAGGCGACCAAGCGGCGGGAGAAGGTCGGCAAGCCGCCGGTGGTGATCCACCCGGTGGCGATCCGGTACTCGTACGACGGCGACGTCGATGCGGCGGTCGCGGCGGACCTGGAGTCGATGGAGAAGAGCTTCAGTTGGCAGCCGCAATTGCATTTGAAGACCCACCAGCGGATCCGCAAGATCGGCGAGGCCTTGCTGTCGCTCAAGGAGGTCGAGTATCTCGGCGCGGCGGTCGAGGGGGACCCGCACCAGCGGGCGCTCGACCTGATCGCGACGACCCTCGGCAAGATCGAGGCGAAGTGGGGCGTGAAGAACGGCGACAAGGACCCCGGGTACCTGAACGTCGTCGCGCGGGTGAAGAAGATCCGCTCGGTGGTGCTGCCCGACCTGATCGCCAAGAAGGTCGCGCCCGACGAGCGTGAGGACCGCTGGCGCGACCTGGCGGCGTGCTACTACCTGCAGCAGATCGCCCACTACCCGCGCGGCTACATCACCGGAGACAAAGACCTGCCCGAGCGCGTGATCGAAACGGTCGAGCGGATGGACGAGGATTACCGCGACCGGATCAGCTACCACGGCCCGCTGCACTGCACGATCGCCGTGGGCGAGGCGATCGAGGTCAGCGCCGAGCGCGACCGGGCGGCCGAAACCGACCCGGCGATGGCCCTGGCCGCGGTGCGGATCCAGGCGATGCTCGACGAGCAAGTCGCCCAGCGGCGGGCGAAGCTGTTCTGTGAAGGAAATTAGCCGCAGATGAACACAGATGAACGCGGATGTCTTTTTGATTAGGATCCTTATAGGTTTTGCTGGCCATTGGTTTTGCGTTTGAAGCCCTCGACAATCATCTGCGCCTATCTGCGCTTATCTGCGGCTAGTTTTTTGGGGAGTGAGAGTTGGGGGAGCCTGTAATCGTTGCGATGGCGGACCTTGCCAGTGGCGAGGAGGGGGACTTCTTTGCGCTCTTGGCGGAGAAGCAGACGCTGCTCACCAAGGACGGCAAGCCGTACTACCGGGTTACGTTCCGCGACGCGCGGCGGGACTGCAGCTTCCCGATCTGGAGCGACGCGCCGCTGGCGGACGCCTGCCGCGACGAGTGGAAGGCGGGCGAGTTCTATAAGGTCCGTGCGCTGTACCGCGAAACGAACTACGGGCCGCAGCTCGAGATCCGTAAGCTCCGCCCCGTCGAGCCCACCGACGAGGCTGACGGGTTCTCGCCGCAGATGTGCCAGCCGTCGAGTCGGTTCGACACTCGGGAGATGTTCGCCGACCTGGTCGCCATCGCCGAGGAAGGTATTGAGGAGGGCCCGCTGCGGAAGCTGACCGTGGGCCTGCTCCAGGAGCACCGCGAGTCGCTGCTGACGTGGCCCGCGGCGCAGCGGAACCACCACGCGTTTGTCGGCGGTTACCTTGAGCACGTGCGGAACGTGGCCCGGCACGCGTACTACCTTGCCAAGCAGTACGCGGAGCTCTACCCCGACATGACGCCGCCGCTGCGCGTGGACGTTGCCGTCGCGGGGGGGATCCTCCACGATATCGGCAAGCTGCGCGAGCTACGTGTCACGCCCTCGGGCGGTGAGTACACGGCGTCGGGGACGCTAATTGGCCACATCCTGCAGGGCCGCGACATGGTCCGCGAAGCGGCCGCGAAGCTCGAGACGCCGCTTGACGACGAAACCTTGCTGCGGCTGGAGCACGTGATCGTCAGCCACCAGCGCTTACCCGAATGGGGCAGCCCCAAGCCGCCAATGACGCCCGAGGCATTGATCGTCCACTTCGCCGACGACTGCGACGCGAAGTACCAGATGATGCTGACGGTCCTGGAGGACGACCCGTCCGAGGGGCCCGTCACCGGGCGACGCAATGTGCTCGGCCAGCCGATCTACCGCGGCGGGGAATAGGAACCACAGATGAACACAGATAAACGCAGATAGATTTTGGCAGTTCCCACCCCTCCGGATGGCGAGCTCAACAGAATTATCCGTGTTCGTCTGTGTGCATCTGCGGTTCCCTTCTTTCAAGAGAACTCCAGCCGCACGACGTCCTGCTCGGGGTCGATCATCGAGCGGTCTTCGTGGACGGTCACCTGCGACTCGTCGGGGAGGCCGATGACTTCGGCGTCGTTCAGCGGGGCGTCTTTTTCGAGGGTGTAGTGGGCGATGTTGTAGGCGGCGCCAACTAGCTTCTGGGGGTCGCCGTCGTAGTGGGGGACCTCCATCTCGCGGCGGCCGAGGGCCTCGAGGCCCGTGGTGAAGAAGCCATAGCCGACGCCGCTGTCTTGCTCGTAGACGCGAAAGTCAATCCAGAGATTGAGGGGCAGATCGGTTGCGGAGGAACGGGCGGCGAGTTCGGCGAACGCCTCGGGCTCGTGCACCGCGCCGCTCGCGCCCCAGACGAGGCCGACCGCCGGGGCGTG
>JBGSJY010000546.1:0-6321 GCA_041741515.1 Pirellulales bacterium | reverse complement strand
GGACGACGTCGGCCTCCCGCAGCCGGCGGGCGCCGGCGAGCGTGAGCAGCTCGGGGTCCCCGGGGCCGGCGCCGACCAAGTAGACTCGGCCTGTCGGAGGGGCTGGCACTTGCAATGGTCCGGGGCTGGGGGGCGAACTTACTGACGAGGAACCTTCTGACGACCCACTGGCCTACTGACGACCCACTGGCCGACGACTGATGGCCGGCGCAGGGGGCACGAAGACGCGGCCTCTGCCGATTATGACTCGCGCGGCGGCCCTGGAACGAGGGGCCGTGGCGGATGTTGGTCCCGGCGGGCCGAAAGTTGTAGACTCGATTGTCAGGGGCTTCTTCCGAGGCCCCTCTTCTGGAACCGTAAAAGGCATCCGCCCCCAAGACGCCCCCCAAAGGCGCCGGGGTGCGTACTAACAGGCATGAGCACGCCGACCCCCTCCAAGACCCCACCTCCGATGGACCCGCCTCCCGCGGCCGTGGGGGGATTATCGGCGGCCGATCGCCAGCGCTTGCAGCAGGTCTTCTTGCGGGCGAAGAAATGTCTGGAGCGGGCCGATTACGCCTACGCCCACGACCTGTTCTCGCAGTGTGTCGCGGAGGACCCTGGTTCACTCATCTATCTTCAGCACTTCCGCGCGAACCTCGCGCAGATGCACCCCAAAACGGCTGCCGCGAAGCACAGCGCCTTCGCGGGGCTGCCGGGCTTCGGCGGGGGACGGGCGGCGGTGGCCAAGGCGGCCGGCAAGGGCGACTGGCGCGAGGCCTTCCAGGCGGGCTGCAAAGCCCTGAAGAAGTCGGCCGGTGATGTCGGCGTCATTTCCGAGCTAGGCGCCGCCGCGGGCGAGCTGGGCCACACCGATTGCCAGCTCTACTACCTGCGCTGGGCGCTCGACCTGTCGCCGCAGGACCTCGACGTCAACCGTCAAGCGGCGGCGGCGCTGGAGGCGATCGGCGAGTTCGACCAGGCGATCGGCTGCTGGCTGCGGGTGCAACAGCAGAAGCCGGGCGACGAGCAGGCCTCGCGCGCCATCTCACGGCTGAGTGTCGAGAAGACCATCGACCGCGGCGGTTACAACCCGCAGCTCCTCAAGGGGCCGGGCGAAGTGTCGATGCCGCACCCCGCGAGGGTCGCTGAGGCCTCGGCGCGGCGGAAGTACGACTCACCCGACCCGGAAACCGAAGACCAACCGGCCGACACTCCCAAGGCCGCGGCGTTGTCCGAAAGCGAGCTTCGCGCGGCGATCGACGCCAATCCTGCCGATCCCGGCCCGTACGTGCAACTCGCCGAAATGTACGCCAACGCCGGCCGGCTGCACGACGCCGAGCGGCTGTACAAGAAGGCTCTCCAGGTCGCCGGGGGCGGCGACCTGGAGCTGCTGGAGAAGCTCGAAGAGGTCTACCTGAATCGCAAGCGCGAGACGGCCCAGGTCGCCGCCCAGCGGGCCGAGCGGCAGCAGAACCCGGCGGCCCAGAAACTGGCCGAGCAGGCCCAGCGCGAAGCCAGTCTGGCGGAGGTTGAGGTCTTCGGCGCCCGCGCCGAGCGGACCCCCGGCGACCCGCGTGTCCAGTACGAGTTCGGCGTACGGCTCAAACGGGTCGGCAACTATCGCGAAGCGGTGAAGCCCTTCCAAGCGGCCCGGGCCGACAAGAAGCGTACGGCCGAGGCCGAGCTGCACCTGGGCGAGTGCTTCCAGCACATCGAGCAGCACAGGCTGGCAATGCGGAGCTACGAGGCGGCGATCGCGGCCTGCGGCGAAGGGGAATGGACCGATCTGCGTAAGCTGGCCCTCTACCGGGCCGGGGTGCTGGCGATGGGCCTGCGGGACCTCGACGCGGCTGAAAAGTACCTGACGGACTTGGCTTCGGCCGATTTTGGGTACCGCGATGTGTCGGAACGGCTAGACAAACTGGCCGCGATCCGCAAAACTCACTGACTTCCCCGTCGCGGAGCGACGTGGGCAGGGGCGGCCGGGACCCTCGATGCGTTCCCGCGCCCCGCCAGTTTGAACAACCCAGCGTCATAATCAGGCCCCCCACCCGATGCCCAATTCCGTCAGCGCCAAGAAGAGCCTCCGCCAGAGCCAGGAGCGCCGCCTCGCTAACCGCAGCGTCCGCTCGAGCCTGCGGACGCAGATCAAGAAGGTCCGCGCTGCGGTCGCCGCCGGTGACGCCGAGAAGGCCGACGCCGAGTACAAGACGGTGCAGAAGAAGCTCGACAAGGCCGCCGCTGGCAACCTAATCCACGACAACGCCGCCGCCCGCACCAAGTCCCGCCTGACCAAGGCGATCAAGGCCGTGAAGGCGAAGGCCCAGGGCTGAGGCTGCTGTTGGGGCCGTCAGGTCTCGCGCAGAGACGCAAAGACGCTGAGAAAACGAGGGCTGGCATTCGCCAGCCCTTTTTCTTTGGCGCCGAAGGCAACGCTGTTGTCTGTGGGAGGGGCCTCCCGACCCCGACGACGCGTACCTTGCCATTAAAAAATAGGGCGTGGTATCGGCGTCGGAGACGCCTCCTACAAAGAAAATCTTCTCTGCGTCTCCGCGTCTCTGCGCGAGACTTTCAGGGCCGTCACCACTCGATGAGCGACGCGTCGAAGACGGGGCCTTCGACGCAGGTGCGTTTGTAGTCCCATTCGCCGTCAGGCTGTTTCACTTTGGCGACGCAGCTGAAGCAGACCCCCAGGCCGCAGGCCATCGGGGTTTCGAGCGATACGTCGCAACGCACACCGGCGGCGAGGCAGAGGTCGGCAACGGCGTGCATCATCGGCTCGGGACCGCAGCAGAGGACGCGGCGGCGGCGATCGGAGGTCTCTTGCAGCGCCTTTTGGAGCAGGTCCGTCACTAGACCGTGGTGGCCGATCGAACCGTCGTTGCTGGCGACGCGGAGGTCGATGCCCGCGGCGCGAAAGTCGTCGGCGCCGGCAAGGTAGTCGGCGGTGCGGACGCCGTAGCAGAAGGTGACGCGGCTGGCGCTAAAGCGCGAGCGGGTGGGGGGGCCGTAGGTTTTGGCGCCGAGGGCTTCGAGGCCGGCGGCGAGGACCGGGGTGTAGCCGATGCCGCCGGCGACCAGGATCAGGGCGTCGGTCTCGCGGTCGTCTTGGGCAAAGCCGTTCCCCAGGGGGCCCCACACCTCGACGCGGTCGCCGGGCCGACGCGTAGCGAGGACCGAGGTCAGTTTGCCGTGGACGAGGTAAACGACATCGACCGCCGTACGATCGTCGCTGGTGTCGTAGAGGGCGAACGCGCGGCCCAAGAGCGGGTCGTCGATCCCTTCGATGCGGACCATCACGAACTGCCCCGGCGTGATCGCCGCGGCGATCGCCGGCGCCGCGAAGCGCAATCGATAAGTGTCGCGTGCAAGTTGGACGTTCTCGAGTATCGGCGCCGAGACAAACGCCGCGCCGTCAGCATAGTGCTTGGCGTGTAGCGGCGTGGCGTCGAGTGATTGGCAGTCCGGCACTTGTTCTTCCTTGAAGAGCCCGCGAATTACGCAAATGGGCGCGAATGATATTGAGGGTGAGTGAACGACTGGCTTATTTTTATTCCCCTCCCTTTTAGGGAGGGGTTAGGGGAGGGTCTCGGTTGTCCGCTACGCGGCCGTATCGGATGCCGTGTCGGTGAGCATTACGAAGTGCCTCACCCGCACTTCGATGGATGCGTTTCACCCTCCCCTAGCCCCTCCCTAGGAGGGAGGGGGATCAACTGACGCCGACCTCTTCTGAAGGGTAACCCGTAAACGAACATTCGCGGCGTATCCGCGTCATTCGCGGGCCACCTTCCTAACGCTTCCCCCGCGGCTTGCCACCGCTGCCGCCGCGGCCCTTGCCCGCCGACTTGTTGAACGTCTTAGCGCCCGGCTTTTTGACGCCTTTCTTGATTGGCGGTTTGCCCGCCGGCTTGCCGCCGGATTTGCCGCCCGATTTACCCGCTGGGCTGTGCTTGTGAGGGCGGTGTTTCGCGGGGCGCTTGGTAGCGGGGCGCTCGGTCGCCGGCTTCGACTCGTCGTCACCGATGACCCTCCGCGCGCCCTCCTTCGCAGGACGCTCGGCCCTGTTCTTGGCAGTAGCCGTCTTCGGCGCCGCCTTGTGCGGCGGGCGTTTGCGGTTGG
The DNA here is from genome assembly GCA_041741515.1 of Pirellulales bacterium. GTDB lineage: Bacteria > Planctomycetota > Planctomycetia > Pirellulales > Lacipirellulaceae > Botrimarina. The sequence continues at coordinate 2,220 of JBGSJY010000546.1, read as the reverse complement.
GACGCGGGCCGGAGGTCCGCTTGTCTTCGGTGATGGTCTTGTGCTTCCCGGTTGTCGCCTCGCGGAGCGCGGTGACCTCTTCGCGCGTCAGCTCGCGATAGGCGCCGACGGGCATCTCGCCCAGCCGCACGGGGCCTACGGCGATACGCTGCAGCTTCTGCACCTTGTGGCCGACCCGGGCGAGCACGCGGCGGATCTCGCGGTTGCGGCCCTCGTCGAGCACCACCTCGAGGATCGCCGAGGACTTGCGGGTGCTCTTCAGCTTGACGTTCTTGAACGAGACGCGGCCCTCGTCGATGTAGACACCGTTGCGCACTTCTTGCAGCACCTCCGCAGTTGGCATGCCCGCCACCTGAACGTGGTAGAGCTTCTCGACGCCGTGCCGGGGGTGGGTGATGCGGTTGGCGAGTTCGCCGTCGTTGGTGAGGAGGATCAGCCCCTCGCTCGCCATGTCGAGCCGTCCGATGGCGAAGACGCGGCCGACGGACGGCGGCAACAGGTCGGTCACGCGCGGGCGCCCCGCCGGGTCGCGCGCGGTGCAGACGACGCCGGTCGGCTTATTGATGGCGAAGTAGACGGGCTTGGACGGGGTGAGGGCTTCGCCGTCGAGGTGGACCGACTGCTTCGACAGATCGACGCGGACGCCGAGTTCGGTGACGATCTTGTCATCGACGTGGACGCGCCCGGCGAGGATCAGCTCTTCGCACTCGCGACGGCTGGCGATTCCTGCCGCGGCGAGCACCTTTTGCAGGCGTTCGCCGTCCTCACGGGGCCCCGTGAACGCCGGCGTTGATCCCGGCCGGGGCGGCCGCTTGCGGAAGACCCGCTTCTTCGGCGGGCCGTAGGACGAAGCAGGGCCCTTGGGGCCTTTGCCTTTGTAGCCCGCGCCGGTGACGCCGGTTCCCTTGGCGACTTTCTTAGTCGGCTTAGTCGGCCGGCCGCCCTGCCCCTTTCCACTGGCCTTCTTGCTGCCGATGCCTTTCTTGGCAGACGGGCCGCTAGGCTTGGATCGTTTGACAAACTTCTTGGGCATCGGGGCCACGCGGCGTAGACGGAGACTTAAACCGCCTAGTTTAACGCGACCGGTCCTCGAAACCCAGCGGCCTTGTACCGAGGCAATGCTATTTCACCACGACGGGCACGACGACCGCCAACGAAGGCGGACCGAGAACCTTGGGTCAGACCATCGTGTTCTTCGTGCCCGTCGTGGAGCAATTCTTCGAATGCTTCTAGCGCGGCGGCGCTACGGTTTGTTGCGGGTTGTTGATGCGGCCGCGTTCCACTTCGGGGACCTGCCGGGCGTACGAAAGCGGGCGGCCGCCGACAATCTCGGGGGCGACCTCGGTCATCGGGTACGGGTCGTGGAGGATGGCGTTGTACTGCTGGGTGGCCGCGTTGCCGGGGTCGAAAAGCTTCGGCATCCGCACGCTCGGCCCACAGCCGACAGCGGCGAGCAGCGTGAGACAGACGATCGTGCGGGCGAGGGTCATGGCGAGAAAGATTACCAGCCCCGCCGCCGCCGCCCTACGGCAATCGCGGCGTGCTGGCGCCCTCGATGGCCGGTCGCACAAGAGCCCTCGACGCAAGTCGTGGGAGTTCAGCTGGCGCCGACGCACTCCCACGACTGGCGTCGTGGGCTCCCGGTCACCTGCGCGGGATCGCACTTAGGCTAAGGCAGGCGCATGTCGATGAGCGTCGACGGCGCGGTCGAGACGAACGTCGCGGCGGGGCAAGCGGCCGGCAAGAGCAGGGTCTGACCCGGGGCAAGCGTCTCGTCGAAGCTGTCGCCGACCAGCCGGCCCGCTCCCTCGACCAGCGAAACAATGTGGAAGCTCGGCGACTTCGGAAGTGCGAGACTCTCGTCCGAACCGGTCCGTAGGCGGCTGAAGAGGAACTTGTCGCACGTCACCAAGCGTTCCCACCGCAGGTCGCACGCCACCGGCTTCTGCGGGCCGATCGGGCCGCGCTCGTAGTCGGTCACAGCGAGCGACTCCGCGATGTGTAGCGGCCGCGGCTGTCCGTCTTTGTCGATGCGGTTCCAATCGAAGAGGCGGAACGTCGTGTTACTGGCCTGCTGGATCTCGGCGATTACCAGTCCCGCCCCCAACGCGTGGACCGTGCCGGCGGGGATGAAGACGCAGTCGCCCGGCCGCGGCTCGAACGCGCTGAGGCACTTTTCGCACTCGCCGGCCTCGATAGCGGCGGCGAGAGCGTCGCGAA
>JBGSJY010000545.1:0-2028 GCA_041741515.1 Pirellulales bacterium | reverse complement strand
CGACCTGGGGACGCTCGGCGAGCGCTCGGTCACCATCGATTGCGACGTGCTTCAAGCCGACGGCGGCACCCGCACGGCCAGCATCACGGGCGCCTACGTCGCGCTGGTCGAAGCGCTCAAGGCGACCGGCCTCGACCCGGGCGTGGTGCTCACCGGCAGCGTGGCGGCGGTGAGTGTCGGGATCGTCGACGGGGAGCCCATGCTCGACCTCTGCTACGTCGAGGACGCGGCGGCCGAGGTAGATATGAATGTGGTCGCCACCGGCGACGGCAAGTTTGTGGAGGTGCAGGGCGCCGGCGAAGAGGCGACGTTCACCAGGGCTCAGCTCGATGCGTTGCTCGACCTCGGCGAGCGCGGCGTGGCTGAATTGGCGGCCGCCCAGCGGGCGGCTCTGCTTGCAGCACGAGATTGACGCCGACCGCAGCCTGCCAGGCCAACCGGCTCCAGCCAGGGCTGGTTGCGACTTGCCGCATCACGGCTTGTGTGGCGCTAGCTCTGCCTGTCGCACGAGGGGTCGCCTCGGTGGGGATATAGCCGATGGAGGCGGATTATCGCGGAAATTTTGGAAATTTCCGCGAGATTCGAGGCCCCATGGCTAAACCAATGCACGGACGCCTTATCAATCACTTTTTTTGGAATGCTCTCGCGTCGGGGGGCACACCGGATCGGCACTCGAGGATTCCTGAGCAGGGTGATTCCGGAGCTGGCTGCGGCCCTCCTGTTGTGGCCGGGCTCTCGGACGACGCACTTCTCCGGGGATGATCCCAAAAAAGTCAGTTGATGAGCGGTCGTGTCGGTAGCGCCGAGGGCCGAGGGGTAGCGGTCTTTGCGCTATCGTCGATCGACGATCGGCTTGTGGCCGACCCGCGATTGGGGGCCGAGATAGCGAACGACCGGCATCACCAAGCTATTCAAGTACGCCGTGTAGAAGAACCAAACGCATAGCGGCTCGTACTCTCGTCTCTGCTTATGTCGTCGATCGGCCCTAACGAACGCCACATCTCCCCGCCGCGCCGAATAGTAGGCGCGCAGTCCTTCATTGGAACTCGAGAGCAACCCAATATGAACCGCACATTCCTCCTCGTTCTCGTGCTGGCGGGCGTTCTGCCGCTCACGGCCCAAGCTCAGATCGCCTACTCCGAAGATTTCGAGGGCGAGTTCCCCGGTCCCGGCCAGCCTGGGTTCCTCTGGTGGTTGGGTGGCGGCGTCGGCGGCGGAACCGATCCGTTCAATCCCACGTTCCCATCTGAGATCTCCGAGGACGGACTCGGCGAGTTCCAGCAGGCTTGGAAGATCACCTTCGATACGACGGAAACGACCAACTGGTACTACTTGAACGGAGGTGGCGGCGCGGTCTATGCATCTCCTGAGTTTCCCGCCGCGGGCGTCACCGAGGGAGGGAATAATCCGGCCAATTGGATCTACAGCATGGACGTCCGGTCGGTTGGCGCTCTTACGGATGTGGCCCTCATTGCAGAGTTTACGTTCTACGATCCCGACTACGAGATGACCTTCGGAGTCGATTTGGACGGCAACGGGGACTTGCTGGGTGGCGCCGACACTTGGAAGTCAAGTTTTCAGGTCCTTGATAACGACGGCGATCCCAATGGCTTCACCTCCAATTCGATCCGCCTCAACTCAGGATCATCGCCGACCACGAACGTCGCTGGCGACATCCCGCGCTTCGACAACACCGGCACCTGGGTGCTCGTCTTTAGCGCAGGCGGCGCCGAGTACCAGTTCGGCGCCAACTCGCTGACAATCGACAACCTCATGATCGAGTTCAGCGAGCTGCCCTCCGTCTCAGGCGACTACAACGCCGACGGCGTCGTCGACGCTGCGGACTACACCGTTTGGCGCGACAGCCTGGGCATGATGATCGCGCTCGCGAATGAAGGCGATGGGGTAACGCCCGGCGAGGTGACCATCGAAGACTACGACTACTGGGTGTCGCAGTTCGGCAGTAGCGCGATCGCCGGCGCCGCGGTCTCTGCGGCCGTCGTGCCGGAGCCGCGCGGGATCGCGCTC
>JBGSJY010000544.1:0-18893 GCA_041741515.1 Pirellulales bacterium | reverse complement strand
CGCCCGCTGGCCCACCTCCGCTCCGGGGCCTGCTTCGGCTACGCCTCAGCAGGCCCCTCCGCTACGGAGGGCCAGCGGAGTACGATCCAACCAACCTGATTCTCTCATCGCGGCTGGTACATGAATCGGGGGAAGGCCAACCTGCCGTCGCCGCCTTCAACGCGGCGTTGCGGGGCGATCGGGCGCTGACAAAGGAAGAGCTCGCCCTTCTGCGAGAGATTCAACGCGATGCGCTGCAAGAACTGCAACTGTAGATGTGCTCTGGACGGAGCTCTGGCGGTGGATGCCACTGCCATCTTGCTTGCCATCGCTCAAAAAGACGCATTGCGATGCATTGCTTAAACAGCTCCTGCAATCACTCCCGCTGCGACGCATTTGCGAAGCCTCACCACTTCCACCCCTAGATAGCCTATGTCCCCCTCATTTCGTGTAGCGGCTGCGGCTGCTACGTCGGCGACACTCCTTGCATCCACGTTCTTCTTCGCAACCGCCAGACCCGCCCACGCTCAGCCGAGATACGATTGGGGCAGCGCTCCAGCTCCCACCTTTCCGATCGACGACGAGTCGCCGTTCACTGTCGTGATTTGTATTCATGGCGTACATGTCGCCGATGCGCGCGACTCTTGGGGAGACTTCGTCTTGAAGGTTGCTTCCGGGCCGCTATCGCGGATAAACGATCCAATATTATTAAAGTGGGGACACGATAGCCGCTTTCAGGGAAGCCAAACCGTAGGAGATCCTGATGACCCGATTCGTGGCATGTCCACTATGGCCTGGAATGCAACCAAAAAACTAGCAGGCACAGTCGGCCACCTGCGACTTCGATTCGGCAAAAAGGTCAAGATTACCCTTCTTTGCCACAGCCAGGGGACCGTCATTGCGCTTGCGGCGCTAGCGGATGGTTTGGAGGTCGACAACGTGGTCTTTCTCGGCTCCCCTCTGGGCTATCGGACCATCGCAAAAGCTGAGAACAACACGCGTATCGATCTCGCTCTCAATAACATCGCCGAGAACTTCGTGAATCTAGCCAGCGACGAGGACTGGATCGTAAAGCGACTACCGCCTGACATTATGCCGGGCAACAACAAAGGGATTGGACATTTCGGATTACCGAGTCGTATTCCGGGCATTCAACAGTCTATTCCGTTAAACGGGAGCGTCATCGTGCCACGACCAGCAACTGCACCGAGTGCTGTCGACCGCGACGAAGCCGCACGGGACAAAACGTCGCAAGACTTTCCCACAGAACTGTCCGCTTTCATGACGCAAGCTGAGTGGGAGCAACTTAAGGTCTCAGAAGATCTACCACCAGAGGAGCCTGAAGAAGTAACGCCACTGGTGATCCATAATTATGTGTTGCCGGCATCGGATGGCGTGGATCACCATGGTGAAGACGGGTGGTTGCGGTTTAAGTGGTTGGAAGCAAAGAAATTGAGTCCCGAGGTAGCCGCCTTCAGGCAGGCCCTGCAGAGCGCGCGTCCTCTCACCGGCGATGAAGAATGGATCATTAGTCATATCGCCATCGTTTCGGCAGGCACACCCGAAGAGCAGCGCGCATTTATCCAGTCTATGCAGAACCGCGTCTATGCACCTCCTCGGCGTTAGCAGCTGGCTAATTTCCAGACTGGACCGAAGGCCGACCTCTACGCAGGCACGACCCCCGGGTTCTCGCCCTACTAGAGAGGCCGGTCACGTGACGTAACGGAAGAGCAGATTGAGGAGTGGAGAACGGTGGTCCTGAGGGAGCAGGCTTACGTTGATCCGTGGAGTCGTACTGAAGATACGCTCGACGGCCCAATCCCTGCCTCGAATCGCGGACGGTTCAGACTTGACGGCGCGGAAGTGTCCAAGAATCGCGACGCGCTAGGCACATGCGGGGAGGGCGCAACGGTTAGAGTGCAGGCTAAAATGTGTCGGGAAGGGCCTTCCGACTGGTCCATCCGCGAAGCTCCGGCTGATAAACACACAGAGTCTATTCGTCAGAACAATTGGCAAGGAGTAGAAGGCAGAATATGCAAGGTCTAATGCCTCTGTTGTTGAGTTTGTGCGTTGCAGCTGTCGCGTATAACAACACGGCGTTCTGCCAGGCGCCGCCATTGAGTCAGCCCCGCGAAGCAGACCTACTCCATGAAGCAATCCGAAGTAGTAAGAGGCCGAAGTTCAACGAACTTTGGAGAAACTATCCAACCGGTGATTTGGCGGAGTTTAAGAGACTTGCAGGTGGCGAAGTTGACGCTGATTGGGTTACCAATACATGTGCGATACGAATGAGTTACGCTTTGACCAAGTCGGGCCACGTAATCCCCAAACTTGACCGCAGTCAAACGATGCAAATGTACAATAAGGCGTTCGGTTTGAGTGGCGATGTTACCATCAAAGGGGAGGACGGCGAGTATCTCTATCGGGTGCAACCTCTAGGTATGTATCTATCGGTCATCTACTCGATTACGCTGCCAACGGCGAGTAATAATACAACGAACTTACTGGAGTACAGATTTTCGTCGGGTGAGGTTCGCCATGTGCCTCCCCATTTCGTTGGTCACCGCGGCATAATCACTTTTAGTGGCGGGTTTCCGCCTGGTGTGAGTGGTCATGTCGATTTATGGGATGGGACAACCTGCGCCGGCCAGTGCTACTTCGATATCGCGGATCATGTTTCTCTCTTGCTGATAGATGGCCCCGTCGTGCCTCCATGGAGACTGTGGCATATTGGTAGGCCGAGGGATTAAATATAGTCCGACCTGGGCCGAATACCGTTAGAATTTGGCCTGTCCCGATGCCAGCCTCGATCGCTTGCGGAGGCATCGCCGTTTAGAGGTGGGAGCCTGCGAGTTCAGGGAAGACCACCTAGCTGCCTGTTGAAGAGAGTCGCATCGATGGTCGCTGAGAAAGACAGCGATTGAATCGGCCCCGCCGTTCGGCGACACGCCGAGAGGCTGTCCGTAGCGACGGTGCACGACCAAGTCGTCTCTGGCCAGTTTAGGAGGAATTCCGGTGCAACACAATCCGTACCTCTTCCAATCCGCTGGGCTGGTGGAGCAGCCGATGCAGCAAGACATCGAAGATCGTGTCCAACGCGATGTCGCGAGCCAGACCCCCCGAACCGGAGCCGAGCAGCGGGAACGCGATCGACCGGACACAGAGCGTCTCGGCCTGGTAGATGCACGCGTCCACGATCTCCGCCACGATGTCACGGGTTGGCCTGATAATCCTTCCGTCCGCGACTCCAATCGTGATCCCGTGGAATACGTACCTCGCCCGGAGGTTTCTGGCGGAGGTGACAACAACGCGCCCCTGGCGTACGGGGGTGTAGCGACGAGCCTCCTGGATGAACTCGTTGCCGGCCGCCTGTCCGATGGCCCACGAGACACCGCCCCCCATACTCAGGTGCCCGTCGTCAGAGCTGACGATCGCTTCGGTGTCTTCGTTGGCCAAGTCGCGGCAGACGATCGTCAGGCGTTGCCGCCGATTCAACGGAAAGTCAACCGAACTGCCACCCTCAAACGCCGTGAAGTCCAGCAGCGACGTTCGAATCGCCTGGTAGTGCTGCTGGTGCGGGGCGGCGGCGGCGTCTATCCGCCGCCATGCGTCGACCTCGGAACCGGCTTGGAGACTTTCCCGCACTTCCGAGAAACTCTGGAAGCGATCGATCGGACGTTTGGCAAGGCACCGCTCGATACAATCGTTGAGGTGTTGAGGGACGCGTGGGTTGCGGCTAATGGGTGGTTCGAGAGGCTCGATCTTGTGCTTCAGAAGCAGGTCCCAGACGCTCTCACTCCGGAAGGGCGGCTCCCCAGTGATCACATGGTAGAAAGTCGCACCGAAGCTATAAATGTCGGTCCGCGTGTCCACACTCCTGATGTCGTCGATCTGCTCCGGAGCGATGTAGAGAGGAGTGCCGAGCAGGTCCCCGGCCATCGTGAGCTGAGCGAATTGTGGGGAGTAGGCCAGGCCGAAATCGGTAACGTGAGCGTCGCCCTCGGCGTCGATGAGAATGTTGGCCGGTTTGAGATCGCGGTGCACGATCCGGGCCTTTTCGGTCGCGGACATTCCGGCAGCAACTTGCGACATCCAGGTCTGGACGCGGTGGCACTCGACGGCCCCAGGGCGTGTCCGCAGTACATCGAGGTCTTCCCCCTCAACGTACTGCATGATGACACAGCCGTCGTGCTCGTTGAGTCGTTGAAAGTCGTACACCGATACCACATAGGGCGATGCGACTTGGGCGAGGGTGCGGGCTTCCCGCTCCTGACGATCGATATTGACGCCTGGCTGGCTCAGCTTGATGGCGACGGGACGGTCGAGGGTGGTGTCGGTTGCGAGAACCACCGTCCCCATGGCCCCTCTACCAATTTGACGGACCATCCGATACCGCGGCGACAAGAAGGCATCCAACTCAGCCATCGGGGAGATGGGCCGGGTCGGGCCGTCAGGGTAGGGCAACGTCTCAGCGTCACTCATTGCGATGTCTTCCCACTTTGAAAGTCGAAGGCGGTATAGACCGCGTCGTTCCCCAATCGGTGGATCCAATGCTGAGCCTTCAACTCAACCTAAACGACCAAGTCCGCCTTACGGCAACGCCCCCATCGTAGTCCCCTTAATCCAGTTTTCCGACCCGGGAGAATTCTGCCTGCGTTCGTCTTGAATCAACGCTGTCTGCGGAGCCGCTCCGCGCATTGCCGTGTTGTTCAGGATGTCCCCTCCCCGGTACGATCTGGCAACGCAGTCCAGTTTTTCTCCAAGTTGTCTTGCCGATGCTCGCGGAGTTCACGAAATCGCTGCTCAGTGGTCGCATGGTCCAGGTTGGCCCTCCCACAATTCCGCCGGTCGATGAGATAACGGCAGCGACCGATGTGCTGATTGAGTTTGAGCAGCACTACCGCCTCGAACTGCCGGGAGTCCCGCCTGAGGTGGATCGAAAGGCGGCCGGATGGGCCGTTACCACCCTTTATCTGATGGCCGCTTTGACGATTCACCGCGACGCAGGTGAAGAAGTCCTTCGAGAATTTTTAGTTGGTCCGTCACCGGATCCCAGCAGCCCGAAGTCGCACTACGCGGTCGATCTCTCGATGCGATTCTTGCCCGACGCTGTTAAGCTTGCCAAGTCGGCCGCGAGCGACGATCCTCAGATGACACCGATGCAAACCATCGGCAGGCAGTGGCCGCTGTCGTCGGTAGGAATTGCTGGTATCGGCGCCGTCGATATCGCGCCGTTGCGAACCTCCGACACGCTGTTGCGTCTCTACGTTGATCGGGTGCTCGCCACGGGTGACGTCGACCGTCTGAGCGATCCGGCGGTTGCCGAAGCGGTTGCCGTAGCGGTCGGCAACTACCCAGAGCTGAAGCCCCCTTCCATGAAACTGTCCGCGAGCCCCCCTCATGCCGCAGCCGCCGACCGCTAACCCGATGGCGACCGAAGTGCCACCGGAGTTGTCCACGCAGCGTTTGGGGCATGCTCTTCGTTCAGAGGTCCTCGAGCCCCTCAAGCAGAGCTTCGTTGGCAAGGACGAAATCATCGACCTGCTGGGCGTCTGCCTAGCGGCTCGCGAGAATCTCTTCATGCTCGGCCCCCCCGGCACGGCCAAGAGCGCTCTGGTGCAGTCGCTCGCCGCCCGCATCGACGGGCGGATGTTCGACTACCTCCTGACGCGATTCACCGAGCCCAACGAGATCTTCGGCCCCTTCGACATCCGCCGCCTCCGCGAGGGCGAGCTAGAAACCAACACGACCGGCATGCTGCCGGAGGCCGACTTCGTCTTCTTGGACGAGCTGCTCAACGCCAACAGCGCAATCCTCAACAGCCTCTTGATGGTGCTCAACGAGCGCGTCTTCCGCCGCGGCCGCGAGACCCAGCAACTGCCGACGTTGATGGTTGTCGGCGCGAGCAATCACCTCCCCGAGGAAGAGTCGCTCGGCGCGCTCTTCGATCGCTTTCTTGTCCGCGTGAAGTGCGACAACGTCCCCAACGAGCATCTCTCGCAGGTGCTCGAAGCGGGCTGGCGCTTGGACACCCGCAGCCTGTCGCCTAGCGAAGGCCGGCTCGCCACGGTCAAAGCCGAGGACCTCCGTGGCCTGCATCGTTTGATCCCGCGAGTCAGCTTCGAGTCGCTCCGGCCGCACTACGTCCAACTCGTGGTGCAGTTGCGAGGCGCAGGGATCCGGGTCTCCGATCGCCGCGCCGTGAAGCTGCAACGCCTGGTCGCGGCGAGCGCCGTGCTGTGCGGCCGCTTGGTCGCCAACCGCACCGACCTGTGGGTGCTCCGCTACATCTGGGACACCGACGATGAACAGGAGATCCTGGCGTCGCTGATCGATCAGGCAATCGAGCCCTCGGACGGAGAAGAGCGAGCCCTCGCCCACCCGCGCTCCTTGGCTTCGGAGGCGCCCGACCCCGAGCAGTTGAACGCCGACCTCTCCGAATTAGCCAGCGCCTTGGGCGGCGCCGACCCCGTTCAGCAAAGCCTGCTCCGGGATCGACTCACCCTGCTGTCGGCGCGTTGCCAGTGGGTCGTCGATGGACAGCAACGAACGCACCTAGAAGGCACGGTAAATCAGCTGTGGCAGAGCTTCGAAACCAAGAGCTAGCAGCGACCTTGGTCGCTTCGACGCCTTCGGGTTCCGCGCCTCGGCTGGGAACTCTGCGCCGGCTCTCCGGAGTCGATGCCCACCAGACCCCCGACGGCGCCATCTGGCTGAGGGGTCTGCCGGACGACCCCAACACCATACGGCTGCTGCGGACCCTCCTGGGATGCCGGGTCTATCGTCCGCTGCCTGACGGACAACTTGTTCCCTACGGAGCCGCGGTTCCGCTTGGCAGAATTCCTGTCGGGGAATGGCGGCCCCTCGCCGAGTTCCTCGTCGTCGTGCCACCGGCGAAACGCTACGCCGGACATCCGCCCCAGCCGGCCGCCCTCCGTCTCGTTCGCTCGCCTCTCCCGCGGCCGACCGAGGTGCTGATGCTGACGGTGGAAGCGTGGGCGGCGTACACCCGGACGGCGCCCCAGGTGCGACTGAGGCCGCTTACGTTCGCGGCGAGTCACGAGAGCGTGCTCGTCGTTGGAAGCCCCCTTCCACCGATCAGCGGCGAGCATTTCACGCTGTGTGAGGGGATCGCCGTACCGGCCGGCTACGCCTGGCGACCCGCCGTTGACGCCGGCGTGCTGCGACACAAGCTCGGCCTGGAGGAGGGCGACCTCGCTGTCTTCTCGCTGCAAGGGCGCTGCGCGATTGTGAGAGCGGACGCCTTCGTGGGCGCTTCCCGATCGGCCGCTCACCTCACCGCGGAGGCGCTGCGTGTCGAACCTTAACGCAACCATCCGCGTGTACTTCCGCGTTTCCCGCGACAGCTTCTGGGAGTGGCGAGACGACGGCAAGACGATCACGTGGCGTGACGGCAAGACGATCGCTTTCAGCGAGGAGCTGGCGTTCGTGCTCGCACGCCTCACTGGCGAAGGCCTGCCAAGACTTGGCTCGTTGCTGCTGCTGATGGCTGCGACCCGCGACAACTGGGGCGTCGACGGCAGCGAGGCCCGTCTGCTCTCGGGATTGCTGGCGACCACTGGGCGACGGGCCTCCAGGAGTGACGGCGCCCGCCTGTTGCAACGGGTGCTCGAGGGCCTCGATCGCGTGCGGCGTCTGGCAAGCTCGCTCCGCTCGACGCTGCAAGCCAAGGCCGGCTTAGCGGAATACGTCTTCGAAGACCGCGCGCCGGCCGTCGCACCAGCCGACTCCGCGGCGGTCGCCGACGCCATCCGCCCGGGCCTCATGGGCTTGCTGGAAAGCGGCGAGGCGACAGATACCATCGGCTACGGCCCGCTAACGCTCCTGCAAGACCTAGCAGCGCTTGCGTCACGGCTTGAGCGCGTGCAACCCGAGGCGATCGAACTGCGGCTGCGAACGGGGATCGCCAGTGTCCCCGCGGCCGCCGAGGTCGATCCACTCGACAAGGACCCGCTGGACGTGCGTCAGCTATCGCGGCGCGTGATCGAAGAGCTGCTCGAAGACAGCGAGCACCAGGGCGTGGCGAAAGTCGCCAAGCAGCTCTTCGCCAGCACGACGATGCCCCGCCCGCTGACGGCCGCTCGCGAGCGGGAAGCCGGCGGCTACTCGGACATCGCCAACCGCGGCACACCCGACCGTCTCTTGCTGAGCGAGTTGGCTCAAGATGGGCTGACCCTCGCAGTTAGGGTGGCGATGAACGAGGCGATGTACCTCCGCCGCGAAACGCCACCGACCCGACCGCGGCTGAATCGCGAAGTCTTGGTGGATATCAGCGTGCCGATGTGGGGCGTTCCCCGCGTCCTGGCGACCTCGGTCGCCCTCGCCTTGGCGGCGACGACCCAACCCGGTTCGGCCTTTTCGGCTTGGCGAGTCGTCGATCGAGAGCTCGATCCGATCGACTTGACCTCACGAGAGGGCGTCGTTGTCCACCTCGCCTGGCTGACCGCGGGGCCCCATTTTGCGGCCGCCATCGGGCTCTTCGCCGAGCGATTGAAGCAGGCGCAAGAGCCGGTCGAAGCCATCGTGCTGACGTCCGCCGAGAGCCTAGCCGATCCCGTCGTGGCCGAAATGATTCGGGCTATCCAGGCGGAGCGCTTATTGGTCGCGTCGGTCAGCAACGAGGGCGAGTTCAAGCTCGTGGAGCGGCGTGCACGTGCTGAACGGGTCGTCCGTCAGGTCCAGATCGACCTGAGGCAGATCTTGCCGAGCGGCGCCGAATCCCTCCGCGCCAGCACGAGCCAACCCGCGATCTTCCGTACTCATCCCTTCCCGCTGCGCCTGGGGCCCGCGCCCGATCCCAGCAACAGCTGGTATCTCGGCCGCGACGGCGTCCTCTCCCTTACCGGTGACGGCCGATTGATGCGCTGGACCGAGCGGGGCAGGGGAGCTCAGCAGATCAGCGATCAGATGCCGCCCGGCCGGCTGTGGTGGGCGTCGGGCGATTGCTTCCAGGGGCTGACTCGCTTTGTCGTCGGCAAAGAAGGGGCTCTCTTCCTCGTCAACGCCGACTTGATCCGGCAGTCGGTCAAGGTTACGCGACTCAACACGGCCAGCGTGGCGGAGATCGCTTTCCATAACGGGGCGCTCTTCGCAAGACACGGTGACAACACGCTCGAGGTGATCGATCCGGACACCGGCGCCATCGTCCATCGGCTCGCGACGCCCACTTCGATGGAGCCGCGAGGGGGGCGTTACTACAAGAACGCTTCCCAGGGCTGGGCCGCCTTGTCTTTCGACGGCGTGTCCGCCCGGCTTGAAGAGGTCCTGCCCGTCGACGCCAGGAATGACCTCGTCGGTCTCTGGGATTGTCAGGGGGTCGAGGGGCCGATGGCGATCAATAAGAGCGGCACGATTTCTGGGCTCACCGACGGGGTCGTGCGGATGCGCTGCGCCTCCCACCCCCCCTTCGCCGGCGACGAGCAAGTCGCCGAAGACTGGCGGCACTTATGGACAAGCCCGGATGGTAAGGTCGTTGGCGTCGCCTGCAACCACCGGGGTATCGCGCGAAACTTCCGCGTGGATATCGACGCGAAACAATTGTTGGACGAGCACCGCGGACCACGGGATCCGCGGGTTGCCAGGATCGCCCGCAACCTCTCCCTCCGCAATCGGATTAACGCCATCGGTGTGCTAAGCAATGGGGAGCTGGCGCTAAGGAATCCACGAGGCGGGCTGCTGGCCATCACGACCAGTCGCCAAGGGGTGGTCTTCGAGGCGCTCAGCCGGCAAGAGCGTCTGGAGGTCGAGGCGGAGTTTGAGGCAGTCAAGTTCGAAAGCGTTCGGTACCACTTATTCGTGGCCGAATGGGCCGATGGCAGCCGCGCCGTCCTTGACTCGCGGGGCCTGATCCACCTCATGCCGGCAAGGACCGACGTACCCGAGGTGTCCCTTGTTCTCGCCGAAGGAGAGCTGACCGGGTGGAGCAGCGGCGGCCTTTCTCTCGCTGCCGGGCCGCCTCTCGCCGGCTGTTTCGGCAAGTCATCGTTCCTGGACGCGGAGCGTCTTGCCGCCCGCGGCGCCAGTCACCGCATCTACTCGGAAAGTGTGCTCAAGTTTGCGGAGGGAATCCGTGCCACAGCTTGAGCTCACGCTCCGACCCCGCTGCTCGCCGCCGCTCGAAGTCGCGGCTTGGTTGCTACCGGGCAGCGACGCGCGCGGTTGGCTCGACGAGATCGCGGACTGGCGCGGCGACCAGAACGCCATCCGGCTGGTGGTGATTCGCTCCACCGACAATCAGTCGATTGCCGGGGCTCTGGCGATACCCGCCGCTGAAGGGGCGGTCGCGTCGGGGCGGTGCTTGCCGTACGGCTGCGTTGGTGGCAGGGTCTATCTGCCCGTCGACGCCGCGTGGCAGCCCGCGATCGGCGATGCCGAGATCGAGGAGCTCTTTGATGCCCCCTACTTGTACGTCGCCTCGCAAGCGCACGGGCTCACCGCCGCCGAACCGGCCGAGATCCTGTCGCCAGCCGACCTGCTGCATATCGAACCGGAGCCCGGTGCCGACTGGGGCCGTGCCGAGAACGGTTTGGCCTTCGCGACCCGGCTGACAAGCATCCTCCCCATCGAGTCATGGTCCGCCGACGACATCCTGGAACAAGGCCGCGGCGACATCGGTCAGCACGCCGATCAGAGAGACCGCCTGCCCAAGTCGCCTCGCGAACCGCGGGCGGGCGCCATGGGAAGTCTTAGTCGCGCGGCCCAGAAGGGGATCGCGTGGTCCCTGCTGGGCGTCGCCGGGCTGGGTCAGGCGCTCCGCCGACGGCTACCCAGGGGCAAGTCAGGCAGGTCCGCGACGGCCGGATCGGGCGCCGCCCGCACCGGCGGCCAATCCGCATCACGTCCCGGGTGGTTCGAATCGCTCGGCAACTACGCCACCCGCGTTCTTGAGAACGTCTCGCGTGCCCTCCAAGAGAGGCGTCATCAAGAAATCGGGCGGCTCCTGCATTTGCTGGAGGCGGACCCCGACCAAGGATTGCAGTTCGCGATCCCGCTGGGCGGCGGCGATCAGCACCGCGGCCTTGCCAATCCCGCCGGGCAACTGGGAAAGCGTAGCACGGACTTCAATCTCTCGAAGCTTGGCGGCGGCCGACCGGCCGACTCGTGGGACATCCCCACCCGTTACCAAGAGCAACTCGTCGCGACGTATCGCGAACTCGCTGGCCGTGAGATCCGCTTGGGACGGCACCGCCGCGCCGCGTACGTCTACGCGCAGCTACTCGGCGACCTGCGTTCGGCCGCATCGGCCCTCGAGCACGGGCGTCACTTCCGTGAAGCGGCCACGCTGTACCGAGACCGCCTCCATGAAGCCCGGTCGGCCGCCCGCTGTCTTGAGAACGGCGGGCTCTGGCAGGAGGCCGTCGACGCCTACCGCGAACTGGGCCAGCTCGAAAAAGTAGGGGATCTGCTCCGCGCTCTCGATCAAGTCGAGCAGGCAAACGACGCTTACCGCCAGGCCGCTGCTGAGGCCTTGAAAAAAGACGACCGTCTCGAGGCGGCTCGCCTCTCCGAAGCGAAGCTTGGGGATCCCGCGCGGGCTCTTGAGATCCTTGATAAGGCTTGGCCAAGCTCAAAGCAGTCCAATCGCTGTATCCAAGCGGCGTTCGCCATGCGTGGGAGGCTCGGACTTCACCAAGAGGCCATCGACACGGCGATACGGCTGCGCGATCGAGCCGCGCGGCTAGGACGCGACCAGGAGGCAGCAGAACAACTTTCCGCAGCGTTCGAGAGCTACCCGGAAAAAAGTGTTCGAGATTCCTTGAGCGGTATCGTTCGTCGCTTGGTAGCCGAACTACTTTGGCAGGCCCCTCCGTCGGAGGCGAGAAGCTTCGTTAATGCGCTCGGGCGTGTTGTGCCTGGCGATCGATTGCTGCTGCGCGACGGGCATCGCTACCTTGACCAGCTCCAGGCGGAACAACCCGCGCTACCGCCAGTATTCGACAGCTTGCAGCCGCGACAGCAGATCGACCTCGGATTAGCCGGCGCATGGCGCAGCGCTGTACTGGTTGACAACACCGCGTACGTCGGTGGCGTCATGGAAGGGCGGGTCGTGTTCGCTCGCTGCGGCCCCAAACAAGCGGTTGAGAGGAGCCTGCTCAGATGGCCGAGAGTTCCCGTGCCGACCGACGCCCCCCTCGTCGTTCTCAAAGGCGGATCCCATCTGCAGGTCTTCGTGATCGGGCAAGATCCACTGCGTTCCACCGTGCTTTTTAATCAGAGCGATCACAGCCAAGACTCCATCACCGCCGGCACGCCCGAGGGGCATGGCGTCACTTGGGGCGCCGCTCCCGGAACGGTCGGACAGACATGGTCTGTCGAAAGACGCAGCGACCCGATCCTGGTCTGCGTCGATCCGCGTGGTATCGTCATCGCCACCCACTCCCTGTTGGGCGCCGATGGCTCGCGATGGGATGATGTCGCCATCCCCGTCCCCCTGCACGCAACCAGCAAGCAGGTGTTGCTGGGCGTTGGACGTGATCTCCTGCGGGTCGCCAGAGGACGGATAGAAGTCATCGAAGCGTCTTTCCCAAGCCGAATCGTTGGTCTCACCGGGGGCTCGCCTTATGCGGCGGCAGTGGTCGGCATATCGATGGAGTCGGCGGCGATGATCCTCCGGATTGGCAGCGCCAGCGGCGGGATCCTCATCGCGGAAGAACTGAACGCGCCGAAGCTCCTAATGAATCCGGGAGGGTTCGTCATCGCCGCCGACGAGCACCAGATCCAGCTGCGGAAGATGAGCCAAGACAAACGCGGCGAGGACCGCGTCGAGCTGCTCTCGTCGCAGTATCATTCGCTGGGGCGGCCGGTCGCTCTGCTCGGGACGGATCAGACGGATTGTTTCGTGATGGTCACCGAGAAAGGAAATGTTTGCTACTACGAAGTGCTGGGTTAGATCTCGCGGAAAGAAGACGGAACCGCGGGCGCAGCGGGCCGTCGGTCGTCTCGAATTGTCTTTACCGATGATCCGATCGAACCGCGTCTCGTCCCCGGTACTACCGGCGACCCATGGCGCCGACACCAGCGGCAGCGTCATCGGAGTCGTGTGACTTCCCCCCTCTTGAGAGTTTCGCTGCAGAGGGACCTTGCGGAAGGATAGCCTTCCCTCGGCGCGCCATGCCGCTAAACATCTCAGCCGATGATTGTGGCAGCGAGACCATTTCTTCGAGCCGTCGCCGGCGCCGACGATATCTTCTCGCACCACGACGAGGTCAACCATCCGTGGCGCCCGACGCGACAACGCAAGCCGCACCCCCCGCTTGGTCATGGATGTCGGACACGAGCCCGATCCGCATGGCGGTCCACCCTTTCTTGCGATCAAAGATTCGCCCAAGGACTAAAGTCGGGCCCGAAAACAATCCGTCTGGTCAACCGCGGCCACGCCTGTCACGCCGATACTCGGCCCACGAGCGAGCGGACCGAGCCTACTCGTAGGTTCTTGACGGGCTTGAGATCCAGGCGCCTCACCGCTGAGCGATTTACGGAAAGGCCTCATAGATTCTGGAGTAGCTCGTCCATCCATAGCAGCGCCTCGGCGGTGGAGTCGTCGCCGTTCCAGGTAGCTAGTTCGCGCCAGGCGTCGCTCGATTCGATCTCGGCCCGAGCGAGCGGGCCACGCGGCATGAGGAGAAGTCCCTGCACCCTCGCCACCCAGTGGTGCGCCCGTTCGACGAAGGCTTCGTCTCGCACCCGTGAGAGCTGCTTCTCGACCTGCACAAGCGTGGGGTAATGAGGGTTCCAAGGAAGGTTTTCGCCAACAACCAAATGATGGCACTGCAGAAAGCCGTCGCGCCGTCCCTGGCCTTGCAGGAAAGTCTCCAGCGCAGGGTGCAAAAGATAATGCTCCGATTCCGGCAGCGTGCTGGCGCCGCGACCCAGGCGGTCATGCGGACGGCGGAATCGCTGCGTCATGACTCCCGTTTCGGAGTCACGCTCCACCACTCCGAGAAGTCCCGTCAAGTAAAGGTCGCGGAAGGGATGAAAAATGACTTCCGACTCTGCTCCCAAGTGTCCGATCGTACCGGCGTCGAGGCCGTTGAAAGCCTCGGCGACCTCGACGGCTTCCGACCGTTCGAGCACGTTGCCGGGTAAGAGAGAGAAGAGGCGTGCCCGCGCGTCGGGGTCACCAAGGCAATCGAGGAAGACCCGCACCTCGTCGAAAATATTGGCGGCAACGACAACCGCGCTGGTGCGCTTCACGACCTCCCGGAGGCGGCTCTCATTGAGCGTCGATCGCTTCGACGATATCTCGGAAGCCATGGCGACCAGGTCACGCGGCCGTCCGTAGGTGTGGCGTCGGACGAACTGGAAGCTGTCCTCGGGAGCGGCGCGCCGGGCGTGCCGGACAACGTTGGCGCCCAGAAACTCCGAGAAGGAGCCGCACCCTTCGTAGCACTGCGCCAAGCGGTCCAACAGGCCTCGCAGCTCCGTTTCGGAATAGTCGAGGGTTGTCGTCGCCGCGAACAAGTTCGACTTGATGGGCGACTGATAATTGCTGAAGGCCTCTTGACGGATCGAGGCGTAGATCTTGACGTGGCTGTTGGCGCTCATCGCTTCCCACGCCGCCTCCAAAAGTCCGGCCTGAACGGCGACCCATGCCTCTTTCGACAGGTGGTGAATCGCTTGATCGACCTTGTCGATGAAGAAGCAGATGGACCCGTGGACTCGACGCATCTTCTGGTCGAGAAAATTTTCCGACGCATCGAGCAGATGGTTCAGGTCCCCGACACTCTGCATGGTCAGCTCTTTGAAGGCGACGGTTGGCTCGACCCGAGTGCCTTCAAGCCACGATCGGATTCGGCCCGGAAGCTGGCTCAGGTCGCTGGAGTCATGCGGAGTAAGCACCTCCGGGAAGTGAGAGATGGTCGCGACCCGCAGGGCCGCGCCCCAGAGCCGCTTCGTAAAAACGAGATCTTCCAGTAGCGTCAGGTGTTTGTGCGAGAGGGATGTCATGCCGCTCATAAAGTCGAGGTAGGGACGTCCCTCCGGCGACATAATGACCGACCCTCCCTTCTCCGCGCTGGCGAGGGCAAGACTTCGACGTTTGCACGTCAGCAGGAGAGTTTTTCCAAAACCCTTGGTGGCCGAAACGAAGTGGCGATTGCGGTTGCTCAGAAACTCATCGACCGCGTCATTGTGGAAGAGCACTCGATCAACATCGTCGATATCGATCTGGTGCGCGTCCGTTGCCCAGCCGTGCCCCACAAGCTCGAACTTGTTCGCTCGCAATTTTGGGGAGCGGGCGGCAAGCGAGGGATGGATCCCTAGCAGGCGAGCTGACCGAATCAATCGCTCCGCGAGATCGCCGTCGGAATCGCACGACCGATGTTCGACGATCCCGGCGCCGGACAAAAGGCGACTCAACACGGGCGCGTTGCGGTCGAACTCTTCGCGACTCACGTCGACCAGCACCGGCAGCAGGGGACAATCCAGTGAAACGGCATGCCGCGCCTCGCGCTCAAAGTCGGTCGACCGCAAGGCAGGTCGAGACACTAGCAGCACGGTTCCCTGGGCCCGAGCCATGGCTTCTTTTGCCTGCTCGAAAAGCGAACCGCCCGGCGCCGCGTCGCGGCTGTAGAACCAGCAAGCATAACCGGCGTTTTCGACGAGCGTCGCGGCCCGGCGCACCTTCAGGGACTCCTCCGAGACGTGGCTGAAGTAGAAGGCGATCCGCTCATTCGGATGGGTCGAAACGATGTGCGGAAGCACCGCTTCGGTGATTCCACGACCCAGCGCGGCCGCAAACGCCTGGCAGTTGGGGAAGCGGTCGCCCGGGTCGCGGCTGAGCGCCCGCAACACGGCGCGCTCTACTTCCGCTGGCAACTCTGGCCGTTTGTCACAGAGCCGCGGAGGTTGCTCTTGCAGGCGGAGCCTCAGAATTCCTTCGACCGTTTTGTCTCGGAACGCCCACTCGCCGGTGAGCATCTCATAGGTCACCAGGCCCAGAGCGTACTGGTCCGACCTGCCGTCGGTAGGACGCCGGTCCGCCTGTTCCGGGGAGCAGTAGGCGGGGGTGCCAGCAAACGCACCAGACTCCTGGCCTTGGCTGACGACGTACGCCAGACCGAGGTCGAGCACCTTGAACTCCCCGCTGGGCGTACGACAGACATTCTCGGGCTTGAGATCGCGATGCACGATGCCCTGAGAGTGAGCGGCGTCGAGCGCGTCCGCCAATTCCGCCACGATCTTCGTCACTTCGGCGAGGGGGAGCGACCCACGGCTGCGCAATAACTGGCGGAGCGTTTCGCCCTCGACGTACTCGAAGACGGTAAAGGACCGTTCGTCTTCAAAGCCGAAATCGTAGACGGTTGCGAGTCCACGGTGACTGAGGCTGGCGCCAAGACGCGCCTCCCGCTCGAGACTCCGCTGGCTCTCGTGCTCCGCCTGACGCCGCAGGGACACTACCTTGATGGCGACGCGACGGTCCAATCGCAAGTCGTTCGCCAAGAACACGCGGCCCATCGCCCCCTCACCGAGCGAACCGACCAAGAGGTATCGACCCGCGACGGTCCGCCCCACGGCAAAAGGGTCGGCGGAGCCGTTGGGGACAAGCGGCCAATGAGGGCCCACCCGGCCGTCCTCCGTCGATACGCAGAACGAGCCGATCGCGATGGCGTCGGCGGACATGGTGGCGATGCGATCATCGATCTCGTCACGCCATTCCGGGTTCGCAGCGAGTAGCACCGCCCGTGGATCTTCGACGCCTGCCTTCGCAAGAAACTCGTGGGCGATGCCAACGAGCTGACTGATCAAGGCTGAGCGATGCTCTTCGGGCGCCTTTTCGATCCACGGCGATAAAACCAATGTCTCATGCCCCGCTAGGCAAGCCTCAAACTGGTCGCACAATCCGTCCAGCTCTCGGGCCTGCCAGAGGTTGGCATCGCGGTGGTGCGGTTGAGTTTGCATGTGCCGAAACGCTCTCAGGCTCCGATTGAATCGTCTCGGTTACTTCTCGAACGAAAGCCGCCGCGGCGTTCATTCGTGGTCACGCCTGGGCAAAAGCGTAAATCCATTCCGACCGCACACGAGCCAGCTTTCCCGTAATGGTCGGGGAGATGTCCCGAGACGGGCGGCGGCGTTGATTGTTGCTATGAAGGAGGAAGTTTGTCTAGCAAATCCACCTGAGAAAGACAGGAAGCATCGTGTTCAAGTCATTCCGGAATGCGGGGTTCGCCACCCTCGCCATCGCCCAGAGCGATCCGGGAACCGCTGGTCGGCAAGTCCCCCTCCCCAAGGTCGTTCCCAGCCGAATCCGGCCCGTCTCGGGAGTCGACGTCTGGCGCTACGACCAATCCCCTCGGCTTCACGGCGAGCGGCCGAGCAACGCAGCCCGAGAGAACATGGCGGGCACTAATCGCCAGTGCATCCATGACTTCAACAGACAGCGGCGTAAATTTACGACTTCGTTGTCGAGTGACAGGCCTCAACGAAACTGAGCCAGAGTTTCCGATGAGTCAAGGCAGCGGCTCTCTCCTAGCCATGGTATACATCGCTTCTTCAACGGCCCTACTGAAGGCTCCCGCGTCGCAAAATCGCTCTTGAGGGTCTGCCGACATGGCTTTGGCCACAATCCTCTGCAGCGGGCCATCCAACACGATTGGTCGACGACGTCCCATGGAGGCCATTTCCAAACATTTCAGTGTTGACGACGCTTTTCGGGGCGGCCTACCGTATAAAACCCAGTGCAAGACGCCGCCTAGGCAATAAACATCCGTTCTCTTTGATATCGGATCGCCGTCAGAGAGGATCGCATCGCCAAGCGCGTTCAGACCATCGCCCTTCGACAATTTTCTCTGCTCACATGCCTGCAAGTATCTCAAGTACTTGGTGGCGGTTTCGGGGGCCATGTACTGGGGTGTCCCGCATAAACCAGCCATGGGATTTGAATCGAGTTCTTCTTCGTAGACGGCAAGTTGCCACTCTCCTACCATTGCGTGGCCATCCGGCTCGACGCCAAAATTATCTGGCTTGAGGTCCAGATGAAGGATCCCTTGTGAATGAGCGTGCTCGATGCAGCGACTCACTTGAAGTAGGATCGACAGGTCGTAGGCCAGTCGAGGGATCACTCTTGGCTTGGTGCCGGAACGCCAACCGTTTATCGTGGCCTTCGGGTACACGATGTAAGGGCACCCCGATTCGGTGCGCGCTATGTCCAACACCGGAAGCACGGCATGGTGCCGCAGTTTTGCCATCAGCAACGCGCGTCGTACGAACCTCTCTTCGTCTTCTCTTTGCGTTCGCTCGCTCCTGGCGAAGATCTCGACGTAGACGGATCGTCCTAGATGAGTTTGGATGGCTTCATAGATTTCCGAGTCTCCGCCGCGCTGACGTGGCAGCAGCGAGACGAAGTCTATGTCGCTGCTCAATGGCACGCGGCGGATGCTGCTAAGCTTAAGAATCATCGTGAGTCACGACTCTGTACGGGGATTGCCTGAGCCACTCGTCACAGCCACGACGCCACTCGGGTCCAACTTCCGAAGTAGAGGTGACGCCAATAGACACCGGCGTACGTTAGCCGGCCAGTCTCCCAAGCCCGGCAATTCCGAGCCCTTCACGGTTGAGCCTCCGCGATTCTTCGTAACGCTGCAGGCGTAGTTCTCGGCGCGCGTTGCTGAGCTCTCCCTTGATAGCTGGTGGAGGCGCTACCGTCGGTGAAATACCCTGGTTGGATGCCGACTCCCCGGCAGTGGCGACTCGCCACTCACGCGAACACCTTCCCAACCAACGGACCAACGCTTCGCGAGAGATATCGTCAAGAGTTGATGCGTCGGCAAAAAGGGGATCGCTGCGAAAGCCGATCGACAACGATTCCGCTTGGTCGTTGATGGCGATGGCGGTCGGTGTTGGGACGACCTGACGAGGCGGGTGGCGGCGTTGGGGGCGATGAGTGTGTCGATCGC
>JBGSJY010000543.1:0-6722 GCA_041741515.1 Pirellulales bacterium | reverse complement strand
CCGGCGGCTCCGCGGCGCTCACCGTCTCGGACGGGGGCACGATCCAGCTTGGCTCGGCCGTCGTGAGAACGTCGGGCAAGCTCATCAACGCGGGTGGCGCGCTCCGCGTCAGCGGCGCGAGCTTCACCGTTAGCGGCGGCCTCTACCGAGAGACCGGCGCGGCGACGCATGACTTTAGCGCCGCTGCTGATCTCCGCATCGACGCCGGCGGCCAGATGTCGCTCGTCGGCGCGCCGCTGGGCATCAACGAAGACCAGACGCTCGCCGTGCTCGACGGCGTCCTGCAATCGGCCGGCGGAGTCGTCGTCGCTGGTGGCGATGTCGTTTTAGGAGGCGCGTCGTCGGTCGTCGGCAACGTCACCTTGGCGAGCGGCTCGCGGCTGGCGATCGACATCGAATCCCTGGCGTCTTGGACGCCCCGGTTCATCAACGGCGTGGCGACGCTAGGCGGCACACTCGACCTCGGGTCGCTTGGCGCCGCCACGCTCGGCCTGACAGAAGGAGATAGCCTGCCCCTGCTGACGGCTGCGTCCTTCGTGGGCGGTTTCGATGCCCTGGAGGCCCCCGCCCTCACCGCTGGGCTCAAGTGGAGCCTCCAGCAGACGCCCACTTCACTCACGGCGCTCGTGGTTGCGGAATCCCCCCTGGCGGGCGACTACAACGCCGATGGCTTCGTCGATGCCGCCGACTACACCGTCTGGCGAGACAGCCTCGGCACGCCCAGCGCCGTCGGATCGCACGCCGACTGGGCCGCCAACTACGGATCGCGAATCGCCGTCGCCGCGGTTCCGGAGCCGGGAACCTTACTGCTATCCGTACTGGCCACCGGAGCGTTCGGGCGGCGGCGCCCGCTGACGACCGTCTTAGTTGCCTAATCCCCGGTTGCACTTTAGCCTGAGGGGGCTTCCGGCGACGTCTCAAGGCGGCGCCTCCTAAGGGCCGAAGCGGGACAGGCGGATGCAACTACTCAACAGGTCGTTACGACAGGCCGCGGCCGTGTTCGTGGTGGGGGTCGCCGCGGCGGTCGCGCCGGCGGCCCACTTGGTGCTCGACTACACCTACGCCACGGGGTCGTTCTTCAGCACGGGGACTGCCAATGGGGTCAAGGCCCGGGCCACCGTCCAGGCGGCGGCGGACTACTTCTCGTCGATCCTCACCGACGCCCTCCCCGCGGTCCGTAAGCCCAACGACTACATCAGCACCGCCCCGGGCGGCCCGCCGCAGACGTACAGCTGGAGCTGGCAGGCACAATTCGACAACCCCACAACAGGGGCGCCAGTCATGATCGCCAACCCGGTAATCCCCGCCGACGAGTACCGCATCTACGTCGGCGCCCGCGCTCTCGGCGGATCGACGCTCGGCATCGGTGGGCCCGGCGGCTACAGCTCCAACGCTGGCGGCGGCTACTACTTCCAGTGGCAGCTCGACGAGATCAACGCGATTGGCGCCGACTTCCTTGAGCTACTCGAGAACCGCCATCAGGGCCCGGGCGCCTTTGGGAACTGGGGCGGGGCGCTCACGTTCAATACCGGGTCGAATTGGAACTACGACTACACCGTCAGCCCGACGGCAGGCCAGAACGACCTCTACTCGGTCGCGCTGCACGAGATCGGCCACGCGCTGGGATTCGGCACGTCCGACGAGTTCGCTGCCCTCCGCAGTGGCGCCACGTTCCTGGGCGCGCAGTCCCGCATCGCCAACGGGAACGTCTATCCGACGCTCACCGCCGACGGGGGCCACTGGGCCGAAGGGACGATGAGCACCGTCTTCGGCAGTTCGACCGTCCAGGAGGCGACGATGGACCCCACCATCACCACCGGGAGGCGCAAGGGCTGGACGAAGCTGGACGCCGCCGCTCTGGCCGATATTGGTTGGAGCGTCGCCGCGCCGGGCCTGCCGGGGGATTACAACTCCGACGGCCTCGTCAACGCGGCCGATTACACCGTTTGGCGTGATAGCGTCGGCACGGGCAGCGTGATTGGGTCCTACGCCCAGTGGTCGGCGAATTACGGCAGGTCGGCAGCCGCTAACGGCGTGGCGGTCCCGGAGCCGACGGGCGCTGGGCTCGTGCTTCTCGTGGGCGCTGGTTTTGGCGCGATGTCGGTTCGGCGAGCCGGGACTTAGCGCGAACTAGACTCTCCGAGAGTCGGGAGACTTTAGTCCCCGGAGGATGGCCGGTATCCGCTTCACTCCGGGGACTGACGTCTCCCGGCTCGCACGCTGGCGTCTCCCGACCTCGTGCCGAAAAGCATTGGTCGCGGTCGCTAGCACTCGGCGGGCAATCCGTCTTCCGTCAACGCGGCAGGGCGCCTACGATCCGGCCCTGACTTTGGCGTCCCGCTACTTGTGGCACGAGGCCACATGGCTGCGCCGGTTGCGTTTCCGGGAGACTCGCGGATGGACCGATGGATCGGCGCCACGCTCTGCCTCGCTGCGGGCTTTTGGCTCGGGGCTACACCGCGGGCGACGGCGCAGAGCGTCGCCCCCCCTGCCCCGTTTTCGCCCCCAGCCTCGTTTGAAGCGGGCGCCGATGCGCATTCGATTGAGCAAGTGAACCGGGGCGAAGTCACGCCGGTCCGCTACGGCGAGCCCGAGCCTTCCTCCGGCGGAACTGCGCCGTACGCCAGCGCGGCAAGCCCTCCGCCTGTCGCGGCAGCGATGACCCCCGGCCGCCCGACCGCCCCGGCAGGCGCCCTCGAGCCGGTCGGCGCGGCGAGCGTGGATCGCGCGCAAGTCTCCAAGGGCGCCGGTCGCTTGCCCAACGACGCCGGTCAGGTCTGGCGTGAGTACGACATCCGCCCCTACACGCAGCGGCTCGCCGCCGATCCCAAGCCGCAGCAACGCATCGTCGACTGGATCCTCCGCGAGACCGGCGACGAGTCGTGGCACGGCGAGGTGATCGGCGTCCTTAACGCCACGCGCGACGTGCTCACCGTCTATCACACCCCGGCGATGCAGGCGATCGTCACCGACATCGTCGATCGCTTCGTCAACGGCCGGGCCGCCGAGCAGGCGTTCTCGATGCGGATCGTCACGGTCCGCCACCCCGATTGGCGCGTGCGGGCGCTGGGCCTGATGACCCCGATCAGCATCCAGTCACCCGGCCTGCAAGGCTGGGTGATGCCCAAGGAAAACTACGCCCTGCTGTCGTCGGAGCTGGCGCGGCGGAGCGACGTACGCGACTACAACGCAGCCGGCCAGCTGGTCTCCAATGGTCATTCGATCGTCTTCAGCACGATGCGGCCGCGCGGGTACGTCAAAGGGATCGTCCCCACGCAGAACGCCTGGCCGGGATACCAGCCCGAGATGGGGCAGCTCGACGAGGGCGCGTCGCTCGAGTTTAGCCCGCTGCTGTCGCTCGGCCTCGACACGGCCGAGGCGGTCATCAAGCTGCGGTTCAACCAAGTCGAGAAGATGCACCGCGTGTCGCTCGACCTGCCGGCCCCCGGGGGCGCCGCCGGCGCCACTGCCGGGCAGCGTCTGCAGGTCGAGGTGCCGCAGGTCACCAGCGCCGACCTTCACGAGCGATTCCGCTGGCCGGCGAACCAGGTCCTGGTTCTTTCGATGGGGATGGTCGCCACCCCGGCCCCCGATGCGACGGGGTCGCTCAACGAAATGCTGCCCGACATGCTGAAGAGTCCCCCCCGCGCCGACGCGCTGCTCTTCGTCGAGACCCGTAGCTCGGCGATCCCCACCGCCGCGCCGTCGGCGGACCCGAGCGGCGGACGCATGTCGACCGCGGTCAGGCCCACGCCAACGTTCCACGGGCGGTACTAGGGGCGCGGGCGCTGTTGGAGGATGGGCGCTGCTAGGGGCTGAGGCAGACGCTCTTGTGCGCCACAGTGAGTCGGCATGCCGTTCGCACCGAGGGGGCGGCATGAACGCCCACTCCCCGCTCTGCGCTGCCCCGCTACGGTTGTTTCTCAACCCTAATGCTCGCGATGGCGACGTGGATCGGATTCGCGACGCCGTGCAACGGTCGTGCGGCGACCACGCTGAGGTAATCCAGACCAATTCACCCGCCGAGTCACGCCAAGCGATTCATCAGGCGTGCGCTGCGGGTCATACGATCGCCGCTTGCGGTGGCGACGGCACCGTCCATGCCGTCATCAACGCGATGATGGAGACATCGAGGCCCACGCCGCTGGTCGTCATCCCGCTGGGAACGTCCAACAATTTCTGCCGTGACCTGGGCCAGCCCGTCAACGCCGAGGAGGTTCTCGACAGTCTGCAAAGCGGTGTCATCACGACGATCGACCTGCTGCGGGTCACCATCGATGGGGAAGGCCGCTACTGTGCGACGGTCGCCACCGCCGGGAACGCCGACCGCGTGATCGAAGCGATCGAGGACGCCGACAAACAGCGCTGGGGCGCTTGGTGCTACCTGCGCGCGGCGCTTCCGGTGATGGCCGACCTGGAAGCCTGCAACGTGGATGTCTCGTTCGACGGGGGCCCTCCCCAAACGAGACGCCTCTGGAACACGATCATCGCTAATGGCCGCTACGCAGGGGGCGGTCTCGACGTGGCGCCGCGGGCGCGGCTCGACGATGGCCTGCTCGACGCGATCCTGATCGAAGAGGGCGTCGGGCTCGACCTGGCGAGCCTCGCGTCGGACTTCTTGCTGGGCGACTACCTTGAGCACGACCGGGTGACGTTTCAACACGCGCGGCAGATGAGCATCGAGGCCCCGGCCGGTCTCCGCTTCCTGATTGATGGCGAGCCTGCCGAGGGCCGCTCGTTCCGCTTGGAAGCCATGCCTCGCGCGCTAAAGGTCGTCGTGCCGCGGTCGGCAAGCGGACAAGGCGACCGTCCCGTCTAGCCGAGAGATCACTCGTTGAGGGTGGGCTTAGTGACGGCCTCGGTGAGCAGGGCGCTTCCCCGTCGAGGCGCCTTCGAGTGGGAGGCGAATTCGAGCGAATCGTTGGGGTCGCGGCGCCCTTCCACGCCCTGCGGAATCGGTATACCGTCGCTAATCCCGCGCCGCCCGCCATCAGCCCGCCAGCCCGACGTGACGACGACGATTTCCAGTCCCCCGCGCCACCGTGTCGTCATTGTTGGGGGCGGCTTCGGCGGCCTCCACGCGGTCCAAGCGCTGCGGCGCGCGCCCGTCGAGGTGACGCTCGTCGATCGGACGAATTACCACCTCTTCCAACCGCTGCTGTACCAGGTGGCGACCGGCTCGCTCTCGCCGGCGAACATCGCATCGCCGCTCCGGGCGGTCCTCTGTCGGCAGAAGAACCTGACCGTCTTGCAGGCCAAAGTCGTCGGCTTCGACCTCGACGCCCGCCAGGTGCTGCTCGACGAGGGCGACGCGTTGCCGTTCGATTCGCTGGTCGTCGCCGCCGGCGCGACGCACAGCTACTTCGGCCGCGACGAGTGGGCGCGGCTGGCGCCGGGGCTCAAAACGATCGAGGACGCCACGCGGATTCGCGCCGACATTCTCTCCGCTTTCGAACGGGCCGAGCGCACCAACGACCCCGTCGAACGCCAGCGGCTGCTGACGTTCGTCGTCGTCGGCGGCGGGCCCACGGGGGTCGAGCTCGCCGGCGCGCTCTCCGAGCTATCGCGTCACGCGCTGAAGTACGACTTCCGGCGTATCGAGTCGTGGCAGGCCAAGATTTATCTCATCGACGCGGGCGACCGGGTGCTCTCGGGCTTCGACGAGTCGCTCTCGGCGAGCGCGCTGGAGTCGTTGAAGGAACTTGGGATCACCGTGCGGACCGGCCAGCGCGTCACCGCCATCACGCCAACCGACGTCACGATCGAGTGCGGCGACGGAAGTGAGACCATCGCTACCGAAACGGTGCTGTGGGCGGCGGGGGTCCACGCTTCACCGCTGGCGAAGCTGCTCGCCGAGGCGGGGGGCGTGACGCCCGACCGTGCCGGCCGGGTCCCCGTCACGCCGGCGCTCCACCTCGAAGGACGGCCCGACGTGTTCGCGATCGGCGACATGGCCAGCTGCGCCGGCGATGACGGCAAGCCGCTGCCGGGCGTCGCGCCCGTCGCGATCCAACAAGGGCAGCACGTCGCGCGGACGATCACCGGTCGCCTCAAAGGAAAGCCAGACCGACCGTTCCGCTACAAGGATTACGGCTCGATGGCCACGATCGGCCGCTCCGCCGCCGTGGCGGAGCTGGGCGGGATCCATTTCACCGGGTACTTCGCGTGGCTGATCTGGCTGTTCATCCACCTGATGCAGCTGGTGTCGTTCCAGAACCGCCTGCTGGTGCTCATGCAGTGGGCGTGGAACTACACAACCCGCACCCGGTCGGCGCGACTGATCACGATCGTGCCCGAAGAGCGTGAGCACGTGCGGTAGCGACTCGTGTCGCGGCGCCATCCGCGGCTAGCGCCGACGGCTCAAGGATTCGCTCGCGCTCGTGAGCCGTCGGCGCTAGCCGCGGGTGGCTCCCCGTCCGACTCACTACCTATGCTGCGCTGGAGTAGCCGCTGCCGGGAGCTCCGCGGAGCAGCGAGAGGTACTTGTTGCGAACGTCGATGTAGGCGATCCAAGTGAAACACATGCCGGCGCCCAGGGCGATCATGATCACCCCTTCCATCAGCGAGCGTTCGGACGCGACTGCCGCCGGCGGGTTGGCGGCCGGCGCCGCGCTGGAGGTGGTGGATTGATCGCCCCCCCACCCGGTCAGGGGCGTGTTGGCAGGATTTCCGCCGACCGGCGGCGTCGGGTTGACGGCGCCCCGCTCGGAGGCAAACCCGCC
>JBGSJY010000542.1:0-3421 GCA_041741515.1 Pirellulales bacterium | reverse complement strand
GTCGGCCTCGGCCGGCGGCGAAACGGCCGGCGCCACCTCGCAGGACAGCCTCAGCCGCGAAGTCGTCGTTCAGCCCGACGGCATGATCACGCTCCCGCTCGTGGGACGGGTCCCGGCGGCGGGCCGCGGCATGGTCGCGTTGCAAGAAGACCTCGAAGACCGCTTCAAAAAGTACTACAACGTCCCGGCGATTACCGTCTCTCCCGTGCAAATCAACACGCGCCTGGAGGACCTGCTCGAAACGGTCGACGGCCGCGGCGGCATTGTCGGCGGTCGGCAGATCACACAGACCGTGGCTCCCTCCGGCACGATTCAGCTACCGTCCATCGACGGCGTTTACCTGCAAGGCCTGACGCTCGATGAGGCGTCGCGCGAGATCGACGCCCGCTACGCCTCGGTGATCCCAGGCGTGAGCGTCACCGTGGCGCTACAGCAACGGGCGCCGCGGTTCATCTATGTGCTCGGCAAGGTCAACCAGCCCGGGCAGTTTGAGCTGAAGGGCCCGACCACCGTCATGCAGGCGATCGCCCTGGCCGGCAGTTGGACCAACGGCGCCAACCTGCGGCAGGTCGTCGTCTTCCGCCGCGGCGACGACTGGCGTCTGATGGCGACGATGGTCGATGTCCGCGGCGCGTTGTACGGCAAGCGCCCCGTGCCGGCCGACGAGATCTGGCTCAACGACTCGGACATCGTGCTGGTGCCCAAGGCGCCGATCGACGTGCTCGACGACTTCATCGAGCAGGTCTTCACCCGCGGCGTCTACGCGGCGCTCCCTGTTGAAGTCATGTGGGGCCAGGGTTTCAGCTCGGTGAGCTCGATTCTATCAACGCGGTAGTCGCGACGCGGCTGTTCGTCGAAGCGGGGTGGCGGTTCACTCCTCAGAAACTTCCCCGCGCACCCAAACCTCGTACGCCTCCGACGCCTGGTCGATCGGCGTGGCGACGAGTTCGGGCGTCTCGTAGGGGTGCATCTCGAGCACCAGCGCCATCAGCTCATGCCAGCGCTCGACAGTCGTCTTTGCCGTGCAGAGCCACTCCTCGCTGGTCTCGACGGCGCCACGCCACCGATAAACGCTTGTGATCGGCCCCGAGACTTGCACACAAGCGGCGAGCCGTCTCTCGACTAGCGCCGCGGCGATCGCGTCGGCGGTCGCCCGATCGGGCGTGGTGGTCGTCGCCAAGAGCATGGCGGGACTCCTGCGGAGTGGCGGTGAGCGGTCAGCATTCAGCGAACGTATTCTACCGACTCGCTGACCGCTGAAAGCTGACCGCTCTCTACAGAGCATCCACGTCTAGCTCGCCGGGGCCGATCGGCGTCAGCGCGCCGCGTCGCGAGAGCCGCGCCTGGGCGAGTTGGGCGTTTTGCTGCAGCGTCTGATCGAGCAGTTTGCGGGCGTTCTCGACCTGCGCGACCAGCTCCGACTTGTGCTTGCCGATCGCAAGCTTTTCACGCTGGACCGCGGCGAAGTCGGCCCGCCACTTCGCGAGCTCTTGCTGGCGGTAAGCCTCCAACTCCTGGGCCCCCTTCAGCGAGTCGTTCAGACGGGCGATATCCGACTCAAGCGCCAGCCGCCGCGACTCAAGCTCGGCCCGCAGCGCTTCTTGGGTGTTTAGCAGCAATGCGTAGTCGCGCATCCGCCGGCGGTAGACCTTCGCGACCCCGCGCTCCTCGGCTTCATCGGGCGGGACCAGGTTGCCGTCGGCGTCGACCGAGACGAGCCGGTCCTCGGGGTCGTCCGGTTGGGCCTCGGTGTTGTCGCGGAGGTACTCCTCGACTACCTGCTCGGGGAGCAACTTGCGGAGGGTCTCCTCGTCGAGGCCGGCGAACAGGTCGCGGTCGTCGGCGGGCATCGAGCGGTAGACGATCCATGGGCCTTGCCGCTTGGCGCTGGCGATCAGCCGCTCGGTCGCGTAGGGATCAAGCCCGAGCTGGTCGAGCGGTTCGAGCTTGGCGACACGTCCGGCGACCGAATCGACGCGGAACTCGCCGATGTATTGGTTGGGCGGGCGGCCCTCGGCGCCCTCGAGCGGGCCCTGCTCGAAAACATAGACGATCGAGTCGGGTTCGAGCTCGAGCGGCGTCGGCGGGGCGGCTGGCGCCGCGGCGGATTCACCTTCTTCGGCAACGGGCGCCTCTTCGCCTTCGACCGCGTCGTCGCTCGCCGCGACGATCGGGCGCTTCTCGTTGAAACCGACTTCGATGACGCCGGTCGTCGGATCGGGCGGGCCCAGCGGGATCGCATTGCGCCAGACACGGCCACGCGAGCGGTTCTGCATCCGCAGCTGGTGCTCTTGCTGAACCACGCCGGGGAACGACTCGGCGTCTTGCGCAGCGAGGATGTCCCGCGCCGCGAGCTGATTGACAAGGCTCGGGTCCTGCGTGCCGCGCTGGAGCGCGTCGTTGAGGACGACTTGCTGCTGGAGACTCTCTTGGGCGTCGAAAAGCTGCTTCTGGAATTTCAGCCGCGTCTCGAGCGACCGGGCCGCCAAAATCCCGTAACCGACCGCGACAAAGTAAAACGCCACGAGGACCAGCACATGGGCCCAGTGCCAATATTTCGAAGCGAAGAACGCCCCCACTAGGACAGCCAAGGTGGCGATGCCGAGCAGGATCTGGACGATGAGAATCAAGGCGGGACGTTCCGTTCCGGGCGGGCGGGCGGCCACGAGGGACCGCGAACCCACAGCGAGCGCAACTCGGCGAGCGGCCGATTGCGGACTTTGGGAAAGACAGTGAACCAAGTTCGATCGTAAACAGGCCGCGGCGGCTGGTCAACGAAACGCGGCTCGGCCGCTTCGTAACGTAAGTCCACTCGCCGCAAGCACTTGGCTTGGCGGAGGCGCTTTGCCGCCGATTACCACAGCGCCTTCGCCGACCCGGTCGAGACGGTTAGTTCGATCGCGAGGGCGTCCGCCCCGGGGCGCCGAGGGCCGTAACGAGCCGCTGAAGGTCCGCGGGCGTGTGCCGGGCCGAGACGGAGACCCGCAGCAGCGACTCGCCCGCCGGGACCGACGGGGGGCGGATCGCCGGGACGTAAAGGCTCTGCCGGGCGAGTTGGGCCGACATGGCGAGGGCCGTTTCGGGCTCGCCGACCACGATCGGGACGATCTGGCTTGCCGACTCCCCGGTACCCGATCCGGCGCCTGTTCTCCACCCGGCGCCCTGGAGCAGATCGCGAAGCGTCTGAGCGTTCTGCTGGACAACCGCTCGCCGCTCGGGCTCGGTCTGGACGATCTCCAGGGCCGCGATCGACGCCGCCGCCACCGCCGGGGGCGATGCCGTCGAGAACACGTACGGCCGGGCCCGGTTGAAAAGCCACTCGATAAGCTCGCCGCTGCCGGTAACGAAACCGCCAGCCGAGCCGAACGCCTTGCTGAGCGTGCCGACCCGGATGGCTACCTGCGACTCGAGCCGCGGCGCC
>JBGSJY010000541.1:0-15864 GCA_041741515.1 Pirellulales bacterium | reverse complement strand
ATCCGGGCTCGCGATCGCATTTCCGCGCAGGGCGTCGTCGTTGTTTCGCTGGCGCGTCGGGATCGGCTCGCTGCTATCCGCAACGCTCGGCGTCGCGCTGCTAATCAGCCTCTCCAAAGCGGCCGGGAACGGCGGACTCGTGCTGGGCGTCGAAGCGATGGCGCTGCTGCTGATCGCACGTCAGGCTTGCCTTGCCGGCGGTCGCTTGGAGGGATGGAAACGAGTGGGGGTATTTGTCGTTGCGGTTCTTTGCCTGGCAGGCATTGCCGCTATCGCCACCTTCACCGCTTACGTGATCGCTGTCCCGACTGGGACCCTTCCCCAAGGCTCAGCTTCCTAGCCACGGAAGCCGACCTCACCCCAGCGCCGCGGATGGCGTCGACCCCGCTGGTGTGCCGAAGGTCGCGATCGGCAGACCGAGCAACAGGACACTGACGCCGGTGAGCCCAACCACTAGGGCCCGCACGACGCCGACCCCCACGATCTAGCGGCTGGCAATCGGCAGTGAACGAGCGTACCCTATTCGCCGTGACGCCGCTGCAACGATTCGCCGCTCTTACAGATGACCACTTCGCTATCGCGGAAGCGGTGCGTGATCTCGAAGCCGAATGGGGCGTCGGTGCACCGGTCGAGAAGATCGCGCACCGGGTCGGGCTATCGGAACTGGTTGTCGTCACGGCGCTGATCGACTTGGCGGCCGTCGGCGTGGTGACTTGGGAACCTGCGGAGCGGGCCGCTTACTTTGAAACGGGGTCGCCGGTGTTAGGGGCTGTCGAATGAGACCAGAAAAGCCCACGACCGGCGCTCGCAACCGTAAGCACAACGAGCCCACCCTGACGGTATCGGGCAAGGTCCCCGTGAGCCTTGCGCAGGCCCTGGCGTCGAAGGCATTGGCCAACAAGATCAGCCGCTCCCAAGCGCTGTGCGACGCGGTGAGAGCTTGGGTGGCGGCGAACTAATCCTTCGCGCGGATCGACAACACGCCGTCGGCGAACGGCCTCAACAACTCGTCATCGGCGCCATCGACCAACCAACGGCGTCTGACTTCGGGCGTGTCGAGCAGCACGGGCATGCGGTCGTGGCCGATGCTACGGACTTCGGCGTTGGGCTCCGTCGTCAGGAACGTCACGCTGAGCACGTCGCCATCTTCACCCAGCCACGACTCCCACAGGCCGGCGAACGCCATCGGCTCACCCGTGCCGAAAAAGTGATCGCGCTCGTGGAACTCAAGGAACGGAACGAGACAACGGCGCTCCTTCATCGCCGAGCGGAACGTCGGCTTGGTAGCGGCCGTCTCGCTGCGGGCGTTGAAGGTCGAGCGTTGGAAGGACGCCCGCTTGGGCGACTTGTCCGACGGCTTCCACCAGCGGGGCAACAATCCCCACTCGGCGCTGAACGTCTCTAGCTCGCCGGTCTCACCGATGCGTAAGGCGGGGACGATCGACAGGGGCCAAGCGCCGCCCTCCTTCAGGCCATCAGCGATTCCGTCGAATACTTTTCGCTGATCGGAACGGAAGTGGTACTCCTCAACGAAATGGTCGGGGAGGTTCTTGGCGGATCGGTAGTGGTGGCACATGCCCTCAGGATAACGCCGACGTCGCCAAGCAATGCCGTCATCCCGTCACGTTCGTTGCAAAGCCAGGAACGACAATGCTTTAGTGCATGACGGCACCTGTCGTTCTGCCGTCAGACATCGCGTGATGGCGTCACACGGAACTCCGATCGACACGACAGCGGCTTAATGCGTCATCAGTCAGCGTCGACGGTTGATCGTATGCGGCCCACGCGTCGCGACCACGCTTCTTGCTTCGTTTGGTAGCGCTCGGATCTGTTGCGCGGACGGGAATGCACGAGAATAGTTGAGCGGAACAACGGGCCGGTTGGCGTGAGAATCGCTGAACCGCATGCCCTACTTGGCGACGACGAGTCCGAAACCGTGATGAGGGTACACTACCGAGAGATGTACCCTGGATTCGTGAAATGCCTCCTAAAAAGAAAAAGCAACGGTGGCTAAACACCGCGAATTCGCCGTGTTCAATACCTAAGTGAGGGCTCGGTAAAGTCTATTTCAGCTTTCCTAAACCGCGGGTCGCAGGTTCGATTCCTGCCGGGGGCGCTTCGTCGGCGCGTCGTTGCCGGACCAATGGCGACAGTGCGCTTGTGTCGCCACGACAATCCAATCGCTACGAGCTGTCACGGGTTGCGGCCCGGGGTCTTACGGCGCTCCCCAACGGATTGGCTTGGGGTCCGTCTGCGCCGGTGAGGAAAGGGCGCTCGAACCATTGGTCTACTGGACGCCCGACATGTCGATTGTCTCCCCGACCGCAGCGCCATTCCGGGTGCCGAGGCTATTAAAGACGTAGATGTCGATGTCGTAGGAAATGCTGTGGACAGAGCCATCGGCGAACGCGGCTTGGAAGGCGCCCGGGTGGGCTGCCCCGAACATGAACGACTCGTGATAAACATTGCCCGAGTGGGTGAGCACCGGTGGCGCGCCGGCGCCAGTCGCGGAGTCGGGATAGGGCTGGGTGGCGGTCAGGCGGACCGTGTCGGTGTCCCAGCCATCGAGCCAGCCGCGGTCGTCCGAGGGGCCGCTCCCCTGGTACTGGGTGGCGTCGACGTACTTCTCGCCGATGACCATCGTCTTGCTCGACCCGTCGGTGATCTTGGCAAAGCTCGACGGCGAGGCGACTCTCGCCGCCACGACGCCCTGGCTTGCGGTAGAGCCACAACCGCTCATCGTGGCGGGCGAAGTCATCCGCCACGGAGACCGCACGATGACGCCGTCGTAGACTCCGTTGTCGGGCGGGCGCGAGCCCGTGCCGCCGCCGGGGAGCGAGAGCGACCAGAAGAGCGAACGCATCCTCGTGCCGTTGTCGCCGTCGCGCCCGGCGTCGACAGACGGAGTTCCCGTCGAGGCGTTGAGCGTCGTGCCCGGCTGCGCCGAGGCGTAGTCCATCAGGTAGGCGGTGACGGTGTCCGTCTCTGGCCCATCCTTGAGCCGTTGCGCTTGGTAGGCCGTTGCGTCGCGGCGTGACGGGCAATTGTAGAGCGGGACCGAACCACTCAGCAACGCGGTATTGTTGCCTATGCTGTGGAGCGACCCCTCCTCGATATAAGGAAGGATTTGGAAGGCCCAGCTAAGCCCCTGTTTGTCGGGCCCGAATGGCTTACCTCCACTGGAGTAGCACTCGATCGGCTCGCCCCAGGACGCGCCGGCGGTCGGGAAGACCCCGTACGTATCGACGTGGTTCTGCATCGCTAAGGCGATGTTCTTCAGTTGGTTCTTGCACTTCGTCCGCCGGGCGGCCTCGCGAGCCGCTTGGACCGCCGGCAGGAGCAGCGCGACGAGGATGCCAATGATGGCGATCACCACCAAAAGCTCGACCAACGTAAATGCCCGACGCATAGCCTATTGCTCCTCTTTCCTTATTCCTCCGATTTCCTCCGGAGCATCGCGCTCCGGCGGCTCAGCGCGTTGTGCCGATCGCTACGCTCAGTTGCGCCGCCGCCCGATCCCGGCAGAGACGCTCGCCAGAAGCAGGCAGAGCGCAGCCGGCTCAGGGACCGCCAGCGCGGCGCCCGGAGCGGCCGTCGCGCCGTACTGGGACGCCCAGAACGCGTAATCCTCTTGCGTAACTTGGCCGGGCGTAACGCCATCCCCTTCGTTGTCGAGCGTGATCGACTGATCGAGGTTGTCCCGCCAGACGGTGTAGTCAGCGGCGTCGACGGCGCCGTCGGAGTTGTAGTCCCCCGGCAAGGGCGTCGGGGTGATGAAGTCGAGCGACAGGTTGTCGAGCACCACGACGTTGCCGTCGCTAAAGCCGAACTCGCCAGCGCCCCAGAACCAGCGGATCACGACGGTGCCGCTGTTCTGAAACTCGGGGTTGGGCACGCCGGCCTGGGCGGTAACGGGGCCTTCGCCGAGGTTGAACGTGTTGGTGGTGAACGTGTCGCCGTTTGCGGAGAAGTTGAGGTCCTTGATGAAGACGTCCGCGCCGCCGTCGAAGAGCGAGTCGCCGTTGACGTCGACGTTGTGGGTCGCCTCGTAGTCGGGGTCGTAGACGACAAACTGCCCGCGAAGCGGCACGGCCGCGGTAGCGCCGATCACCTTCAAATCGAAGGAGTATTCGTAGTTGCTGGGGTTGTCCGAGCCGGCGACGCCGTCGGCCATGCGGAACTCGTCACCGTAGAAGCCGACGAAGTTGCCGATACCGGCGTACCAGTAGTTGACCGCATTCGCCGCGTTGGTGGTGATCATGTAGCCCTGAGAATTGCCGACGCCGCCCGTTTCGGTGATCTCTTCGAGAAACTCGACAACCTGCGCGCCGCCACTGTCCGAAGTGCCATCGCCAGAGAAAGAAAAGCCTTTGCTCGCCGGCGCGCCGACGCCGGGGAAGTCGTCCTCGTAATTCACCGAGTAGACGTTGACGACCTGGGCGTGCGTTGTCGCCGCCAAAAGCAGGAGCATCGTCGGCAGCGTGAGAGTGCGTTGAATCATCTACGTGTCGCCTGTTGGATGGGGTCGTGCGAAGGTCGGAATAAGCCTGCAAAGCGCTGTGGTCGTTGTAAAACGGGGGGAAGGCCGACGGCGTGAACCACCCCGGCACGCCGTCGCCCCTCACCACCGCCACACCGTCAGCTAGTTTTAACGCCGCCGAAGCCGCAGTGCGGCGCTCGAGGCGAGCGTCAGCACCGCGATTGACGAGGGTTCGGGGATTTGGGCCAGTCGCACATTGTCGACATACATCGTACCGCTGGCGCCGCCGCCAACTTGGAAGATGAGGGTTGAGCTATTGGCGGAGCCCGCGAGCACCGCCCGTTGTGCCGGTGTGATATTCCAACTTAAGTGACCGGACGCCCCCGGACCAACCGAACCGCTGTAGCTAAATGCGTCAAGCGATGTGTAGCCGAGTTCGGGATTGTTGATGACGGCGGTCCATTGGGTGCCGAAGCCGAAGGCGCCTGGCGCGGTCGTCGCGTCGATGGAGACCTGGGTCGCGGTCGCCAGTTGGGCGGTGAGGGCAGCGGAACCAGGGCTTACCAGTAGCTGACCGTAGCTGGGGGCGGCTGTTCCTGTGATGATCATCGAATAGGCGCCGTCGGTGACGCCGTCGGTCGTGCTAAAGCCGCTGATGGCGTACGCGGCGTTCTCGGCGGCGTTGATGGTCCAGCCCTCGGCGTCGTTCTCGAACGACGCCAGCAACCCGGCCGACGCCGACGTGGACAGGGCGGTCCCAACGACGAGTGCGAGCGCCAACCGGAGTAAAGGCAACGATCGAAGCATTGGTGTCTTGTTCATTAGATGCATCTCAGTGGAGAGAAGAGGTAGACGTAGGGGGGGTGAAACAGAGCAGGACGGCCTGGGGGGCGAAAACGGGATTTAAAGACAGAACGCTAGGGCAGGGAGGGAACTCGCCTTTCAATCGGTAGCGGCCGGCCCAACCGCGTGCCGCGACCATTCGCGACTAGCGTCACGTGAAGCAACGCCATCAACATCCAACTGCTAGGTTCAGGAGTGCTTGTGCCGGCCGACGCGGGTAGGTAAGCCTCGCCGTAAGTTGTGCTCCACGTCGTGTACTGATCGAGCGTGTGGCTGACTCCCAATCCGTCTCGCCAGACGGAGTAGTCGGCGGCATCGACGACGCCATCGCCGTTGAAGTCGCCGAGCGTCGCGGGATTGGGCGGGAAGACGTATACCGCCATCGAGCGGGCCGGGACCTGGACGGTGAGGCCGCCGCTAGCGTCGAAGACGCTTTCTTGAAGGCTCAGGCCGCCGGTCACGATGTAGACCGTCGCTTGCGTTCCGACGTCGGCGCCGTTGAGCGACAGCGTGACGCTTGCGCTGTCGGTGAGGTCACGATTCAGCAGCATCACCGCGACGCTACCGTCGGATTGCAGCGCGGCGTGGACGCCGATGTCGTTGCGGGACGCGCTGGAATTGACGAACCACTCGCCGGGCTCGACGAGGCGGTCGATGAGCGAAACCCCGTAGTAAGCCGACCCCCGGTTCAACGCGTTGCCGTCGTTCAGGAAGTCCTTACCAAGAAGCTCGAGGTACTGAACGCTGCTGACTCCCAGCTCGAGCCAAGTGGCGTAGGCGTCGGCGACGAACAGCGATTCGGCGGCGTTGGCCACCGGCGACGCCAGCGAGCCGAAGTAGTTGAACTCGGTCACCATGATCTCGGCGTTGGCGAGGCCATACGCCGCGAGCGAGTCGCGGATGCCGGCGCTGGTTCCGGAGTCTCGGAATGGAGTCGAGCCGTTGATCATGCGACCCAGCTTGGCCGGTACCGCCGCCAGCAGCGCCGCGCCGTCGGCGTTCTCGCCGATGTAGGGGTACCAGTGGACCATCACGAAGTCGATCTCGCTGGCGGCGTTGGCCAGGACCTCGTCGTTCCAGAAGGGCTCGTTCGCGTTGCGGAAGTTGTTGTTGTTCAGATCGGCGTACGACCAGCCGTAGTCGTCTGGCGGGGTCGCCAGGACCGCGCCGATTTTGATGGTCGGATCGACCGCCCTCATCAGCTGCGCGTACTGGACGACTTCTTGGCCGTAGTGGGCCGGCGAGAGGTCGGGGTTATTTTCACGGGGGGTCCCGTTGTAGGGGACGTCGTAATTGACGCTGTAACCGTTGCCGCTGTCGTCGTAGTAGCCCGTGCCGAAGGTCTCGTTGCCGATCTCCCAGTACTTGATGCCGACGGGCTCGTCCCGGTTGATCGCCAGGAAGGCGCTCAGGCCGTCGTAGACGCCGTCGGCGGACGCCCAGGATTGGTACTCGGCGCCCGTCGATGCCCGGAGCCGGGCCCAGTAGCCGGCCGTCTTCCAGTCGTTGCCCTGGGCGTCGACGCCGAGCGCGACGTCGCTCGGCGTGCCGTAGATAGCCGGGTCGGCGTTGGCGTAGGCGACCCACGCGGCCGCCTCCTGGGGCTGCCCGCCGAAGTCGGGAACCCGGGACTGGCCGCCGACGATCTTCATCGCCGAACCGTAGTTGACGGTGACGACCGCGCTGGAGTTGTCGGTGCGGTCGAGCAGTCGGACGAACGTAGCGAAGTCCGAACCAGAGCCGACGTAACCGAAGTTGTTGGATTCACCCCACCACGGGCTGAGCCCGTTGCCCTGGATCCCGTTGCCCGCTCGTGTGACGGACCAATGGAAGACATCGGCGTAGCCCCCGCCACCGTAACGGAGCGTGGTGACGCCGGCCTCTTCGATCCGCTCGTCTAGCGACCCGTTGGCGAGCTCGTTGTAGTAGGGGGACGTGTGCATCCCGAGAGCCAGGGGCGAAACCGTCGCGAGGGGTTGGGTCACGTCGATCGACGCGGTAGCGACAATCTGGGCGTCAACGCGCGTCGGCGCTAAACCAATAGCCGCCAGAGCGACCGCCACGATGGCGCGCGGCGATGCGCTGAACAGCGGTGCGTCTGGTCGAGTCGCAGGCACAGGTTGATCAACCCCCAGGCGAATTGCCTGGGGTCGGCGTACTGGAAAAGTCAGGAATCAGTGATGAGTAGCGTTGAGATAGGCAGCGTGTCGATAAGGGGAGGCTCCGTGGCCTGATTCGGGGCGGCCGCGACGGAGGGCGGCAGCGGGGAGCGTGAATCCCTCCTCCTCAGCCGACCGGTCACGCCGCCCCGCACAGGAATTAAGCCCCGGCGGGCCCGATCTGACGAAAAAAATGAGAAGGTCGTCAGATTCGCCCGATTTCGGCTCATATAGGATGGCGAAAGCAACCGCTTGCCGTCGCGGCGTGGCAAGCAATGCGATGCTAGCGCTGACCGGCTGTCGTCAGCGGCGCGCCGTTATGAACGGTCGCCACGCGTTTTTGGCGGAGACGGCCGGCGCCTTCTCAGCTTTTTTATCTCCAATCGGGTTATCTCCAATCGGGAGCGGGGCTACTTGGATCGCGATCGACGATTTGTCGACCTGCTGACGTCGCACCAGCGCGACCTGTACGCGTACGTCTACGCCTTGATGGCGGGCGACCCTTCGGCGCCCGACGTGGTTCAAGACGCGAACGTCGATCTCTGGGCCCACAAAGATCAGTGCGATCTGGAACGGCCTTTCCTCCCGTGGGCGCTGCGGTTTGCCTTCAATCGGGTGCTCGCCTACCGCAAGTCGCGCGGCCGCTCGCGGCTGGTCTACTCCGATGAGTACGTCCAGACGCTGAGCGACGCCCTGTGCGAAGAGCCCCTGCACGCCGATCGGCGCCTGGTGGCTCTCGGCAAGTGCATGGAACTTTTGGGGGACGACCAGCGGCAACTCGTCCGTGAGCGCTACTCGGTGGGTTCGACGGTGAAGGGTCTCGCCATCCGCCTCAGCGCGACCCCCGACCAGGTCTCCGCCAAGCTCTATCGGATCCGCAAGTCACTCGCCGATTGCATCGAACGACGGATGGCAGGGGAGGGAATCGGATGACCCCCGACAAACGATCGCAGCGTCCTGAGGATCGCCTCGTCGAACTGCTCGACATCATCCTGGACGGCTCGTATAGCGAACCGGACCGCGTCGAGTTCTCCACCCTTCTGGACGAGCACCCCGAGCTGAATCCGCGGATGGTCGAGCAGCTGCGCACCCACGCGCTGCTCAATTGGAAGCTGGCCCCCTCGTCGCTGGCGCCGCGGGGGGTGGATGTCGTCCCGTCTCCGGAAGAGGTCTGCAAGGACTTTGCTACCGAGGATTTCGATGGCGCGGGGGATTTCGATGACGAGAGCGCGGGCTGCGATTTGGGTGACCAAGACGATTCGTCAGCGGGTCGCCGGCAGCCCCGCCAGACATGGCGCGCCTACGGTGGCTGGATGGGCGCTCTCGCCGCAATGCTCTTGATCGCGGAGCTAGTGACCGCCCCGAGCCTCCGCGGGACCTCGCCCGGCGTCGGACGCGTGGTCGACGCCGAGACGGCGGTCTTCGCCAAGGGCTCGACGGCGATCGACGGCGACCGCGTGTCAGCCGGCCGACTCGAGATCGAGTCGGGCCGCTTCGCCATGGAGTTCGAGAACGACGTCCAATTCGAGATCACCGGGCCCGCTTCTTGTGAGATCGTCTCGGGAATGCTTGTGAAGCTCCAGTCGGGCCAAGCGACCGCCGACGTGCCGCGCTGGGCGCGGGGTTTCACGATCGAGACGCCCGACGTCGAGGTCATCGACCTCGGCACACGCTTCGGCGTCTCGGCCCGCGCCGACGGACAGACGGATGTCGTCGTCTTCGAGGGGCTTGTTGACCTGAAGTCGCTGAGCTCGAACAAACGACCTTTCAAGCGCCGGCTGACGCAAGGCGAAGCGGCCCGCATCGACCGTCAGGGCGACCTGCAGCGGATCTTCCAGGTCCACGGCGAGTCGGTCGGCAACAACTGGTCGACGGCCGACCTCCCCAACCAAGGGGCGATCATCACGGCCGTCTGGGACAATCTCAACTCTACCAAGAGCGTCAGCTACTATCAGGTGCTTACCGCGGGCTTCGTCGAAGACGCCCCCGCCTATGTGGATCACCCGCACCAGTGGAACGGCGTCACCAAGCAAGGCCTGCCCGAGTTTCTCCAAGGCGCTGACTTGGTCCGTACGATCAACGACTATCGCTATAGCGGCGAATTGGTGATCCACGTCGAGATCGACCGCGACGCCACCCTCTTCGTGCTCTTCGACAACCGCACCCCGGCGCCCGACTGGCTCAAAGAGCAGTTCACCAACACCGGCCAGCAAGTCGGCTTGGACGAAGACGCTTGGTTCGGCAACCCGACGTTCACCGTCGATGTCGGTCCAGGCGTCAGCATCGACAATGTCTTCACGGTCTGGAGCCGGCCCTGCAGCGCGGGCGACGTGATGACCCTCGGTTCGATGGGCGTGGGCAGCGAGGCCCGGGCGATGTACGGCATCGTCGCGACCCCGCGCTAATTATCGCGCCCCCGCGCTTGTCAGCTATTCCGCCGCTTCTCCTCTTGAATCTCTGCTTCTGTGAGCCTCTTCCGTAGTCTTATCGCGGCCCCGTGGCGTGTCGCCGGGGCCGTTCTATGTTTAGCGCCGCTCGCCGCGGTGGCGGGTGAGCGCCTCGGCGATGTCGTCGATGTCGCCGCCGAGTTCGCCGACCCCAGCGCCGTCCACTTCGTCGCCGACTCGCTAGAGCGGCTCGACCCGCAGACCGGCGTCGGCGCGGTGCGCTGGAATCGCCACGTCCGGCAGCCGAGCCTGTCGTTCAACAAGTTCGACGCCCCCCTCGCGCGCGCGACGGCGACCGAGTTTCCCGGGACCGAGTATGACCGCGACCCGGTGTTGCCCTTCGAGGTCTCGTTCGTCAGCGACCGCGCGGTTCGCCTCCGATTCGCCGCCCGCGCGACGGACTTGGCGGCCGGGGACTCGTTGATGCTTGTCGATAAGCCGCCCCGCAGCGACGCTTGGGCGGCAGAGGAAGACGAGGGCGGTGTCACTTACCGCGGCCCTCACGGCGCGGTGCGGGTCTCGCGTAAGCCGTTCCGCGTGACCCTGCTCGACGAGGAGGGACGGATGCTCACCGAGACCCGCGCCTTGGGCGAACCGGCGTCGTTCTCGGCGCCGCCGCCGCTGTCGTTCATCCGCCGCGAGAGCGACCTGGCCCGCTGCTTCTCCTTTGCGACGTCGCTCAAGCACGACGAGGGCATCTACGGCTGCGGCGAGTCGTTCACGCGTCTCAACAAGCGCGGCCAGCGCGTGGTCGAGTACGTCCGCGACGCGATGGGGGCCCAGTCACCGCGGATGTACAAGCCGATCCCCTTCTACATGAGCAGCGGCGGCTACGGCCTGTTCGTCCACACCAGCACGCCGACGACGTTCGATTTCGGCCGCGACTTCGACGCCACCAACGTCGCCTACGTTGGTGACGAGACGCTCGACGTGTTCCTGTTCATCGGCGACCCGAAGCAGATCGTTCAGGAGTACACCGCCCTCACCG
The DNA here is from genome assembly GCA_041741515.1 of Pirellulales bacterium. Taxonomy (GTDB): domain Bacteria; phylum Planctomycetota; class Planctomycetia; order Pirellulales; family Lacipirellulaceae; genus Botrimarina. Next base: position 4,947 of record JBGSJY010000541.1, on the reverse strand, counting down.
GCCGCAGCCCCCGGCCGCCGCTGTGGTCGTTCGGCCTCTGGATGAGCCGCATCACCTACAAGAGCGAGGCGGAGGTCCGCGACGTCGCCCAGAAGTTACGCGAGCACCAGATCCCCTGCGACGTGATCCATCTCGACACGGGCTGGTTCGAGACCGATTGGCGTTGCGATTACAAGTTCTCACCGTCGCGGTTCGACGACCCGGCGAAGATGATCAGCGACCTCAAAGAAGACGGCTTTCGGGTCTGCCTCTGGCAACTGCCCTACTTCACGTCGAAGAACCCGCTGTTCGCCGAGGCCGTCAAGGCGGGGCTCTTCGTCCGCAACAGCGGCGGCGTCCTGCCGGCCGAGGACGGGGTCCTCGATTTCTCGAATCCTCAAGCGGTCAAGTGGTACCAGGCCAAACTGAAGGGCTTGCTCGACCTGGGCGTCGGCGCCATCAAGGTCGACTTTGGCGAGGACGCGCCGCTCCACGGGCTCTACGCCTCGGGCCGCACCGGCTGGTACGAACGCAACCTCTACCCGCTGCGGTACAACCGGCTCGTGTCGGATCTCACCCACCACGAAAGCGGCGAGCGGATCATCTGGGCCCGCAGCGCGTGGGCTGGCAGCCAACGCTACCCGCTCCATTGTGGAGGCGACGCCGAGAATACGTACTCCGCGATGGCCGGGACCCTCCGCGCCGGGATGTCGCTGGGGCTTTGCGGGTTCACCTACTGGAGCCACGACTCGGGCGGCTTCGTCGAGCGGGCGCCGCGTGAGTTGTACGCGCGCTGGCTGGCGATGGCGGCGCTCAGCTCGCACATTCGCTGCCACGGCGCGCCGCCGCGCGAGCCCTGGGAGTACGACGAGGCGTTCGTCGAGCTGTTCCGCAAGACGATCGAAATGCGTTACCAATTGATCCCCTACCTGACCACGCAGAGCGCCGACGCCGCTTCGTCCGGGGCGCCGCTCGTGCGTCCGCTGTTCTTCGAGTTCCCGAGCGACAAAACGAGTTGGCTCATCGAGGACCAGTACCTGCTCGGGACCGACCTGCTGGTGGCGCCGCTGTTTGACGAGTCCACGTCCCGCGACGTGTACTTGCCGCCGGGGGGATGGGTCGATTACCAGTCCGGCGAGCGGTTCAGCGGGCCCGGTTGGCGGAAAATCGAAGCCGGCGCAGTCCCAATCGTCGTCTTGGCCCGCGAGGGCGCTGTGATTCCCCGGGCGGCGACAGCCCAAAACACCGCCCAGATCGATTGGGACCGCCTCGAGCTCGTCCGCGTTGGCAAGGTGGCCCCCGATTCCACGGCGCGCGTCGTCATGCCCGACGGTAAAGAGGTCGTCGCCGAAGTGTCGGCGTTTGCGAGTGAGAACGACGCCGCCGTCGAACAACCCTCGACGAGTCCCAAAAGAATTACCCGCGACTGGCGTGTCCGCGACTTTCACGGCGACCACGGGCAGTAAGCCACTCGATCGCCCCATCCACGTTTCATGACCGCTCCCTTCCCGACCGAACCCTTTCACAACCGTTCTATGTTCAGCCCACTGGCACGCCGCCGCCTCCTGATCGCCGCGCTGGCTGGTGGAATCTTGTTGGGCGCCTGCGACATTTCGGTCGCGAGGACGATCGAGTTCAATTTCGGCTGGCGCTTCAAGCGCGGCGACCATCCCGAGGCGAAGCAGCTCGCATTCGACGACTACGCCTGGAAAGAGGTCAACACGCCACACGACTGGGCGATCGGCGGTCCCTTCGACCCCCACGAGAAGAGCGGCTACGCCGGCAAGCTCCCCTGGCGGGGCGTCGCCTGGTACCGCAAGTGGATGACCGTCGATCGGCGCGAGGAGGGCTCGCGTGTCTACCTCGACTTCGACGGCGTCATGGCCTCGCCGGAGGTCTACGTCAACGGCAAGCTCGCCGGCGAGTGGGACTACGGTTACACGCCGTTCCGTGTCGACATCACGCCGTACGTGAAGTTCGGCCGCGCGAACATCGTCGCCGTCCGGGTCGACACCACCAATCACGGCACCCGCTGGTACCCCGGCGCCGGCATCTATCGGCGGGTGACGCAGGTCGTCAGCCCGCCGGTCCACCTCGCCAAGGACGGCACGACGGTCGTCTCTTCCGACATCTCGACCGACCACGCCAGCGTCCGAATCGAGAACGAGATCGAGAACCACCTCGACAGCGACGAGCCCGTCGAAGTGGAAGTGCAAGTAGCGATCTACTCGCCGGCTGGCGAAGAGTTGGCGTTTAAGAGCGTTAGTGAGACGGCGCCGATCGACGCCTTCGCGAAGGCTGCAATGACTTTCGACCTTACCCAGCCCCAGCTCTGGGACCTGCACTCGCCGCGGCTCTACACGGCCAAGACGTCGCTGCTGGTCGCGGGCAAGGAAGTCGAGCGCCGCGAGACGCGGTTCGGGGTGCGGACGATCGAGCTGACCGCGGATGACGGTCTGCGGCTTAACGGCCGCCGAGTGCAACTGCGGGGCGTCAATCTTCATCACGACCTTGGGCCCTTGGGGGGCGCGTTCAACCGACGGGCCGCTGAGCGCCAGCTCGGGATCCTCCAGGACATGGGCGTCAACTCTATCCGCACCGCCCACAACCCTCCCGCCGCAGAGTTGCTCGACCTCTGCGATGAGCGCGGCATCTTGGTGTGGGACGAGCTCTTCGACAAATGGAACAACACCGCCGACAAACCGGCGGACGAGGCGTTCGAGCCGTTCTTCGCCCGGCACGCCGCCGCGCTGGTGCGGCGCGATCGGAATCACCCCTGCGTGTTTGTTTGGTCGATCGGCAACGAGATCATCGAGGCGCCCCACGACCCAGAAGGACTGACGAAGGAGAAAGTCGCGTCTGCCCGGCAGGCGATCCGCGAGCACGACACCACACGCCCCGTCGGTCTGGCGTGTCATATCCCTCACGCGTCCGACAGCGGGGTGCTCGACGACCTTGACTTTACCGGGTGGAACTACCAAGCGAGATACCAGCGCGCTCGGAAGGCGTACCCCGACAAGCCGATCATCTACAGCGAGTCGGCGTCGGCGGTTTCGACACGCGGCGCCTACCGCCTGCCGATCGGCGGGACCAAGTGCGATTTCCCCGACGCCCCGGTCGCCAACGCCTACGAGTTTTCCTCGGCGGCGTGGGCCGACATCGCGGAGGTCGAGTTCGAGCGCTTGCAGCGAGACGACTACTTGTTGGGCGAGTTTGTCTGGACCGGGTTCGACTACTTGGGCGAGCCCACGCCGTTCGAGCGTGACGCCCGAAGCTCGTACTTCGGCATCGTCGATCTCGTGGGTTTCCCCAAGGACCGCTTCTTTCTCTACCGCAGCCTGTGGCGGCCCGAGACGCCCACCGTGCATCTCGCGCCGCACTGGAACTGGTCCGGCCGCGAGGGCGATCCCGTGCCGGTGATTGTCTACACCAACGGCGATTCCGCGGAGTTGTTTCTCAACGGCAAATCGCTCGGCGTCCGTCGCAAGGGGGATCGTCCCGCGCCGCCCGACGACTTGGCCAGCGGCGTGTCGATCGATGTCGGCGGCCCACGGAGAAGCGACTCCGCGTCGCCACCATCCAAGCCACTCGCCAGCATCTCGGCGGATGGCTCTGCGACTTGGGCGGCCGTTGATATCGACGCGCCAAGCCGCATCCGTTCGATCGTCATCGACTTCCCCCGCGAGTCGAAGCTCTACGGCTATCGCATCGAAGCGGCGGGCGCCGATAACCAGTGGCGCGAGGTGGCGGCGCACGAGGCGACGATGGAGCCGCTGTGGGGCGGCGTCAACGAAGCGATCCACCATGTCGATGTCCAGACCAGCAAACTGCGTGTCGTCTACGATAGATGCCTCGACAAGGCCGAGCCCAAAGTGTCGAGCATCCGCGTCTATGCCGAAGAGTACGAGTCTCCCTACTACCTGCCGAGCTACGACTACCGTCTCCGCTGGAATGAGGTCGCCTACGAGCCCGGCGAGCTCCGCGTCGTCGCCTACAAGGACGGCTCGCCGATCGGCGAAGATATCGTCCGCACCGCCGGCGCGCCGGCAAAGCTCGTTCTCACCGCCGACCGCGGCGAGTTGACCTCCGCCGGCGACGACCTCGCCTTCGTCACGGTCGAGGCCGTCGATGAGGACGGAATCCCGTGTCCCCTCGCCGACGCCCTCGTCCAAGTCGAAGTGTCGGGCGCCGGTAAGCTTCGGGCGGTGGGCAACGGCGACCCCACCTCGATGCGGTCGTTCCACGACACCGAAGTCGCGCTGTTCAATGGCAAGGCGATCTTGATCGTCCAGTCCACCGAAGGTCGAGGCGGTGAGATCAGGATCGTGGTCAGCTCGGACGGTCTGGCGAGCGAAACGCTGCTGTTGATGTCGGGGCGATCGACGCAATAGCAGGAAGGCGTCACCGCCACCCATTTCCCGGGGAACGTTCGCTGCTCGCCCCGCGGGCCGGTTCTTGCTACGATAGGGGACACGGGCGTTGGCCAGGCGGCTGCCCGGGCATCTCCGACCGCGACGCACTTTGACAGGGGCCGATCCGTATCCGGCCCGCCGCTTGGCTATGACCGCTTCCGACGCCCCCGTGGCCGCCGCCCTCTCTCCGTGGGAACGGATCGCCCGATCGGGGGTGCCGGCCGATCTTGTCGGCCTGATCCAGACGCAGTTCGACCACGCCCGGCCGCGCCTCGCCGACCCGGACACCGCCCTGCGGAACCTCGAACGATTCCTCGCCGCGGCCCGCCACCCGCTCTCGACCGCCGCGCTATTCGAGCGCGACCGTGAGGCGTTGCCGCAACTCTTGCAACTGCTCTCGTCGAGTCAGTACCTCGCCGACCAGCTCGTCCGCGACCAAGAGTGCTACGACCTGGTGCGGATGACCGAGGGCCGGCCCGTCGCCCGCGAGGTGCTCGTCGATGAGCTGGTCAGCGAGGTCGGGGGGCTGTCCGACTGGGGCCGCGTTGGCGCGGCC
>JBGSJY010000540.1:0-4293 GCA_041741515.1 Pirellulales bacterium | reverse complement strand
CAGTGGCTGGCGGCCGACCCCCCTTCGGCACTGCTGACGCTGCTCGAGGCGGACTTCGCCGAGCTGCTAGCAGAGCACGGCGCGGTGGTAGGCTCGAAGTTCGCCACGCCGAAGATGACGCCCGCCAGCTGGGTGGGCGGCTTGCGGCGGTGAGGCTCGAGACTTGAGGTTGGGCTGCGTTGACATTTCTCTAGCGACGGAGTCGCTTTTATCCCCCTCCTCCGCTTTCGGGGGAGGGGTTAGGGGAGGGAGTGAACCCTGGTACCCGCTTCACACCCTCCCCTAGCCTCTCCCTCTGAGGAAGGAGGGGGACCGAGGCGATTGCGTCGCCAATGAACTGGGGCATGCAGCGCAACCCTCACGCCTCAAGTCTCAAGCCTCACCGCCGTCAGGCGACCTTGCCCTGGGCGATAGCGTTCGCTACGGTCCGCCACCCAGGCGGCCGCTCGGTTGGCGGTCGCGGTTCGCCCTGCGCGCCGTGTGCTGAATCTTGTCGAACTTCGGTCGCCGTCGCTTGCTCGCCTTCATCGCCGGGGTGGCGATGTCGGCGGGCTGCACGACGCTGCTGTCAGTCAGCGACAAGCCGCTGCCTGTCGGGTCGCCGCTGCGGACGGCGGACCGCTCGCCCGACGGAGTGCGGTACGAGGTCTACTGGGCGACCCTTTCCCCCGAAGCCGAGGCGGACCGCCAAGCGAGCCTCTGGCGCTTCGTGCAAGAGGAACGCCTCGACGAGGGCCTCCGCGCCCGACTCCGCCGCAACGGCCTCCGCGCCGGGGTCGTCGGTGGGGTGCCCCCGAAAGAGATCCTCCGGCTGCTCGACCCGCGGCCGGGCGAGTCGGACGACAACAGCGACGGAACCGTGACGCGGCTCTCGGCGCCGACGGGCGTCAAGAAGCAAGAGATGACCGTCCGCCCGGGCGAGCCCGCGCAGGTGAACGCCAGCGACGTGACGCCCTCGGTGACGCTGCTGCTGGCGGATGATTCGGGTCCCTGGGGCGAGACGTTCCAGCAGGTGCAGCCCGTCTACCGAGTTGGCGTCGAGGCGCGGCAGGGCGGCGGGTACCGGACGTCGATCGTCCCCGAGCTGCACCACGGCGAATCCCGGATGCGGTGGGTGGCCGACGGGGCGGGCGCTATCACCCGGCCGAAGGCCTCGCGCGAGCAGCGCACGTTCGCCGACCTACGGATCGAGGCGCCGCTGGTCGTGGGCGAGATGCTGCTGGTGACGAGCCTGCCCGACTCGGACAGCCGCCTGGGAGGCTTCTTCCACCGCGCCGACAGAGAGGCGCCCGGCGCTCACAAGGCGATCATCGTGCGGCTGGTGCAGACCCCGCCCGAGGCCGACTTCGCCGGCACGGCGGCCGACCGCCCCAGTTTCTAAAGCGAGCCGGAGGCGAGCCGGGAGCGTCAGCGCCCGGAGTACGCGACGTACCCGCTACGCTTAACCATGGCGCACGCCCGACTTCGTAAAAGGGCGAGCGATTCGCCAATTCCCTCCGGTCGCTGACGCTTCCAACTCACCTACCCGCCTGCCGCGACGTTCTGACCCTCCCCGCCGCGACCCGGGGGCGGTACCTTGGTGGTTGGACGATCGCCCGGACGAACCGATCGCCTGCGATCCCCACCCCGAAGTCAACGCAAGCAGTAGAGGAGTCCCCGATGCCCCTGGTCCCGATGCGTCTGTTGCTCGACCACGCCGCCGAGAACGATTACGGCTTGGCCGCGTTCAACGTGAATAACATGGAGCAGATCCAGGCGATCATGGAGGCCGCCGAAGAGACCGACTCGCCGGTCATCATCCAGGCCTCGCGCGGCGCCAGGAAGTACTCGCAGGACGCCTACCTGCGGCACCTGATGCTGGCCGCGGCGGAGCTCTACCCGAAGATCCCGGTCGTCATGCACCAGGACCACGGCAACAGTCCCGAGACTTGCCAGAGCGCGATCGACAACGGCTTCACGAGCGTCATGATGGACGGCTCGCTGAAGGAGGACGGCACGACTCCGGCCGACTACGACTACAACGTCGCGGTCACCAAGAAGGTCACGCAGGCCGCCCACAAGCAGGGCGTGTCGGTCGAGGGCGAACTGGGCTGCCTGGGATCGCTCGAGCACGGCGGCGGCGAGCAAGAGGACGGCCACGGCGCCACCGGCACGCTGTCGCACGACCAGCTGCTGACCGACCCGGCCGAGGCCGAGCAGTTCGTCAAGGACACCGGCGTCGACGCGCTGGCCGTCGCCATCGGCACCAGCCACGGCGCCTACAAGTTCACGAAGAAGCCCACCGGTGAGGTCCTCGCGATGGACCGCATCATCGAGATCAACAAGCGGCTGCCCAACTGCCACCTCGTCATGCACGGCTCGTCGAGCGTCCCGCAAGAGCTGCAGGACGTCATCAACGAGTACGGCGGCCAGATGAAGCAGACCTACGGCGTGCCGGTCGAGGAGATCCAGAAAGGGATCAAGTACGGCGTGCGGAAGATCAACGTCGACACCGACAACCGCATGGCGATGACCGGCGCGGTCCGCAAGCTGCTGTTCACGGCCCCGGAGAAGTTTGACGTCCGCGACTGGATGAAGCCGGCCCGCGAAGCGATGAAGCAGGTCTGCATCGCCCGGATGACGGCCTTCGGCCAGGCGGGAAACGCCGGCAAGATCAAGTGCAAGCCGATTAGCGAGTTTGTGAGCTATTACAAATAGGCTTTCAGCTTTCAGCGGTCAGCATTCAGCGGTCAGCTCAGAGGCCGGTGGGGCGTTGCCCCGCCGGCTTTTTTGCTAGAGCCGAATCTATTGAGCGTGGGGGAGAGGTACTGAAGTGATCCGTCGCGCTTTGCCACTCGGCGCCGAGTCGCCCCAGCGTTGGTTGCTGATTTCACAGCCGGACCACGCGCGGCTTAGTTTCGAGCTCGCGAAGGCATGGGGCGGCGCCGATGTTGAACCCCTCGTAGGCGCGGCGGATGACGCGGGGCATCCGCTCGCCGCTGTGCGGGAGGAGTTCTTGGAAGCGGTCCGTCGTCACGACGACGGCTGGATCGGCTACCGGCCGCTCGTCGACATTGCGTCGGGCCTGCCGCTGCCATTCACAGAAATGCCCGCCGACGCATCGCAGGCGATCTGGAACGGATCGATTGACGCTTGCCGCGAGATCGGCCCGCTGGCCGGTTGGGTCGTGGCGTCGCACTTTCACGCGCTGCAAGCGAAGCACGACGCCGATCACGCGCAATGGGAAGCTTGGCTCGCGGCTGTCGAGCTGCGACGCGCGGCGTGGCTGGCGGAGTGGCTCGGCGCTTCGCCACAGCACACCGAGTCGCTTGCCGACCGCTGCCTAGCTTGGCTGCAAGCTTTCGACTGGATGAGCCTGTGGCTTTGTTGCGTCTGCCCGGTCGCACGTGATGACGCCATGCCCGAGCCCCTCGTCGTGGGGAGCGAAGCGACCGGCTGGCCGACGATTCGATTCACTCCGAGACGCAAACCGGATGTCGGACCCCGTCGCGTATCGGTCACGCCCTGGCCCTTTGGGTCGGCGAGCGTCGAGCTCAGTGTCGGATCGCGAACGATCGACACGTTCGGCGCCGCGGTGAAGGACGGTCCGACGTCGCTGGCGTGGCGTCTCGAGCCGTAGCTCAACCGAGCACGTTGCTCTCCGAGGCGTTGAAGCCCCCGGCGGGCGGGTCGACCAGCGCGAGGATCTTGCCGCCGGCCTTGAGGTCGAGCGGCTGGTCTTCGGCCGCGAAGCGCACGCGCCCCCCTTCGAGGAACTTGCAGAGCACCAAGGCCGACTTGCCGTGCTGCTCGATGAACTTGTCGTAGGTGAAGTCCTCGTTGAGCGTCGTCTTCTTGAGCTGCGCGCCGGCCTCGATGCGTCGGCGGATTTCCTCGTAGGTCCCGCCGGGTCCGAAGAGCAACCGGCCCCGCAGGTGCTGGGGGATGCGCCGGTGTCGCTCGCTCGATTTCTTGGGGAGGGGGAGCTGATAGACGTTCTCGCGGCCGAAATAATCCCGGAACTCCATCGTGGCGATCGAGTTCACCTCGTCGTTGGGGGTCATCGCCAGCAGCCGTCCGATGCCGCCCAGCTCGAGCCCCTGGATGACGAACTCGCTGCCGATGCTCGCGTAGTGGGCGCGGAGGCCGGCCATCCGCGCCGCCTGGACGCTCTGCGGGTTAGTGTCGACCATCAGGGAGTCGACGCCCTCTTTCGCCAGGGATTCGGCGAGCATCCGCGAGAAGGGCGCCGCGCCGGCGATCAGCACGCCCTGCGGGTCCTCGCGCGAGAGGCCGAGCTTGCGGGCCAGCGGC
>JBGSJY010000539.1:0-10295 GCA_041741515.1 Pirellulales bacterium | reverse complement strand
CCTGGATGAGTGCTGGCATCGCGCGGAACTCCTAGGGAACGCGCAAAACGGTATGTACCGTTTTGGCTTCCGAGGAAACGCCGCACTGCCGACCACCGGCAGGTAACACAAGTCGCGAATCGGCAAGGACTTAGGTCAAGTGGGCACGACAGAACTCGAATCTGTGACCTCTTGCATGTCAACCGCGTCTAAGCCACCACTTAACGACAAGGGATGCATAGCGTTAGTGGTCCCCGCTGTATATCAGCGATTGCCACGCCTACGCAAGCATTTGCCGAGAGTTTCGATAAGCCCGCGAGAGCAACCCGGTAGACTACCGGATTAGAAGGGGCCGCGCCGCCCGGAGTGGACGGCGCGGCCGGTAATCAGCTCAACAGTGCGGCGACGCCGTTGGACGACGCAGCGATTAACGACTCGGCCGCCGCTGGGCCGGGCCTGCGTTCACCGTGGGCGACGCTGCTGGCCTTCGCGTAGACCTCGTCGATCCGTTGCAGAGCTTTGTTGCTGACGGCGCCGGAATCCCGGAGCCGCTGTAGCAACACCTTCACGCGCGGGGCCTTCTTGCCGGCCGGCCATCGTAGCCGCCGGAGCATGGCCCACTCGAGCCGCGCCCGAGCGACCATCACCGCAGCGTCGTGATAGCCCATATCCAGCAAGTCCCAGGCGTCGGCCATCGCGGCCTCGGCGGGTGTCGTCGCGTTCATAGCTGGGCCTCCGTGAGGTTCCAGACTTCCGCGTCCAGGTCGAGCGTCCAGCGGGGCCCATCGTCGCCGAGTCCCATTCCAGCTAGGTAGTCCCGCAGCTCCGCGGCCGTCACCGGCTCGAGGTTGCAGACCGGCTCGTCTCGCTTGATCGTTGGCCGCAGACCGCGGCCCTCCAGAATCGTCGCCATCCAAGTGGCTCCTTTCGCCCCGCCAGAACGGCGCGGGCGCAATGAAAACGCGTAGCAGAGGTGGCGTTGCAAGGTGGCAGGTGACCACCCCCCCGTCGTTACCTCCGGGGACACCCTCTCTGCTACGCGTTCTGATTACCTGAGGATTCTGCATGATCACCTGTGCGTGCGTCGGGGTACCAAACCCAACGCGGGGTAGCTTTTGCAACGGAGAGTTTGCCGACGGCCCCGGGTGGGGTCAAGCCCGCTAGCGTCAATTGAAACTTTTCAATTCTGACGGGCCGTCCAACTGGCCAAAGTGGCCAGTTCAACCCCGCGTCTCCCGGTTCCGCTCCGCGATCCACGCCGCCAGGTCCTCCCGTACCGACGCCTCGACCGCGGCCTCGTTTTCGTAGAGGCTCCGCCGCAGGAACTTGTCCCCCGGGACGCCGTAGCCCCGCTTCGTGTTCTTCCACCCGAACTCGAGGAAGCCGCCGTAGAACGTGTCGCCCTTGAAGAGCGGATCCGGGAAGCCCACCGTCGCGCCGACGCGGCCCTTCTTGCTCTTGAGCGCCCGCACTTGGAGAGCGTCCTCGAGCTCGCCGCTGTCGACCGGGATGGCCGCCTTCACCGCCGGGAGGATGATCTGCTTGGCCGCCTTCCGGGTCGCCTTCCGCAGGGCCGCGTTGATGCTCTTGGCGCCGCCCGCTTCGTCTACGATCTGGTCGAGCAGCTTGAGCAGCTCGTCGGCGCCCTCGAGGTGTAGGCCGTCGTTCATGGTCGCCAGAGCTTCCAGGCTTTGGGGGTGATCAGCGAGAGAACCGACGGCCGCGCCTCACCTCGAGCCGCCTTGATGCGGTCGACGTCACGCTGCATGACGGCCCCTTGGTACTCGCTCGCCGCCAGGGCCAGCCGCATGGCCGCGAGCCGCAGCTCGGGGACAGAGCACGCCTTGCCGGTGGCCGACGTCTCGGCGTTCTGGATCGCCACTCTGAGGCCCTCGGCGGCCTCGTCTACGCTCTTCAAGGTATCCCCCTTAGTTGAGTGGCGCTGCGTCGGCCTTGGCCAGCTGGCGACGCTGCAGCTCGTCACCGGTGGCGGCGGCGACCGCGCCGGTTAGAAACCCGCAAGCTTGGATCAGGCGGGACGTGGCTTCGCGGATGATGTCCGGGTCGCCGCACGACTCGCAGACGGCCTGCGCCTGCTGCATCGCCATCTTGCACGCGATGAACGTACGGAACAGCTCGCGGGGGTCCTCGATGTGCAGGTCGATCGGTTCAAGCTTCGGGTTGTCGTTGTTGGTGGGGGCCATGGGTTCCGTGGGTTAGGGTCAGGCAGGGCCAGCGCTTCGGGGCTTTTGGCTCTTCGCCCAGGTCGTGAATGCTTCCATCGCCTTCGCAGCGCGGAGGGTGTTCTGCTCAATCTTCGGGGCCGCCTTGTCGGCCGGGTTGAGCCGCGACGTCCGCTGGTTCGCTCGCAGGGCCTGGTAGCCCTCACTGCTGTCGGCGGAAACGAGGTCGTTGATCCGGTCGGAGACACGCCCGATTGGCTTGAGGTCGGGCCCCGCCATGAGGTCCCGTCGGGCCTCGCTCATGCCCAGCGGCGCCAGGCCCGTCAGCGGGTTGAGGCCCTGTGCTGCGAAGCCCAGGCCGCGCCGCTTCGCCGCATTGGTCTGAGCCACTGTCGAGTTGATCGTCGATCCGACGGTGTTGAGCGACGCGGCCACGCCGTCCATGAGCTTCTTAACCGTGCCCTCGGCGCCGGCCGACGCGCTCTCCCACAGCTTGCCGATGTTGTCGCCGTTGGGGAACTTGGCCGCGTTGGCTTCGCGGGCCTTCCCGGCTGCTCGCTCGGCGGCCGTCAGCTGGCCTGCGCTGCCACTGTCGGAGAAGTAGCTGAGCTTCGACAGCTGGGCGGCTCCACCCTTCTGGTAGGTGTCGCCCGTGATGAAGCCCAGCGGCGAGTAGCTATAGCCGGTCTTGATCGCGTCGCCCGCCGCGCCCAGCCAGGTGCGATCGCCCTCTTTGTTGCGGACGTAGTTGATCGCCTCGGTCAGCATGTTGATCGCGTCGCTGGCGATGGGCGCGATGTTGATGACGATCTCGCTGCCGATGCCCCCCACCAGTTTCGAGAGCTTGTCCATTTCGTCGTTGAACGCCTCGACCTTGGCCAGCTCCGCAGCGCTGAAGGTCCCCATCAGCTTGGCCGCCTCGCCGGTCATCTTGTTGAGGCCGACCTCTCCTAGCGAGAGCGTCGACACCAACGCCGCGCCCTCTTCCTCGAAGAGCTTGGTCGCGATGCGCAGCTTGTCGGCCTGGTTGGTCTGCTGACCCATCGCGCCGGCGATCTTGATGAACTGCTTATCTGCCGACAGCTGCGAGAACTCTTTCGCGTTGATGCCCAGCTCGGCGAGCACCTTCACCGCTTCCCCCGCGCCGGTCGCGGCCTCGGCGGCCCGGATGGTCATCTTCGACAGCGCGTTGTCGAGCGTCTGCGTGGCGACGCCCGTTTGGTCGGCCGCGTGTCGGAGGCCCTGCAGGGCGACCGGGGCGACATTGAGCTTGGCGGCCACCTTCGCCGTGGCGTCGAGGTCGTTGGCGATCGTCAGGAAGGCCCGCGTCGAGAAGTAGGCCGTGCCGGCAGCTGCGAGCGGTCCGGCCACCCGGGTGAGCGCCGACGTCAGGCCCTTCACCGACGTCGACGCGATCGCCGTGTCTTTCTTGAGGCCGGCGACTTCCTTCCGGAAGCCGCGCAGCTGCGTCACGCCCTTGGCCGCGTTGGCCGCGATGGCGATTGTCAATTGCCCGATTGCCACTGCTCACCCTCCAAGAAAAACGCCGCCGGCCCCCGGATCGAAGGGCCGACGGCGACAGGATTCCAGCCTGCTCAAGGGCTGGGTCGTTACGCCGCTTCGGGCGCGTGTGCCTGCACGACCTGGGGATCGACGCCGTAGCTCGGCGGGACCGGCTCGTTGCTGGCCCGGTAGAGGTAGGCCAGAACGCCTTGCGTTGCGCTCTCGCTGTTGGTCCGCGCCACCACTACTCGCAAGAAGCGGTGCCGAGGGCGGAGGATGTCCCAGACGACTGCGATATCGGTTGCGATCGCACCCATCGGGACCGCGGTCACGTCCAGGTCTTCCCACGTGCTGTTGTCGCTACTGCCCTGGACCTTGATGCTCCCCGTCGCCGCGGCTGCGTTGACGCCGTGGTGCAACACGAACGCGCAGCCCAGGTAGCCTCGGCAGTCGATCGCCGCGCCGTTGCGCGTTGTGGTGGCCGACGCGAACGGCAGACAGAACTTCGGTTTGATCGCTTCTTTGAACGTCACGGTACCCTCGAGTAGTCAGGTGGAAGGGGTGTCAGACGGCGCCGCGGATCAGGTCCAGTCCACGCCGTCGACGACGGTCAGCCACTGCGGCCGGATGACCGCGACGTCAACCCGCGCGTGCATCGCTACGATGGCCCCGAACTGCTCGGACGCGTCGAACCGCTCGGCCCCGATATCCACAGTGCCGGCCGGCAAGATTCGGATCGTAGCCGTGGTCCGCATACCGATGATGATTTGCGAGAAGTCGCCGACGATCATCTCGCTCTCCGCGCCGCCGCCCAGGTTGATCGGCAGGCTGGTCGTCTGGAACTTCCGCAGCGCGGCCGCGCCGGGCGTCGGCTGCAACGGCTGCATGAGCGTGTCTTGAAGCCGGTTGTACTGGCTCGCGTCCCGCGGGTGGCGGATCCACGACAGCGCCGAATCCTCCCCGACGTAGTTCGCCAGGCGGATCTTCTCGAGCGCCGTCTCGAGGTCGCTGTAGTCACCGGCCGGGGCGCCCACGATGGTGTGAGTGTTCACGCCCGCATGGTTGCGGATGCCCTTCGGCTGCTCGCCGACGCCGCTCCCACTGAGGACGGCCTGGTCGATGGCGATCGCGAAGGCCTGGATCAGAGCCTTTTGGATCATCTCCGGGGCGTTAAGCGCGTCCTCCATCATCTCGATCGAGATGGGCACCAAGGCCGCCAGCTTCTTCGGACGTAGCACGATGCGGCCGAACGTCATCCCCGATCCCGGCACCCGGCCGAGCTCGGGCGTCCAGTGTGCCTCAGGGTCCGTCAGCTGCTCGATCAGCACCGTCTCGCTTTCGTTCAGCTGGAGCATCTGGGCGCCAGCCGGGAAGCAAACCGTCGCGGGCCGCGCGGGATTGACGATTTCGCGGAGCGTCTCGATCCCGGTCAGGTAGCCGCCGCTACCGTCGGATCCTTCCCAAACGGGACCGGCATTGTTGATGCCAGAGAGCGGCTTGATCCCCAAGTGTGCCGCGACCCGCTCGCCTAGCGTCGGCCTCCGCTGGCCATCGCTTCGACGGCTGGCGCGGCCGCCGAACGGCTCATCCATCGACAGCGACCGGATCTCCCGACCGCTCTGGTCTATGTAGGCCACCGTCGATCGGGCGCGGGCGGTCTTGGCATTGCTGGCGGGCTTCACGTCTTCCTCCTCGTCGTCGTCCTCGTTATCCCCCTCCTCGCCGTCGCCCTCCTCGTCGGCACTCACCAGGCCGCTGTAGCGGTTGCGGCTGCGATCGCCCCGCACGCTGGCGACCACACCGGCCGCGCGCGTCCTTGCCGCCCGTGCCTTGTCCATCCGCTTGAGCTCGGCCTTGATCGCGTCGTGTGCGGCGAGCACCTCTTCCATCCGCTCGCCCTCGGTGTCGCTCAGGCCGGGGCCGTCCGCCTTGGCCGACAGCTCGGCGAGCTCGTCGGCCGCCTGGTTCTGCATCTTGGTGAGCTCGGCGACGTGCTGAGCGCTGTACTTGCTGGACCGGTCGAAGCTGTAGTCGTTGAGCATGGCTTTCGGTTCTGCCTTGGGGGATGGCGTCATCGCCTGGACCCGCACGGCGCGAGCCACAGCGACGTTTGCCGCTAGGTCTTTGGCCCGCTCTTCGCAGGCGTCTTTGTGGGCGAACAGGGCCTTCATCGCCCGGATGGGGGCCCACATGCGGCGGTGATCAGTTGCGGTGATTGGCACGGCTCGCCTCGGTTGGTTCGGTTGTCAGCCCCCGCATCAGCGCGTCGTAGCGCTGCCACTCGTCAATCGTCAGGTCTCGGTTCTCGCGTCGGGCTTGCGTCGCGATGTCCTCAGCCGCGGCAACTTGCTGCGGTGTAGGCATGCTCGGCCTCGGGTTCCAAGGGGTCGGCCCACTGCGGCGCCTCGGGTACTGGTCGGCCTTCACGCTTCGCCCTCGCGCATGCCGCTTGCCACGACAGCCAGGCCAGCACGTCCGACTCGAGGAAGCGGTGACGGCCGCCAGGTCCAATGGCCGGAGGCGGGAACTTCCCGGCCGCCGCCCATCTCGCGAGCGTCTGCCTACTGACGCCCATAGCGGCCGCGCAGGCCGCCTTACGAGAGAGCCATCGTTGAGGTGATCCAGTCATGTGCGAGACGTTACGGCCGCGGTGGCCGATTCGTCCGCCATGATTCCAGGCCCTTGAAACTCGCCAAAAAACGCGTGAGCGGCACCACACGGCTAAGCGAGGGGGGGTCCCTCAGTTCCGACCACCCCCCCTGCCCGGGCTGTCCGTCAGTGGCCCCAGGCGTCTTCGAGGACTTCCTGCGACAGTTCCCGAGGTGGCACTTTTGCCACCTCGGGTGTGTGATTCACACACCTCGAGCAATCCATCGGGAGAGATTCAACAGGAGTGGGAGAACCGCCCTTGGTGAGCGGGAGACTTCTCCCGTTGCTGTCTCTCCCGTTCTCCCGTTGACTACTCATCGGGGTTGTTCTCCGCCAGCTGGTAGGCCGTCAGCAGAACCTCTGCGTCTAGCCGAAGAGGTTCACTCGGTCAGGGCGCACCGCCTTCCCTGGCGACAAGGGGAGTCGCTTGGCGTCGGGACGATTGTAGGGTGCTTAGTGCCGTTGTCGGCGAGCGAAGAAGGCGAGGCGCGACCCTCGCCAGCAGCTTATACCCAGCTGATTGGACTGCGTCGCTTATGGACCGGGACGTAGGCGGCTTGGCTGGATCGACTACCAGCCCGTTGCCCGGACAACCCTAAAGGGGACGCTGGTTTCACTGACGCTCACCGAGCCCTGGGGAGCTTTCAACCCAGGACGCTCTTATATCCCGCGACCCTTTTTGATTCGGGAGAAGGTCGCGGCGGCTCATAACCCGGCCCACGTGGGGCTGCACCGAACTCTGCTCAATCACTCTCTTCATCAGCGTTGAAGTCTGCCTCTTCCAAGGCCGCGAGCATGATTGCCCGGCGCCGTTGGATTTCGGCGGCGTCCTGCCTCTCCTGCTCCCGCTCGCGGTTTAGCAGATCGACATCGACAACAGAGTCGATCGCTTCGGCTATCAGTCGCTGGAACTCGGCGGCCGGCAAGGCCTCGAGCTCGTAGCACCTCGCATCCGCGCCGTGCTTCTCCACGAACCGCTTTAGGTTGCTGTCGCCCTTCTTGGTGGAGAGCCCCTCGAAGTCATGCGTCAGGCCCATCTCTGCCGCCTGCGACGACGTCACAGCCACCTTGAAGGCTTTGAGGTTGTCGCACCCGAACTCTTGCTGAAGGCTAGTGCATACGCTCTCCGCGATCGCCTCGCCGGACGGATCAAAGTCTGTTGCTACCAGCACTACCAATCGCGGTTTGCCGCTCTTCTCGAATCGGCGGCGTATCTTGTGTCGAACCGGCCCGGATGTCTGCCCGCGCAGAGACGTCACAGGGACTGAGTAACGCCCGGCGATCTCTTCCGCCATTCGGAAGACCGTGTTCTTCTCGACTAGCAATTCAACGTGGACAGCCTGCGACTGCATGAGGTCTCGCCGGTAGCCTGTCGCGAAGAACTCCAGCTCATCTTCCAGAAACTCGGCGGCGTCGGCGTGAACGTCCCACTCAGTGCTGGGTCGAGTCTCATCCTCGATCGCGTCGTGCGGGATAATCCCTTCGATTCGCCATCGGATAGTATCGTTCGACAGCGTGTCGTAGCTCTTTCGATCGTTCTGGTAGACGGAATCTGGGAGCTCCGCGTTCTTGAGAGGCCTCAGATTCTGCGCCAGCTCGTAGTGAAGTTTGCGAAGGTTGATCGGAAGATACCTCTCGTGATCCTTGAGTACCTGCATAATCGCAGCCAGCAATGGATCCTTCCGCCAGGACACCTTGCACCGTTTAATTTGTTTCGAGAGGTCGATCTCATGGAGATTGCCGGCGTCTCGCTTCTCTCGCTCCGAAAGTAGAGCGGTGTACGCCTCGTCTGGGTCACGATCGACGGATGCCTCGCGAAGTCTCTCCGACAGCGTCTTGTTCCTCTGCCGGTTGAACTCCCTTAGCAAGGCGACGTATTCAGCCTCGCTGTAGTCGCCGCGCCGTTTGGGCAGTCTCCGAACCGGCACGTGCTTTAGCTTCGCGACGATCGCCGCCGCGTGTCGTTGGTGGCCGCTGACGATGTAGAGGTCGGCCGTAGTCACGATCGGCTCAAGCACGCCGCGCTCTGCGACGCTCTTCGCGAGCTCCTTAATCGCGTCGCTACGTCCACTCACCCGACGGTAGAGCGTTTCGTTCTCCGGCGACGGGCTTAACAGCCCAGGACGCAATTGCTCGAGGTCGCCCTCTTCGGCTAGTCGAAGAGGCGCGGCTAGTCGAAGAGGCGCGGCAACAAAGTCAGAATCTGAGTTGCCCGCAAGAGCTTCTGTGTTAGATTGACGCATAGCATTGATCCGAAGGGCCGCCCCTGCCTCGCTCACCGAGGGGGCGGCCCTTCTGCTTTTCCTGGTGTTCAGAAACTAGGAAGACGACAGAGAGCGTCAGGCAACGGCCGCGGCCGACTGCTCGGCGACCCACTCGCGGACGGCTTTGAGCGTCGTCTTCCGACGCCCGCCGACCATGACCGACGGCAGCACGACACCGCGGACGCCCTTGAGGACCCAACGGTTTAGGGTCGTCGGGACGGGTTTGCTCCCGGTCACTTCGGCGACGGCCGCCGCGACAGAGAGAAGTTGCTCGCCAGGTTGCAGCTGTAAGATTCGGGCCATGTTGTTGGCACCCCCGGGGGACGTGTTTGGTACGTCCGCGTATATCCGGGATGACTGGCCGATTCCTGCGTAAGAAAATTATCCGGTGCGGTAAATAGTTCGCCGCCGGCTATCGCCGCTCACCCGATCAGCCGCGCCACGTCGGCGCCCTTGGCGAGGTCTCGCTCGGCGTAAACCTGCGTCACGTCCGCGGAGGCGTGCCCTAGCAGCACCTGCGCGGCCTCGAGCCCGTACAGCCGCCGCGCCTCGGTGGCGAAGCTGTGCCGCAGCTGGTTGGGGCTCCACCAATGCCGCCGCTTGTGGGCCGCGGTTTCCCGCTCGGTAGCCTTCTCCGGGATCGGGTACGCCAGGCGGCATGCCCGGGCAATGGCGGTCGAGTAGGTGTCCCGCCGGTAGCGTCGGAGCTTGCGGGGGATCGCCGCGGCTCGATCGCTCCGGAAGCAAAACTCGTCATCCGGCCGCAGGAGGTACGGCCGGAGCACGTCCTGCCCGCGGGGGCCGATCATGACGGCCCGCGCGAGCCCGTGGTGCTCGGTCTTGTGAGACTCCGGCCGGTAGATCCAGACGTCCCCAGAGCGGTCAACGTCGCATGGCCGCACGATAACGACCTCCCCGGGCCGCATGCCGGTGAGTCTCTGTAGGCGGACCATAGCGGCGACAACGGGCACCAAGTGGGGGGTCGTCCCGGCGACAATCGCGTCGTCAACGGATTCCACGGGGAGCGACTCGGCCGCCGCCGTTCGGCCGCGCCGGAGGCCCGGTAGCGCGTCGAGCTCGGCGAGTAGGGCGCCGGGGTAGAGCTTCTCCGTCACCGCCCACCGGAAAGCCCTGACCACTCGCGAGACGTTCTGATTGACGGCCGTCCGGACGTGGCCGCCGGAGACCATCGCCTCGCGGACTTCGCGGAGGGTCAGCACGTCGAAGGATGCCGCCGGCGCGGTCCCCGCCACTTCCACGACGTACCGTAGGGCGGCGCGGATCGATGCGACTTCCGAGGTCTCTTGCCCACCCTTCCGGTAGTAGCGGGACGCATGCTCTGTGTACGCCGCCACGACGGCCGCCACGGTGGTTCCGTCGCCTTGATCGGGTCGCAAAGGACGGCCCGCCAAGTGGTTCGATAGCAGTCGGCGGTATAGCTGGTGGCTCGCGTCGGAGCCGTGCTTGCCAAGGTAGAAATCTTGGCCGCCGAGAGTCACCACAGCTTGCCCGGTGGGCTTGTGGTGACGGTACGAGGGTACACGGGGAGAGCCTGCCAACGATGCAACTCCTGAATCCGGTAGTACTACCGGGTTCGATGCATCCCTTTGGCGGCTCTGCTGACCGTCAGCAGGTTGGGCAACTGCCCACACCGTAAGGACTTAGGTCAAGTGGGCACGACAGAACTCGAATCTGTGACCTCTTGCATGTCAAGCAA
>JBGSJY010000538.1:0-2807 GCA_041741515.1 Pirellulales bacterium | reverse complement strand
GCACCCGCCTGCGGGGCCGATCGTCGGTGAGCTGACGACGCCGACCGGCGCGGCGATCGTAAAGGAGCTGGCGAAGTCGTTCGGCCCGCTGCCGGCGATGACGATCGAGCGGATCGGCCTGGGCGCCGGTCAAAAGGACTTCGATCACCCCAACGTGCTGCGGCTCGTCGTCGGCACGAAGAGCAGCGCGGCAGCGCCAGCGAGCGACGCGGCTTCGACAATCGTGCTATTGGAAACCAACCTCGACGACACTCCCGGCGAAGCGATCGGAGACTGCGTCGAGCGCCTGTGGTCGGCCGGCGCACTCGACGTGGCCCTGTCGCCGCTACAGATGAAGAAGCACCGCCCGGGCGTGCTGCTCACTGTGCAGGCGGCGCCGGCCGACGCCGAGCGACTCGCAGCGATCATTTTCCGCTACACCACCGCCCTCGGCATGCGCCGGCAAACGGTCGAGCGGATCGTCCTGCCACGTCGCAAAATGACCGTCACGACCGAGTGGGGCGAGACCGCGGGCGTCGTCGCGACGCTGCCGGGCGCCGGATCCACTAGTACGGGGGGCGAACGCTTCACGCCCGAGTACGAAGACTGCAAAGCCCTGGCCGACCGCGCGGGGGTGACGGTCAGCGAGGTCTGCGCGGCCGCGAACGCCGCTTGGCGCCGCCAGCAGCAGTAGATGAACCACGACGGACACGACGAGCACCACGGACCTTCACCGGGACGAATCCCATCGAGCGAAGAGAATTGGCCATCCAGAGGACGGACCGTTACGGTTGAGCCGTCGTGTCCTTCGTGCCCGTCGTGGTGAATATGAATTTTTTGCCGATGTTTGCCGAGACGCCGTGGTTCGCTCCCGCGATGTTTGCGCTGGGATGTGGGTTGCTCGTGGCGATCCTGCTACGGCGGAGTTGGCGGCAGAGCGGCAAGCGGGCGCGCGGCGGCTCGGGGCCGGCGCTCGACGCCCAGGCGCGGCCCAAGCACACCTGGGACGGCGCGGAGCAGGACGCCGCCGCGCGGTTCGACCGGCAACAGGTCGAGCTCAACGACCTCGCCCGCGACCTCACCGGCCAGATCGACAGCAAGCTCGTCCTCCTCCAACAACTCCTCGCCCAAAGCGACGAGCGCATCCAGCGCCTGGAGACGCTCCTGAGAGAGGCGGACGTGAAGACGGGAGATGGTGGGGATGGGGGGAGATAGGGAGATGGCCCTACGAGGCGCTAATCTCACTCGATTTACCGGGTAGCCCCGGTCCTTGAACCGGGGTGGCGAAGCCACCAGAAGTAATTTTGAGGACGCAGGACCTATTGAAGTCTGCCACCACCGGTGCTTCGTGTCGCATGCGGCGACCTAGGTTCGAGAACCCGGGCTACCCGCTTCGCAGTAGAGAAGTCCATCCCCACATCCCCCGTCATCTCCCTATCTCCCTTCCTAACGAATCCATCCCCTCAGAACTCAGCCGAGCCCGGGGTGCGGGGGAAGGGGATCACGTCGCGGATATTCGCCATGCCGGTGACGTACTGCACCATCCGCTCGAGGCCCAGGCCGAAGCCCGCGTGGGGGACGGTGCCGTAGCGGCGGAGGTCGGCGTACCACCAGTAATCGGCCGGGTTGAGTCCCTGCTCCGCCATGCGGGCTTCGAGCCGGTCTAAGCGGTGCTCGCGCTGGCTGCCGCCTATGATTTCGCCGACGCCCGGCACGAGGACGTCCATCGCCCGCACCGTGAGGCGGCCTTCGCCGTCGGGCTCGTTGACGAACATGTAAAAGGGCTTGATCGACGCGGGGTAATCGGTCAGCACCACCGGCCCGCCGAAGTGCTTCTCGGTGAGCCAGCGCTCGTGCTCGGCCTGGAGGTCGGCGCCCCACGCGACGGGGTACTCGAACTTCTCGCCGGACTTCTCGAGCAGCGTGATCGCCTCGGTGTACGGCAGCCGCGTGAAGGCGCCGTTCTTTAACCCTTCCAGACGCTCAAGCACCGTCTTGTCGATGTGCTGCTGGAACAGCGCGAGGTCTTCCTGGCAGTCGGCGAGCACGTCGGCGACGATCCGCTTCAAGAACCGCTCCGCCAAGTCGATGTTGTCGGTGAGCTCGAAGAAGGCCGCCTCGGGCTCGACCATCCAGAACTCGGCGAGGTGGCGCGTGGTGTTCGAGTTCTCGGCGCGAAAGGTCGGCCCGAACGTGTACGCCTTGCCCAGCGCGCAGGCGTGGGTTTCGGCTTCAAGTTGGCCGCTGACGGTGAGAAAGGCCGGGCGGTCGAAGAAGTCGAGCGAGTAGTCGATCTTCCCATCCTGCTTCGGCGGATCGTCGAGCTTCAGCGTGGTGACCTGGAACATCGCCCCGGCCCCCTCGCAGTCGCTGGCCGTGATGATCGGCGTGTGGACGTAAAGGAACCCTTGCTCCTGGAAGAACTCGTGGATCGAGCGGCAGACGCAATTCCGCACCCGGGCGATCGCGCCGAACGTGTTCGTGCGCGGGCGGAGGTGGGCGATCGTGCGGAGAAACTCGAACGAGTGGCGCTTCTTCTGGAGCGGATAGTCGTCGCCGACCGCGCCCATCAGCGCGACGTGCTCGGCGCGGATCTCGAAGCGCTGGCCGGGCGCCGGCGACTCGACGAGCTCTCCGATCGCCTCCACGGCGCAGCCGGTGCGGAGCGCGCGGATCTCCGCGTCGTAGTTCTCGAGCGCGGGGTCGGCGACGATCTGGATCCCGGCGAGGCTCGAGCCGTCCGACAGCTCGAGGAACGACACGCCCTTGCCGTGCCGCGCGGTCTTCAGCCAGCCGCGCACCCGCACGTGTCCCCCCGCTGCGTCGCG
>JBGSJY010000537.1:0-1577 GCA_041741515.1 Pirellulales bacterium | reverse complement strand
CGCTGCCCGCGAGCAGGCGCTCGCCCACCCGCGGGCCGATTCACAGGAGGGCGCGACGCTGTTTGGCGTCGATAGCGCGCGGCGGTTCGATGCAGAGTGGGCCGCCTGGGCCAACGGGGTCGCCGTGCGTGAACTGGACATGCACGACACCTTCTTGGCCGCGGACTACTCGCACCCCGGCGATAACCTGCCGCCGCTGATCGCCGTCGCGCAGCAGTGCGGCCGATCGGGCGCGGACCTCGTCCGGGGGGCGCTAGCGGCGTACGAGATTCAGATATCGCTGGTGCGCGCCATCTGCTTGCACGAGCACAAGAAGGACCATATCGCCCACCTCTGCCCGGCGCAGGCTGGCGGCATTGGCGCGATGCTCGGCCTCCCGACCGAGGTCGTTTACCAAGCGATCCAGCACGCCGTGCACGTCTCCTTCGCGACGCGGCAGTCGCGCAAGGGCGAGATCTCGAGTTGGAAGGCGTACGCCCCCGCGCACGCCGGGAAGCTCGCCGTTGAGGCGGTGGACCGGGCCATGCGCGGCGAGCGTTCCCCTTCGCCGATCTACGAGGGCGAAGACAGCGTCATCGCCTACATGCTCGGCGGCAAGAACGCCTCGTACACGGTCGGCCTTCCTGAAGCCGACGAGCCGCGGCGCGCGATCCTCGACTCGTACACCAAAGAACACTCCGCCGAGTACCAATCGCAGGCGCTCATCGACCTGGCGTTCCGTATGCGAGAGAAGGTCACCGATTGGGAGGCGGTGAAGCGGATCACGATCCATACCAGCCACCACACGCACTACGTCATCGGAACCGGCGCGAACGACCCGCAGAAGAGCGACCCGACCGCCAGCCGCGAAACGCTCGACCACAGCATCATGTACCTGTTCGCGGTGGCGCTGCAGGACGGCGAGTGGCACCACGTCCGCAGCTACCTGCCCGAGCGGGCCGCCCGGCCGGACACCGTCCGCCTCTGGCGCAAGATCGAGACGGTCGAGGACCCGGCTTGGACCGAGCGTTACCACGACCCCGACCCGGCGAAGCGGGCGTTCGGCGGCCGCGTCGTGATCGAGCTCGCCGACGGCACGCAGATCGAGGACCAGCTCGGCGTCGCCAACGCCCACCCGGCCGGCGCCAAGCCCTTCGCCCGGGACGGCTATATGGGCAAGTTCGACGCGTTGACCGACGGCCTCGTGCCGCCAGCGGAACGAGCCCGGTTTATCGGGCTCTGTGAACGTCTGCCGCAGTTGCCGATCGACGAGGTGCGGCGCCTCAATGTCGTACTGCCCACGTCCGCGATGGAATCGACCGAGCGTGACACGAAGGGGATTTTCTGATGCTCATCTCCCGCAAGTCGGCCGCCGAGAAACGCCAGCAACTGCGCGACGCGTTAACTAGCGGCAAGCTGTTGCGAGCGCCCGGGGCGTTCTCGCCGCTGGTGGCGATGCTCGTCGAGAAGGTCGGTTTCGACGCCGTCTATGTGTCGGGCGGCGCGTTGTCGGCCAACATGGGGCTGCCGGACGTGGGGCTCACGACCCTGCCGGAGGTCGCCGCGCAGGCCGGCGCCAAGCCCTTCGCCCGGGACGG
>JBGSJY010000536.1:0-2276 GCA_041741515.1 Pirellulales bacterium | reverse complement strand
GCGCCGACGACGACGGCGTCGACGTGGCCGCGTAACCGATGGACGCGGGCGCGTGACGCCTCGCCGCTGATCCACTTGCTGTCGCCCGTGCCGGTGGCGATCTTGCCGTCGAGCGTCATCGCCCACTTGGCGATCACCCAGGGGCGGCCTGTCGTAATGAGCTTGAGATAGGGTGCCAGGAGTTGCCGCGCTTCGTCCTCGAGCACGCCGACGACGCACTCGACGCCCGCCGCCTCGAGCGCGCGTATGCCTCCGCCATCGACCTTTGGGAAGGGGTCTCGCATGGCGATGACGACACGCTTCACGCCGGCGGCGAGCACCGCGTCCACGCACGGCGGCGTTTTGCCGGCGTGGCAGCAGGGCTCGAGCGTCACAACGAGCGTCGCGCCCTTCGCTCGTTCGCCCGCCGCCTTCAGCGCGCCGATTTCGGCGTGGGCCGCGCCGAACCGCTCATGAAAGCCTTCGCCAACAACCACGCCGTCACGAACGACGACGCAGCCGACCATCGGATTGGGCTCAACCAAGCCCTCACCGTGCGCGGCAAGCTGCAAGGCCCGGCGCATCGCAGCGACGTCGTCCACTTGCGCTGGGCTCATGAAGGGGAACCACCAAGACGCCAGGAGCGCCAAGGATCGCCAGGAAAAAAAGAAGTCATTCAGACAAGATTTACAGGACGACCATAGGGTCCTGTCCATCATGTTGATCCTGTCAGGAAACTCTTGGCGCTCCTGGCGTTTTGGCGGTGAATCGTTTTCCTAAGAGGGCGTCCAGATTTTGGAGCCGCCGCCGCTAGGGGAGGGCTCGTCGCTGCCGGGGGTCCAGAGCTTCGAGCCGCCGCCCGTTGCGCCCGACATGGCCGGCTCGGGCCCGGGGCCGGCGCCTTGCATGCGGGCCATTTCCTCTTGCGAGGGGACGGCGCCGAGGGCGTAGAGCAGCTCGTAAAGCCGCTCGGCGATGCCTTGCTCCTTCAGGTGCTCGTCCCGCAGGTGATGGACGATGCGGTTCGCTTCTTCGAACTGTCCCTCCACAACACGCAACTCGAGCTCCGCCAGGTCCCAGCCCGCGTTGCTCTTGCCCGTCGCCTCGGCCGCTTGCCTGCCG
Organism: Pirellulales bacterium; assembly: GCA_041741515.1. Classification (GTDB taxonomy): domain Bacteria; phylum Planctomycetota; class Planctomycetia; order Pirellulales; family Lacipirellulaceae; genus Botrimarina. The sequence continues at coordinate 1,175 of JBGSJY010000536.1, read as the reverse complement.
CGCTCGATCCAAGCCAGGGCGTCGTCGAGCTCGGGCTCGAGCGCGGCGAGCCGTCCGTAGAGGTCCTCCGGGGGCAAGTCCTCGGCGAGGCTCGGGCGCTCGACCGCCTCGCGAGCGACGAGCTTCGCGACCTCCGTCGCGCCAGCAAGTTCGGTCCGCTTGTAGAGCGAGAAGAGATCGTCGTCCGACGCCTTACGGACATCGACGCGGCCGACGCGGGTAAGGGGGATCGTCTCGAGGTCGACCTGTTTGGGATCGATCGCTGCGGGCGCTGGCAGGCCGAGTTTCGCGCGGAGTTCCGTGAAGACGCCCGGCTCGACCGCGGCAGCGGCGGTCTGCTCGAGCACCATCAGCGCGGCGGTCAACGGCAATTGCATCGCGGAGTCGGCGGCGGCGTCCATGGGCGACTTGCCGCCGAGTTTCGCCAGCGGCTTCGCGGGCCAGTCTTCCAGTAGGACGCGGCGCTGTTCTTCAGCGACGACCCGGCGCCGGTCGGCGACGGGCGTGTCGTCGGGGAATCGCCAACGGGAACGCATCGCCGGCGTCCCCGCGCCGCGGCCGACGACCTCCTCGCCGATTTTCTCTCCGAGCGAATCACCCGCTACCGCGGACAGCGTCCGGAGCGTCTCGTCGAACTCCTCGTCACGGTCGGCGACGAGTTCGAGCCGCTCGGCCTTGTCGGTCTGCCTCCCGTAGTACGACAGCACGCCGACGATGCGTGGCGTCGCCTCGGCCGTGACGCCCAGCCCGGTCTCGGGGAGCTCGCGGTCCAGCAGCAAGAAGGTGTGCCGGGGAGGGAGGCCTTCCAGGGCGTGCAGCTCCGACTCGCTGAGCCGGTAGGCGGACGTCCGCTTGTCGCGAGTCAGCTTGTCGACAAGGGCCTCTTCGTCGGCGACCGTGTAGGCGAGACGCACGACCTCGGCCCCCTCATCGCGGTTCTGCGCGTCGAGGAGCTGCGCGATCGCCTCGGCCTCGACGGCGTCGTCGGGGAGCGAGCTCGGCGACTGCTGGCTCACCAGCCGGGCGAACTTCCGTAGACCCGCGACGAACTTCGGTTGGTCGCCGAGCCAGCCGGCCACGACAGCCGCGTTGTACGGGAGCGCCGAGAGGTCGGGGTACTTCGTGCTGAGCTCCTCGAGCAGCGCCGCGGCGCGCCGCCACTGGCCGCGGCTTGC
>JBGSJY010000535.1:0-6080 GCA_041741515.1 Pirellulales bacterium | reverse complement strand
GAGCTGGGCGGCGAGGTCGAGCACCGACTCTTGATCGTCACGCGTCGCGCCGGAGAGGGGCTGCTCGCGGTCGATGCTCCGTCGGGCGGCGACGCGGTGCCGGCGGTGCGCGTCGATCAACCGGTCCTTCGCCATTTGTCGCAACCACAGGTGGAAGGGCATCACCGGGTCGGAGAGGTAGTCCGCCAACCGCCGGTTCGCCTCCACAAGCACGTCCTGGACGATATCGCTGGCGTCCACACGACGCTCCAGCACGCGGTCCATCCGCAGGTCGATCATCCGCCGGATCGCGCCGCGGTGGCGGTCGAACAGTCGGTCGCGGGCGTCCGCTTCGCCGCGGCGCACGCCATCGAGCAGCTCTTGCGTGTCGTCGGAGCGGGGCCAGATCGAGGTCATTGACGGTTCAGCCGTGAAACGCAGGCGGCGCGGGGATACTCCACTATCGGGGCGCGGAGGGGGGATGGCAACGCTGGCGGGCTGATTAGGGGGTCAGTGGGAGGGCGGGTCCACCTCAGGCGATGGCGATTAGGGCTCTCACGCACCTCTTGGACTACCCGGAGAGAGTCCTGGAGCCCTAATCGCCAGCGCCGGGAGTGAATCACCCTAGCGCCCCCCTCCCAAACAGTGTTTCTGACCTTGTTTCGCTCAAGTCGGGGCTGCTAAAAGCCGGCCGCTTGTGTCCCCGCGGCCGGGACCCCGCTGCGCTATCGCTTCCGCTCCAACCCCCGACAGCCGTTATGCAACGCTGGCGCCCCCTGCTCCTGGCAATCGTCATCGCCGCTTCGGCGTCGACGGGGGCCATTGCCCAGCAGCCGAGCAAACCGACGGCCCACGGCGCGATGGGCCACCGCGCCATGGGACTTTTGATCCGCAACCCCGACACCGACCAAGGCGAGCCCCCGTTCGCGATTACCGACCAGTACGGCCGTGTCCAGCGCTTCGTCGAACCTTCGCCGGGCCTCGACCTCGACCGCTACGTCGGGGAGCGGGTCCGCATCAAGCACGACACGGGCCGCACCCTGCTTGCGTCGCAACTCGAACTGCCGACCGGCGGCGCTCCTAAGGGCGAGCCCCAGTTCCAGTTGCGCGAGGTGTCGCCCGCACAGTTCGTACCTCCCAAGCACGTTGCGTCACTCAACGAACCTCGGCTCTTCAACGTCATCCCTACCCAAGCCACCGTGGACGGCGGCGAAGCAATCGATCTCGACAAGGTGCTCGCCCGTGACGCCCAAGAGATCCGCGACGCCCAAGAAAGTTCGAGCGAATCGCTTCCCAGTCCCGCGCGGGGCGGCGCGCTTGCGCCGATCCCTGCCGACGATTACTATCCCGAGGGGTCCTACCCCGAAGGGACGTATTCCCAGTCGCCGTACCCCGAGGCGTCTTCGTCGGAAGTCATCGACATGGAAGTCGTTGACGGAGGCCATTTCCGGAGCCGGGTCCCGCGCCGCGCCCGTAGCGGCCCGATGCCGCTGTCGATGGGCGACTACGGCGTGGACACCGGATGCGTGACCTGCAACCCGCCTTCGCAGCGGGGGCTCTATGCGCGGGCCGACTACCTGTTGTGGTGGTTTGATGGCATGGCGACGCCACCGCTCGTCACAACAAACGACCTCGGCGACGTGCCGGCCCTTGGCAATCCCGGCACCCGCGTCGTCTACGGCGGGGAGACCCTCGACGACGCCCGCCACGGCGCGCGTTTTACAATTGGCGCGTGGCTCGATGACTGCCGCGACTTCGCAGTGGAAGGCGATTATCTATTTTTCGGCACAGAGAGCGACGCCTTTTCCTACAACGACCCGACCGGCGCCGGCAACTTTGGCCGTCCTTTTTACAGCACAACGACGGTCATCGAAGATGGCGAAGTCGTCCAAGAGCCCGGCCAAGATGCGCTCTCGCTCACATCGGAGGGGTCCGTTGGCGGTTCGTTCGACATCATCACGCGCAGCGAGTTCCAGTCGTTTGGCCTGCGGCTGCGTACGGGCGTGGCGTGCAATGAACTCGGCGGCGGCCAACCCACTTGCGGCTGCCCCGACTGCGCCCGACGCGGCCCTCCGAGGGGTGGCTCTCACAAAGGGATTTCGCGCATCGACTTTATCGCGGGTTACCGGTATCTGGAGCTAGAAGAGAGCCACACCAGCTATCAATTGCAGACAATCCTCGTTTCCACGCCGATCGAAGCGTACCGATATCAACGAAGCCTGGGCTCGGACAACGAGTTCAACGGCGTTGACTTGGGCTATGTCTACGACCTGCAATCCCAGCGATGGGGCTTAGAACTAACGGGCAAAGTCGCCCTCGGCGGAACACGTCAACGCGTGGTATCCGCCGCCTCGTTCGCAGCAGTCGGAGTTCCCGACTCGTTTGATTCGGCTTCTGACTCGTTCGCTCGAACTCGCTTCAGCGCGATTCCCGAACTCTCAGCGCGGCTGGCTTACCGCGTCACCCCTCAACTCAGCCTCAGCGCGGCGTACACCTTGCTCTATTGGGCAAACGTCGTACGTTCCGGCGACGTGCTCGTGCAGTACACGCCGCAGTTCGACTGGGAAGAGACCAGCCTCTGGGCGCATGGGTTGAACTTTGGGTTGGATTACAACTACTGAGGAACGAGCGGTTAGGGGCTGAGGGGCCAGGGATCTCGGGACGCATCGCTCGGTGCGAGCCGGGAAGCTTCAGCTCCCGGAGGAACCTCCCGTTCCATCGATGAAGCCGCCCAATTCCCTGCGGGGACTGACCTCTCTCGGCTCGCGGGCCTCTCTCGGCTCGCAGGAAGGTTGTCGCGATGCGGCTGCGCTCCCGGGCGGCTTGGCGGAGGGTTTCTCAGCGGGCTAGACTTCACTCGTCCCCGCCGCCCCTCCGTTGTGTCGCCACCATGCCCGATTCGCTCTCCAGCTCGCCCTACAGCCGGATCATCCTCAAGCTCTCGGGTGAAAGCTTCGCCCCCACCGGCGAGCGCGGCATTAGCATGGCCGAGGTCGTGCACATCGCCAAGCAAACGGTCCGCGCGGCCCAGCAGGGGGTCGAGATCGGCATCGTCATCGGCGGCGGCAATATCCTCCGCGGCGCGCAGTTTACCGCCGGCGCCAGTAGCATCCAGGAGGCCACCGGTCACTACATGGGGATGCTCGCCACGGTGATCAACGGCCTGGCGCTGCAGGACGCGCTGGAGTCGCTCGGCGCCCAGACCCGGCTGATGAGCGCCATCAAGATGGACGGCGTCGCCGAGCCCTATATCCGCCGCCGCGCGAAGCGCCACCTCGAGAAGGGCCGCATCGTGATCTTCGCCGCCGGCACCGGCGCGCCGTTCGTCACCACCGACACCGCCGCCGCACAGAAGGCGCTCGAGCTCGAGTGCGACATCCTGATGAAGGCCACGCGCGTCGATGGCGTCTACAACGACGATCCGGAGAAGAACCCCCACGCGGTCCTCTACGACCACCTCACCTACAACCAGGTGCGTGAGAAGAACCTCCGCGTCATGGACTCCACGGCGATCGCCCACTGCATGGAGCACGACCTGCCAATCCTCGTGTTCAACTACCGCAACGACGGCAACATCGAACGCGCCGTCCGCGGCGAAGCGATCGGCACCCGTGTCACAAGCGCCGCTCCTGCTCCTGCTTAGGGGTGAGGTTAGGAAGGGGGATGGGGAGATGATTGGGGATGGGGGGATCGTGTCCGTTACGGAAAAAGCCCTCTGCAATTAAAGTTGATTCGCAATTCAAACCGGTATCGATCTAATTTTTTTAATTGTTTGATGGAACCATTTCGATTCGCGACGCCCCGTCAAAACGCCATCCCCAATATCTCCCCACATCCCCCTATCTCCTTTTCTCCAATAGACTAAGGCTTTGCTCACCTCCAAAGCCTGACCCCTGACTCCTGACCCCTGCTGCACCCATGTCCGTTGAAGAGATTCTGCTCGACGCCGAAGAGCGCATGGACAAAGCCATTGAGAAGCTCAAGGGCGACCTCACCGGTATCCGCACCGGCCGCGCCAACCCGGGCATGGTCGATTCGCTCCGAGTGGAGGCCTACGGCTCGCCGACGCCGCTCAAGCAGCTGGGGAGCGTCAGCGCCCCGGAGCCGCAGCAGCTGGTGATCCGGCCGTTCGACCCGTCGGTCATTAAGGACATCGAGAAGGCGATCATCGCCAGCGACCTGGGCCTCGCGCCGCAGTCCGACGGCAAGGTGGTGCGGCTCAACATCCCCGCCCTCTCGGGCGACGTGCGGAAGAAGATGGTCGCCCGCACCAAGGACCTCACCGAAGAGTCCAAGGTCGCGATCCGCAACGTCCGCCGCGACGCCAATAAAGCGCTCGAGCAGCTCGAGAAAGACAAGGAGCTCAGCGAGGACGAGCTGAAGACCTACAAGAACGACGTCCAAGAGCTAACCGACAAGCACGAGAAATCGGCCGACGACCTGGCGAAGGCCAAGACCTCCGAAGTGATGGAGCAGTAGGGTCCGCTGGGCGGACCGTTCGAGAGATTCGCTGTGGCGAGCGGCCGGGCTCTTCTAGCCGTTAGCGACGGTCGGCACAGAGGACCGTGCGCGATCACGAAGGAAGATTCCATGCTGGGAAGCGGATTTCTTGTCGCTATCGCACTCGTCGTCGGCGGTGAAGTCACGGCAAATCCGCCGACACCAAGATCGTCGATAGAAAGGCCGGCTCAGCCGCCGGAAGTCGCGGGGATTGGCGTGGCTTTGCGGGTGAAAGAGGGTCGGTGCTACGTCGTGCGTGTGCTGAAGGAGACGCCGGCCGCAGCGGAAGGGTCCTTGCGGGCCCGGGACCAAGTCGTCGCGGTGGCCGAGGGCGAAGCGGCGCCGGTCTCGGTTGATGGGATGAAACTAGGCGAGGTCGCGGCCCTCATTCGTGGCCGAGTTGGAACCGAAGTTCGCCTAACCATCGTTCCCGCCGACAACGAGGCCCAACGCGTCGTCCGACTTGTCCGCGGCAGCATTGATCAATTGCTCCGCTTCGGCCAAGAGCCACTCCCCCTCGGTTCGCCCGCGCCGCCGGCCGATTTCCACAGCTTAGGGTCGGAGGAGACGTTTACTCTCGCCTCGCTGGCCGGCGAGAAGGTCGTCCTCAAGTTCTGGTCGACGGGGTGCGGGCCGTGTCTTAAAGCGCTCGACAACGCGTACGGGCCGTCCTCCGCGCCCGCCGAGGGAAATCAAGGCGATCGGGTCTTGCTGGTGAGCATCGACGACGACATCGAGACCTCGCGGCGAACGTTCGCGTCCCGCGGCTGGACCGGGAGCGGGTTTGTCTGGGGAGGTTACGAGGTGTCGAAGCAATTCCAACTGCCTGGGCTCCCCTGCACGGTGGTCATCGACGCCGACGGCCGCATCGAAGCATGCGTCATGGGAACGGAGTACGACTTGCCCGTTAATCCGGACTAGCTATCCGCGCAGCGGCCCCTACTGCAGCAGCGCCGGCAGACTCACCAGGAGGTTCTCGCCGTCAAGCACTTCAACGCGGGCCGCTTCGCGGCGGACTTCGAGCGGGCGGCCCGAGAGGGGGCTCTCGACGAACGGGGGAGGGATGAGGTCGGCGATCGCCGCGAGCGCGAGCGTCCAGGCTTCGAAGGTCGCCCGGTCTTGGGCGACGGTCTTCATCGCGCCGGGCAGATCGCCTGAGAAGAGCGTGGCGGCGAAGAGCGTCGGCGCGAGGTTGATCTCGTCCATCGCGGCGGCGATCTCGGCCGAGCGGGTCGGGAACGGCTTTGCCGCCGCGTTGATCATCCGCTGCATCGCCCGGAGGTAGCGGGCCTCGTCGGCGTCGATCTCGGCGGGGGTCGCCGATTCGAGGGCGTCGAGGCGGCCCTTGAGCCGGTTGCGCTCCTCGAGCGTCACCAGCCGATGCAGCATCCCCGCGCGGATCGCTTCGTAGGCGTGGATCACCGTCGACCGCTCGCCCACAAGCATCCGGCTGTCGTCGGGCCAGTCCTTCAGTTGGTCTCGCAGCAGGCCGTAGAGCTGCTCGGCTTCGTAGCGGCGCCAGAGCCCCGCGTCGAAGCAGCCCGCCGCGACGTCGAGCGTTTCACCACGGAGCGAAGCGGCGAGCACCCGCGCCTCGACGC
>JBGSJY010000534.1:0-9576 GCA_041741515.1 Pirellulales bacterium | reverse complement strand
TGCCGCGCACTCGACGCAACCCGTGGCGCCGGCGAGTCGTGCCCGTCGCACGCCGCGGTCAAGCGCGCGATGCTGGCCGCGGCGGAAGAGTGTTATCTGCTCGTCGACAGCAGCAAGGCGGCGGAACGCGCGATGTGCTACTACGCCGAGCCTCGCGAGTTCTCGAAAGTGTTTAGCGATGCGGGACTGGCCGACGACTTGCGCGGGGCGCTCGTTGGGGCGGAAGCCGAACTGGTCTGCGTTGATTCATAGTGGCGCAACCCGCGGCTAGCGCCGACGGCTCAAGCGTGATAGACAACTTCGCCGCGGGCGATCGTTTGCGTTAGCCAGCGGTCGTCCCACGCGAACAGCAGCATCGACAGCGGATCGACAGGCGATTCGAGCCACGGCAGGTCAGGCTCGGCGACAAAAAAGTCTCCTGGAGCACCGGGCGCGAGGCGTCCGGCGTCGGTAAAGCCCGCGGCGTCGGCGTTGCCAGCCGTGATTTGCCACCACGCATCCGCAGGGGTTGGGTAAGCGTCGCCGAGCGCCGACGCCGTCTCAACCATCGCCCGGGCGACGCGGACCATTGAACGCTCGTAGCCACCGCCGATGTCGCTGCCGAGCGATAGCCGTACGCCTTCGTTGATTGCGGTCGCGCGATTCATGGCGCCGGATCGCAGGAACGAGTTCGCCAGCGGACAGTGGGCGATCACCGCGCCGGCCTCGCGCAGCAGGGCCCGCTCGGCAGCGTCGAGGTGAATGCCGTGGCCGAACAAGGTGCGTGCCGTGACGAGGCCGTGAGCCTGATACACATCGACGTACTTCGACCCGTCGTAGAGCTCGCCGATGAGCTGGCACTCGGGGATCGTCTCGCTGAGGTGCGTCTGTACGATTGAGTCGGGATTCTCGGCGGCAAGCTTGCCGGCGCCCGTCAGCAACTCAGGCGTACACGACACGGCGAACCGTGGCGTGATCGCGGCCGCGAGCCTGCCGCTCGGCGGGAATCTCCGCAGGAGGTCGGCCGTCTGGTCGAGCAACTTGGCCGTTCCGCCGATTAGATTGTCCGGCGCATAGCGGTCGCTCATCGCCTGGCCGACGACGCCCCGCAGCCCGGCCTTCAAAAGCGTCTGGATTGCCGCAACCGTGGCGCCGTGGTGAACGCTGCTATAGGCGCAGATTGTCGTCGTGCCAACTGACAAGAGCTGCTTGCCGACGCGCTCCGACATTGCTGCGGCGTAGGCGACGTCTTCCCAGCGCGACTCCGACGGAAACGTGACCCCCATCAGCCACTCGAGAAGGGGCATCCCATGCGCGCCGATCATATCGAACTGCGGCAGATGCAAGTGAGTGTCGATTAGCCCCGGCGACACCAAGCACTTCGGCCCGCCATGGTCGCATTTCGCCGGCAACTCGCCCTCGACGACTTCAGCGATGAAGCCGTCCTCCACACGGACAAACCCCGGCGCCAACCGAGCAGCGCCCGGCGTTTTGGTGCTCTCCAGCAGCAACTGCCCGGCAACAATCATGCGGATTTAGCCTCGCGCAGAAACGCAGAGACAGCTGAGGAAGAATATCCCTCAAGAGCCTTTTGCGACTTCGCGCCTTTGCGTGAGTAATTGAAGCAACAAGCCTCACGCCAAGACGCTAAGCCGCAAAGAAGGTTTCCTACGTTCTCTGCGTCTTTGCGTCTCCGCGCGAAACAAACTAGCCCTCCAGCACGCGGCCGCCTTCCGCCGGGCGAGTGGTGAAGCAGGTAGGTTCGATGCCGGTCGCCGCGCGGTAACGCTCAGTGATGGTGCGTGCGACTTCTTCGGCTTTGTCGGTGCGGACCAAGGTCACGGTGCAGCCACCAAAACCGCCGCCTGTCATCCGCGAGCCGATCACGCCGCCGGCCGGGCCGATCTCGCGGGCGATCTCTACCAGCGTATCGATCTCCGGCACGGTGATCTCGAAGTCGTCGCGCATCGCGGTGTGGCTGGCGTACATTAGCTCGCCGACGGTCGCCCAGTCCGACGCCGCCACCGCCGCGGCGGCGTGCTCGGTTCGCGGGTTTTCGCCGGTGATGTGACGGGCCCGCTTGAAGGGGAGTGGCTCGAGCTTCGCTTCGTTGGCGGCGAGTTGCTCGGGAGTCACGTCGCGCAATGCTTTGACGCCCAACGCCGCGGCGGCCGCTTCGCACTGCTGGCGACGCTCGGCGTACTCGCCGCCGGTGAGCTCGTGCTTGACATTGCTATTGGTGATCAGCACGCTGACGGCCGGGTCGGTGAAGGGCGCCATGTGCGGCTCTTGCGACCGGCAGTCGAGCAGCATCAGGTGGTCCTTGTGGCAGAGGGCCGAGCTGAACTGGTCCATGATGCCGCACGGCACGCCGGCGCCGCGGTGCTCGGCCTGCTGGCAGAGCAGGGCCCGCTGCGGCCCCGGGAGTGACACGCCGGCGAGCGTCTCGATCACTAGCGCCAGCGACACCTCCAGCGCCGCCGAACTCGACAGCCCACCGCCGAGCGGCACCGTCGAATCGATCACGCCGTCGAACGCCGGAACTTCGACGCCCGCTTCGCGGTAAGCATCAATCACACCGCGGGCGTACTTGGCCCAACCCGGCAGCTCCGCGCCGTCGGGCTCGAGCGACAACTCGGCGTCGCCGCCCATCGTCATGCTGTAGAGTCGCACGACAGGCCGGTCATCGTTTCGCTTCGACGCGGCGACGACCGTCTGCCGCTCGATCGCCATCGGGAGCACAAAGCCGTCGTTGTAGTCGGTGTGCTCGCCGATCAGGTTGACGCGGCCCGGAGCCGCGGTGACGCACTGTGGCTCAGCGCCGAACCTCTCGACGAAGGTCTTCTTCACGCCGGCGACAACGTCGGCGAGCGGCTTAGCGGTTTCGATCGACATCTAGCAGGGAGATTCAAAACTTCTGTGTGGAGGCGTCTCCAGACGCCGATGACGCGCACCATACCCGATCAGCATGGATACCGTAATCGGCGTCGGGAGACGCCTCCCACAGAATTCTGCGGATTTCGCTCGATTACGGCCGTCGGGCGACGACGCCGATCGGGCCCAAGCCCGAGCGGTACGGCCGCAGCGTCACGGTGTGCTCGTACTCGCCGGCCGGCAGGCGGTACTCGGGGTGCGTCCAAGCGCCCCACGAGTTGTCGCCGCCGACCCCCATCTGGTGGTGGTCGAGGTGCAGCGTCAGGTTCTCGCCCGGCTGGAGTTCGTGAGGGTGCTTCGCCGCTTCCAGCGATTCGTCCGTGTAGGGTCGGACCGCGAACTCGAAGACAGGCGAACCGATCGCGATCAGCCCGCGGTCGGTGTCGCTCGTCAGGGCGAGCCACCGCACGTCGGACCGCTGGCCCGTCTCTTGCGGACGGACGTAGTCGTGCGTCAGCGAATCCGCCGGCGCCGAGTAACGCCCGATCGCGGCGCCCGTCTTGCGATCCCACATACTCTCATGCGGTCCACGGCCAAACCACGTCGCCGTCGCCATTGATTTTGGCACTTCCATCGTCAGTCCGACGCGCGGCAAGTCGGGGGTGTCGGAAGCATCAACACGCTGAGTGACCTGGAGGGCCCCTGATTCCGTAAGGCGATAGGTGAGCGTCTCACGCACCTTGCCGTCGGAACTCTCAAACTTGGCGACAACCGCGGCGCCATCCTCGGCGGTCTCGCAACTCACGAGCTTCCGCCCCTCGGCGAATTTCTTCCAGTAACCCATCCGTTTGGGCATCTTGTTGCCGTTGTCGTTGTCGATTGGCGCCCTCCAGTAGCACGGTGTGATCGGCGTCTCGATCAACTCATCGCCTTCGTACGTGATCGCATCGACGAAGCCCGACTTGCGATCGATTCGGACCTCGGTTTCCGCCGCCGAGAGCACAAGCGCGTCGCCCAACTGCTCAACTGCAGGCTTGGCCGACTCGTTGTCCGACTTCGCTGTCGCGACGGCAGGTTGAATCTCGAACTGCTCCCAAGCAACCTCGTGCCCAGCGTCGACCCACGGCGAATCGTCCTTGAGGCGATAGCTCACCGTGAGCACCGCTTCTTGACCCGGCAGGGCAGGGGGCGCCGTGATCGGCAGCGTCACTTGGCCCGATTCGCCAGCGGCGAGCGCCGGCAGCTTCGCGACGCCGCGCTTCATCGCTTCGCCATCGACTTCAAGCTTCCAGGCGAGCTCAATGCCGTCGAGCGACTGATGGTCGTAGCCGTTTTTGACGGTCAGCAAGCCCGCCTCGCTGCTAGGCCGCGTCGTCTCGATCCGCTGGTAGACCTTCTTCACCTCATGAAGATGCGGGTTCGGCTCGCGGTCGGGCTGTACGAGGCCATTGCAGCAGAAATTGCCGTCGTTCGGCTTATCGCCGAAATCGCCGCCGTACGCGAAGAACTCTCCTTTTCCACTATCGATCGGCTTGTAGAGCCCCTGGTCGACCCAGTCCCAAATGAACCCGCCCTGCAGCAGGCGGTGGCTGCGGATGGCGTCCCAGTACTCCTTGAAATTGCCGACCGAGTTGCCCATGGCGTGGGCGTACTCGCACTGGATCAGCGGCCGGTCGGCCTTCACCCCCTCCATCTTGCCGGTGGCGTACTCGACTATCCGCTCGATCGAGTCGTACATCGGGCAGCGGATGTCGGTGTTGCGGTCACGATAGCCCGCCTGCTCGTACTGGACCGGCCGCGACGGGTCGCGCTGCTTGATCCAGTCGTAGTTGGTCATGAAGTTGACGCCGTTGCCCGCTTCATTGCCGAGCGACCAGATGATGATCGATGGATGGTTCTTGTCCCGCTCGACCATGTTCTTGGCCCGGTCGAGGTGCGCCGGGCCCCACTCGGGCTGCTTGGCGAGCGACTCGGGCCCGTAGCCCATGCCATGCGACTCGATATTGGTCTCGTCCACGACGTAGAGGCCGTACTCGTCGCAGAGGTCGTACCACTCGGGGCAGTTGGGGTAGTGGCAGGTGCGGACCGCGTTGATGTTGTTGCGCTTCATGAGGAGGATGTCCGCGATCATCGACTCCCGCGATACGTAATGACCGGTCCGCGGGTCGTGCTCGTGGCGGTTGACGCCGTTGATGTAGACGTACTTGCCGTTCACCAGCAGCACGCCGTCTTTGATTTCGACCTTACGGAAGCCGACGTTGAGGGCGGTGGCTTCAATGGTTTTGCCGTCGGGGTCCTGAAGTTCGATGACGAGCCGGTAGAGGTTGGGGGTCTCGGCGGTCCAGAGCTTGATCTTGGATGTAGCAAACTCCCACTCCATGCTTATCTTGCCCCAACCTCCGGTCGCGGCGCTCGGAAATTTATCGCCGTCGGAACCGATCAACTCAGCCCTTACACGACATGGACCGGTCGGCGCGATAATTAACCCGAGTGCGGCGCTCTGAAAGTCATTCAGCAACGCAGTGCGAATTTCAATATCAGCGATTCCTGTTTGAGGCACACCCTCGATATACACATCGCGAAAAATCCCGCTCAACCGCCAGAAGTCCTGGTCCTCTAAGTACGACCCATCGCTCCAGCGGAACACCTGCACCGCCAGGACGTTCTCGCCGTCCTTGTTCAGGTAGGGCGTCAGGTCGAACCGCGCCGGCGTGCGGCTGTCTTGCGAGTAGCCGACCTTCTTGCCGTTGCACCACAGGTGGAACGCGCTCTCGACGCCATCGAAGCAGACTTCGACCGTCCGGCCGTTCCACTCGGCGGGGACGGTGAACTTCGTCCGGTACGAACCGACCGGGTTGCCGTTGCGGCCGCCGATCAGCGGCGGGTTCTTGTCGAACGGGTAGGTGACGTTTGTGTAGATCGGCTGGCCATGCCCTTGCAGCTCCCAGTTGCTGGGCACCGGAATCGTCTCCCAGCTGCTGTCGTCGAAGCCCGCCTCGAAAAAGTCGGTCGGTCGCTCTTCGGGCGTGCCGACGTACTTGAACCGCCAGTCGCCGTTCAAGCTCTTGACATACGGCGAGTCGCCGCGCCCGCCGTTGACTCGCGTGGCGTCACGAGCCGCCTCGGCCGTGTCGAATCGGTAGAACGTCGCCCGAGGCGCGAGCTTATTAACCCGGAAAACCTCTGGGTTCTCCCAGTCGTTCGCGGCAGATGCCGGTCCGGCTGTCAGGGCGATCACGAGAGCAGCAAGAAGAGTCTGAGCAGCGGTCATTCGTTCGGAAGAGCAAGAGAATCTGTTTCTGGCGCCTCGCCAGCCTGAACAGACTACCAAGCCAACAGCAGAATCGTCCACGCACCTCGGCCGGTACGGCTGGCGGGGAGGCGCCCCGGCTGTCAATAATGCCGCCTCGAAGCCGGGCCCAATTTCGCCATCCCTTTTGGCGGCGGGCCGCTTGTCTAGCGAAACTTTCGCGCCGCTCGGGAGCTGTTTGTGGGAATTCTTGACATCGCTGTCTTTGCCGCGTTCATCGCTGCGGTTGTCTTTGTCGGGCTCTGGAAGAGCCGCTCCAAGCCGGGTGATGGCGAGAAAAGCACGCAGGATTACTTCCTGGCGGGCCGCGGCCTCACTTGGTGGCTGGTCGGCTTCTCCCTAATCGCCGCCAACATCAGCACCGAGCAGTTCGTTGGCATGAGCGGCAACGCCGCCAGCCACGTCGGCCTGGCGATCGCCAGCTACGAGTGGATGGCCGCCGTCACGCTAGTCGTCGTCGCCTTCGGCTTTCTGCCGTACTTCCTCCGAGCCGGCATCTACACGATGCCCGAGTTCCTCGAGTACCGCTACAATTCGCTCGCGCGGCTGATCATGGCGGCCGCTACGGTGCTGATCTACCTGCTGCTGCTCGGGGCCGTTACCTACTCCGGCGCGCTGACCGTGAAGACTCTCGGCCTCGGTTACGGCTACGACATCCCGCTGTGGCAACCGTCGCTGTTTATCGCCCTGATCGCGATGATCTACGTCGTCGCCGGCGGCCTGAAGGCGTCGGTCTGGGCCGACCTGTTGCAGGGGACGGCCTTGATTGTCGGCGGCGCCATCATCATGTGGCTAGCGTTCGAAAAGCTCGGCCAGGTGGAGTCGGCGGCGACGGTTGTCGATGTCGCCACCGGCGAGGTCGCGGTCAAGACGCTCGACCCCAATCAGGGGCCGCTGGAGCGGTTTATGGAGCTGAACTCCAACCGCATGAACATGTTCCTGCCGGCGTCCGACAACGTCCTGCCGTGGACTGCGCTGCTGCTGGGACTCTGGATCCCCAACTTCTACTACTGGGGCCTCAACCAGTACATCACGCAGCGGACGCTCGGCTCGTCGAGCCTCGCCGAGGGCCAGAAGGGCATCGTCTTCGCCGCTTACCTGAAGCTCATCATCCCCTTCGTGGTGGTGATCCCCGGCATCATCGCGTTCAATCTCTTCCACGAAGAGATGCGCCTCGGCTCGCGCGCCGACGCAGCCGCCGCGATCGCCAAGTACAGCAAAGCAAACGCCGACACGCAGTACGTGACCGTCGCCGAAGCGCCCGACGCAGCCGCCCTCGACTCTCACGAAGGGCCGACGTTCTTGGTCGCCATCTACCCGTCCAAGGAAGCCAAGGAGGCAGCGAAAACCAGCAACCCCCACGTCCTGCGGATCACGAAGAAAGAATTCGACGACGCCAAAGCCGCCGAGTTCCAGACCTTCAGCGACACCGAGGACCACGCCTGGAAGTTCCTCAACCCCGAGCTCGCCAAGGAAGTCGACGCCTACAACGAGGCGGTCGTCGAAGCCGCAAAGGCCGCCGGCAAGCCGACCGCGTCGCAGGCGCTGGTCGCCTACAAGTACGACACGGCGCTGGGGCTGCTCTTGGGGATGATCCCCACCAACACCGGGCTCTTCGGCTTCGTGATGGCGGCGCTGCTCGGCGCCGTCATCAGCTCGTTGGCGGCGATGCTCAACGCGGCGTCGTCGATCT
Source organism: Pirellulales bacterium (assembly GCA_041741515.1). Taxonomy (GTDB): domain Bacteria; phylum Planctomycetota; class Planctomycetia; order Pirellulales; family Lacipirellulaceae; genus Botrimarina. The sequence continues at coordinate 1,720 of JBGSJY010000534.1, read as the reverse complement.
TCACGCTCGACTTGTTCCAAAAGTACATCGCGCCCGGCGCGTCGCAGTCGGCCATCGTGCTGACCGGACGGATCGCGGTCGTCGTGTTCGCCGTCATCGCCTGCGCCCTCTCGCCGGCGCTAGGCGATCCGAACATCTCCAACTCGATTTTTACTATCATCCAAGAGTCGCAAGGGCTGATCTCGCCGGGAATTCTTGCCGTGTTCGTCGTCGGCCTGCTGGCCCGACGCTGCCCACGCTGGGCCGGCACCATCGGCTTGGTGACCAGCATCGCCTGCTATTCGGGCCTCAAGGTCGCGGCGCCGGGAATCCAATTCCTCAATCGCATGGCGATCGTGTTTGGCATCTGCGTCGCCGTGATGGTTGCGGCCACGATGCTATTCCCGCTCAAGGAGCCGATCACCTTCGAGGCGAAGACGGACCTCGACCTCAAGGGCTCCAACGGGGCCTGGATCGCCGGCCTCGTCGGCATTGGCCTGACGCTCGTGCTCTACGCCATCTTCAGCCCGCTGGGAATCGCCCGCTGACGGTTTTTAAACGGGATCGACAGGAAGAGCAGGATGAGGATGTATCCTGTAATTCCTGTCGACCCTGTCTCGCTTCATTTGCCCTTCGTGATAGCGAGGACTTGCTCGCGCTCGGGCCGCTCCTTGTAGAACGGGTCAAGCGGGTAGCAGCCCGAGACGATGCCGTTGCGCGGCGCCGTGGTACACTCGCTGAAAGTGCGGCATACCCGCTTGCGGGTTAGCGACTTGCCGGCGAACACATCGGCCGGCAGGTCGGGGTAAGAAAGCACCATCCGCCCGAGGCCAATCGAATCGACCATGCCGGCGCGAACCGCCGCCTGGCCGACGTTGGGCAGCCAGTCCTGCAAGTAGGTGTACCCCGAGCCGACGATGACGAGGTCGGGATGCTCGCTCTTGAGCTTCGCCGTCGCGTCGATCTGCCGCGCGACCCCCGCCAGCGGGTCTTCGGGCGGTTGGTAACCGTCCGAGGGCGGGAACGCCGCGGGCCGCTGGATGTGGGGGTTGTAATAGGGGCTGCCGCAGGTCGTGCAGACGAGGCGGATGCCCAACTCTTTGAGCAATGACAGGAACTTGCTTGGCTCGGTGAGGTCGATCCCGCCCCGGCCATCGCCGCCGAAGGCGTAGCGGTAAGCGCCAGCGACCTCGGGGACACCATCGCCGTCGGGGCCCGGCTTGAAGGGCGAGATATCGAAGACACTCAACCGCACGCCGATCGCCAGCCTCGGCGCCGCGGCGCGGACGCCTGCGACGACATGGCGGAGGAAGCGAGTGCGGCCCTCAAAATCGCCGCCGTACTTGCCGGGTCGGTCGAAGCCGGAGAGCAGCTCATGACCGAGGTAGCCGTGGCAGTGCTTCACGTCGATGAACGCGAAACCGATCTTCTGAGCGAGCACCGCGGCCGCGATGAAGTCCTCGACGAGCCGGTCGAGGTCGTCGTCTGAGAGAATTGCGCCGTCGTCGGTGACGCCCGCGCGGGGGTCGAGCACCGGGTGGCGGTAGGCGATCCGCGGCTCAAGCCGCTTCTTGTCGTTCGGTCGGGCGTAGCGGCCCGAGTGCGTCAGTTGCAGGCCCACCACCAGGCCGTCATCGCCGCCAAAGGCCTTCACGTGCTCCCCGACGAGCTCTTGGCGGAGCGATTCGATCGACGCCGCCGTCGCGTCGTTGAGCATCAGCTGGTTGGGGTTGGCGCGGCC
>JBGSJY010000533.1:0-1806 GCA_041741515.1 Pirellulales bacterium | reverse complement strand
AGCGGCCGGCGCGCGGCGATCGGCGTAGCGCAGCGCGAGCGGCTCGCCGAGCAGCGACCGGTCGAATGTGTAGCCTTCCCCTTCGGCCGCGACATAACCCTCCGTCGAGAAGTAGGGAATCCAACTAGCGGCGGCTAACGGCAGGTCGCGGATCGCCAGGACACGGCCCGCCGATAAGTCGAGCGACGCAATCGCGGCGACTGGCGCGGCGCCGTTAGCCCAAACCGCCTCGCCGCTGGCGTACCGGACGTCGTCAACGACCACTCGGCCGCCGTCGGTCAGCGTCAGGATTGCCGGCGGCGTGCCGCTACGCCGTTCGGTCATCCGATAAAAGCGGATGCCTCCGATTCTCGACCAAGGGGCGTCAACCGGCTCGGCGCCGTCATCAGCATCCAGCGCGAAGCGGACCCCTTCGGCAGTCACCGCCACGACCACCCCTTCGACCGGCGCGAAGCTCCCGTCCCGGCGTTTCACGACCAGCACGTCGCTCGCGCCGTTGGTGGGCGCCGCTTCGAGTCCCTCGCTACGGCCGATCCGCCACCAGGCGATCTCCGCAACCGTCGTCGTCAGGCTCGCCCCGCCGCTGAGAGCGAATTGAATCGACTTGTCCTCAAAGCCAACGCCGACATACGCAAACCGAGAACCGCCGCTGAGCTCGACCTCGCCCAGCGCCGGGCAGTCGATCGCCATCGGCCGAGCGCCCTCGAAGACGACGTTCAGCACGTCCTTGCTCTTCAACCGCCGCCCGTCGCCATCCGCCAGTTGGAGGTCGCCGCGGGAGTCGAGCGACGCCAGCCGCCCAGCAATCTCTTCGCCCGTCGTCTCGATCGCGACCAGTGGCTGTTCGTCGGGTGGCCGATCACCGCGGGACTGCGCGGCCGCCGTACTGCCCGACGCCACGACGGCCCCGACCGCGACGGCGCAGACCCCGAGCCACAGGATCGCAACGCGGCGGCACGGGGGCGTCGGCATGAAGCGTAGGGCCGGGGCGTCGAGGCTGGTCAGTGCGCGGTAGGGTCGGACTCGGCGGGCTCTTCCCCACCTTCGTCTTCGGCGGCGTCTTCCTGACCCGCCAGCGTGCGGAAGTAATCCTCGATCAGACCGCGGTAATGCGGCGGGAAGTCGCGTGAGATCGCTTGGGTGAGCCGTTCTCGCTCAGCCGGCGGGAGCGAGCCCCAGGCGTCACCCGCGACGAGTCGCTTGCGATCGACCTCGCCCGGTCCCTTCAGCTCGCTGGGGCGGCTCTCCTCAGCGGCTTCGCCGGGTTCGCCGCCAGCTCCCCCTTGCGAAGCGGCGGCCATCTGCTGCTGTCGCTTCCGCTCTTCTTCGAGCTTTTTGATGAGTTCGTCGAGTTCGTCAAGGATTGTCTTCTGCCGCTCCTGCGTCACCTCTCCCGGCTCCTCGAGGGCGAGGCGTCGTTCGACATCCCGCATCCGCCGGGCCACCAGGGGCAGCGGTTCGGGCTTGGCCTCGAGTTCACGCCCGAGGGCCGCAACGATCCATTCACGCGCCGGACCCAGCGAGTCCGCTTCGCTCGCAAGGTTCTTGAATGACTTCGTCGCCCCCTTGTCATCGACCGTCATCCGCTGAGCGACCGCTCGCAGATACCGGGCCAGCGCCCGCGAGTAGATGGGGGCGTAAGGGTCGAGGTCGGCTTCCGTCCACGCCAGGCAAGCGTCGTAACGTTCGGCGCCGGCGAGCTGGTCGGCGATCGCCAGCCGGAACGAGGGCGCCGCGTCTCCTAGCGAACTTAGCCAAGCGGGGGGAGCGTCGTCGGGCGCTGACGCGAGCGCCGCCAGCCGCCCG
>JBGSJY010000532.1:0-7757 GCA_041741515.1 Pirellulales bacterium | reverse complement strand
CGGGGAGGCGGACCCTTTCGCGGGCGGCGACCTGGGCCCCGGACGACGTCGCGACTTCCCAGGTGGGATTGGGTTCGTCGTGCGGATCGATCCAAACGTCGGCCCGAGAGGTCGCGGCGCCAACGCCCCACAGCCCGACCAGCAGCAGCAATCGCCGGCCGGATGACGGGCGGCGCGGGGCGAGCGGCGTGCGCTGGGGGCCGTTTTGGAGCATCTTGCTGGCGACGGGCGGTCGATTGCGATGTGGCGACAAGGCGGCGCAAGGGCGGCTCTTAGCAGGATTTCGGCAGCAACGCGAGACGGCGTGATGCGGGGACGCCACAGGGGCCCCCCGCTCGGGGGTTTCGGCGCCAACTGCTTGAAGCTCTGTAAGTGCTTTGCGTAGAATCAGTTGCGGCGGGGTGGGGAGCGGCGTCAGGAGTGCTGGCACGCCGCCTGCTTACTGTCGTGTTCGTCGTCCCCACCTTATCTGGCCCCCTCAACTAGAGAGCCGCACCGATGCCCGACTCGCACGCCTCCGCGACGGTTACCAGCACCGACCTCCCGGCCGACTTGGTCCAGCTGATTGCCGCCGTCGGCGATTTGCCCGCCGAGCACGCCCGGGCCCTGAGCCCGCTGCTCGACCGCGTGGTCGAGAGCACCGGCCGGCGCCGCCGGATCCTGTCGCTCGTTCAGGACGCCCTTGGGCAGTTGCGGCTGGACATGAAGTACCTCATGTTCGACCTTGAAGCGACCCGCCGCGAACGCGACGAGGCCCAGAAGCGGCTCGAAGAGCTGTCCGGCGAATCCGACTAAGGAGCCACTCGGCCGATCCTCGGCCGCGATCGTGCCAGCCCCCGCGGACGGTTTGGGGCGTCCCACGAGCGCCAATCGTCAAGCAATCCTGCCGGGGCGACCGACCTACTGCCGGCGCCCAGCAACGAAACGGACCCGCCGACCTCACTCGATGCAGATTCCCTCCACCGCCGACGAACTGGCGCGAAGCGCTATCGACGTGGGCGTCGTCACCGACGCGCAGCTCCAGCCCGTCTGGAGCGAACTGGGGTCGAGCAACGTGCCGATGTCCGAGCTGGCGCAGGTGCTGGTCCGCAAGGGCCTGCTGACGAACTACCAGCTCGATCGCATCCAGCGGGGGATGCGCGACGGTTACATCTACGGCGACTACACGGCGCTGTACTGCATCGGTTCGGGCACGTTCGCCCGCGTGTTCCGCGCCGTCCACCGCGAAACAGGGCGGATCTTCGCCATCAAGGTCCTGCGTTCACGGCACAACGGCACGCCGAAGGCTGACTTTTTCCGTCGCGAGGGAGAGCTGGGCAAGCGGCTCAAGCACCCCAACATCGTGGGCATCCACGAAGTGGTGAGCCGCCCGGGGCTTCACTACCTCGTGATGGACTTTATCGAGGGGCAAAACCTCCGCGACCTCTACCGCGTCCGCAAAAAGTTTGAGTGGGAGAACGCCTCGAACATCCTTTGTGACGTGCTCGCCGGATTGCACTACGCGTTTCAGCAGGGCGTTACTCACCGCGACCTGAAGATGTCGAACGTCTTGGTGGCGTCCGACGGCACGGGCAAGCTCATCGACTTTGGCCTGGCGGCGCTCGATAGCGTCGTGGGGGACGACTCAGGCGTCGATCGCACCGTGGAGTACGGATCGCTCGAGAAACTCACCGGCGTCCGTAAGGACGACACCCGCAGCGACGTGTTCTTCGCCGGTTACATGCTGCACCAAATGATCTCGGGCGTGGCGAGCCTCCCGGAGGGCCGCAACCGCGCGCAGAAATTCGCTCGGGGCGAAGTCTTCAAAGAAATCCGCCCCCTCCTGGAACTCGCGCCGGACGTGCCCATGGCGCTGGCGATGACGGTCAGCAAGGCGCTGGAGCTCGACCCCGAGCGTCGCTACCAGACGCCCGGCGACATGCTTGCCGAGCTGAAGCTGGCGATGCGTCGCGCCAAGGGCTACGAGTCGAGCGCTACGACCCGCAGCACGGAGGAACTGGAAGGCCTCGGCGCCGACGGCAAGCCGCGGCGCATTCTTATCGTCGAATCGGACGTCAAACGACAGGACGTCCTCCGCGAGCTGTTCAAACGGAACGGGTACCGCGTCCTGGTGGCGACCGACGGCCCGCGCGCCTTGTCACGTTTCGTCAGCGACCCTACCGCGGCCGACATCGTGCTGTTCTGCGGCGCGACGATCGGCGCCGACGCCGTGCGGGCGTTCAATCAGTTCGGCGACGAGCGGGCCACGGCCGGCATCCCCACCGTGCTGCTGCTCGAAGAGGCCCAGTCGGAGTGGGCCGCTTCGGCCAAGACAGCCGACCACCGCGGCGTGATCGTCATGCCGGTGAAGCTCCGCCGGCTCCGCGAAGCGGTCCTCACCGCCGCCACAGCGGCCGACAACCTGACGCGAGCGTGATCGAACCAGTTGTCAGCGAGCCGTGAGCGTCAGCGACCAAAGGGAAGGGGTACCCGGATCCCCTCCGGTCGCTTACGCTCCCGGCTCGACCCATCCCTGACGACGGATCCCCGACGACGGGTCCCTGACTCCTGCTCCCTGCATGGTCCTCGGCCACGACTCCGCGAAGGATCGCTTTCGGCGGACGCTTGCGCACGAGAGGCTTGCGAGCACGTATCTCTTCGTCGGTCCCGAGGGGGTCGGCAAGCGGACCTTCGCCGAGCGGCTTGCGGCCGCGGTGCTGTGCCCCAATCGCCGCGGCGGCTCGATCGAACCTTGCGGCGCTTGCGACAGTTGCCGGCTCTCGGCCGCCGGGACCCACCCCGACCTGCTGCGGGTGTCGCGGCCCGAAGGCAAGACCACGCTGCCGCTTGCGTTGTTCATCGGCGAGGACGATAAGCGGAATCGGGAAGGTTTGTGTCACGACTTGGCGCTGCGGCCGCTGGTGGCGACGCGGCGGGTGGCGATTATCGACGACGCCGACGACTTCAGCGTCGAGTCGGCCAACTGTCTCTTAAAGACGCTTGAAGAGCCGCCGCCTGGGTCGCTGCTGGTCCTCATCGGCACGAGCCTCGCCCGCCAGCTCTCGACGATCCGATCGCGGTCGCAGATCGTGCGGTTCCATCGCCTCGCCGACGCAGACGTGGCGGAGGTCCTGCGCCGCGAGCCGCATTCGCTGGACCCTGCCGAGGCGGGTCGGCTGGCGTCTCTGGCCGGGGGGAGCGTGGGCCGGGCATTGGAACTCGCCGAGGGCCAGCTCGACCAAGCCCGCCAGACGCTGCTCGCGCGGCTGCAGGCGCCACAGATTGACGCCAACGACCTGGCCCGGGTCTTTGAAGAAGAGACCAAGGCCGTCGGAACCGAGCCCCGTATCCGCCGCCGGGCGATGCGCGAGCTGCTCGGCGCCACAATCGACGAGCTGCGGGTACGGCTAGCCGCCGCGGTCGGGGAAGTGGCGAGAACGGACGCGATCCTTCGCCAGCTCGATGCGTGCTTCGAAGCGGAGGAGGCGATCGACCGGAACGGCAATCAATCCGCCGTGGTGGCGTCCCTGGCGAACCATCTCGCGCGGGCGCAGTGAAGATTCTTGCGCGCCGCCCTTTCGAAGGAGGGGCCTCTTGACCCCGATGACGGTATTCCTTCCGTGACGGCGTGGTGCGCAGAATCGGGGTCAGGAGACCCCTCCCACAGACCACCCAAGCCGAGTCGGCGGACTCCATCCGTCTCATGGGCTAAGACGCCTTGAGAGAGTCGCAATAGGCGGCGCGCTTCTGCGCGGGGACGAGTTGACCCCTGGAAGGCGGTCCCCTTAGACTGCCTCCGCAAGTGAAAATCCGGCTTTTCGATGTCGGTTTCTCGCAGGTAAACTCCTCACGACTGTGTTTCTACTGCCTGCGCCGTGGGCTGACCCACAGCGCTCCTAGGAAGCCCGATTGCCGGAATGACGTTGATTCTCCGTATGCTGGCCGCAATGGCGGCGGTTCTCTTCACGACTCCCGCCTTCGCCGGCGAGGCCAACCTCGTGCTGCCCGACATCGGCTCGCACGACTTCCTTGGCGTCAACGGCCGCCTCTGGCTGATGGCGGGGCTGGTCGTCTGCTTAGCGGGGATGGCGTTCGGGCTGACGATCTCGACGCGGCTGAAAAACCTGCCTGTGCACCGCTCGATGCTCGACGTGTCGGAGCTGATCTACCGCACCTGCAAGACCTACCTGCTCAGTCAGGGCAAGTTCATCCTGCTGCTGGAATTGTGCATCGGCGCGGTGATGGTGTGGTACTTCGGCTTCCTCCTGAAGTTCCCCGCCGAGAAGGTCGCGACGATCCTCGCCTTTAGTCTCGTCGGCATCCTCGGCAGCTACGGCGTGGCGTGGTTCGGGATCCGAGTGAACACCTACGCCAACTCGCGGGCCGCGTTTGCCAGCCTCCGCGGCAAGCCGTTCCCTGTCTATGCGATCCCGCTGCAAGCGGGCATCAGCATCGGAGCGCTGCTGATCAGCGTCGAGCTGGCGATCATGTTGGGCATCCTTCTCTTCGTGCCGGCCGACTACGCGGGCCCGTGTTTTATTGGCTTTGCGATCGGCGAGTCGCTGGCGGCTTCGGTGCTGCGGATCGCGGGCGGCATCTTCACGAAGATCGCCGACATCGGCGCCGACCTCATGAAGATCGTCTTCAAGATCGACGAGGACGACGCCCGCAATCCCGGCGTAATCGCCGACTGCGTCGGCGACAACGCGGGCGACTCGGTCGGCCCGACCGCCGACGGCTTTGAGACCTACGGCGTGACGGGTGTCGCGCTGATTACGTTCGTGCTGCTAGCGGTGAAGAACGCCGACGGCACGCCCAACGTCGACGCCCAGGTGCAGCTGCTGGTGTGGCTGTTCATGATGCGGGTGATGATGATCGCCGCGAGCATCGGGGCTTACCTGCTGAACGAGTCGTGGGCCAAGGCCAAGTACGAAGAGGCCGACGAGTTCGACTACGAGGCGCCCCTGACGAGCGTCGTCTGGGTGACGTCGCTGATCTCGGTCGTCATCACCTACGTGATGTCGTACCTGCTGATCCCGAACCTGGGCGATGGCACGCTGTGGTGGAAGCTGTCGACGATCATCACCTGCGGCACCCTCGCCGGAGCGATCATTCCCGAGCTGGTGAAGATCTTCACGTCGACCAAGAGCCGCCATGTGCGGGAGGTGGTCGCTTGCTCGGAAGAGGGCGGCGCGTCGCTCAACATCCTCTCGGGCCTCACGGCGGGCAACTTCAGCGCCTTCTGGATGGGCCTGGTGATCGTCGGCCTGATGACGATCAGCTACTTCGTCAGCCTCCAGGGCCTCGAGGGCCTGATGCTCGCGCCGACGGTGTTCGCCTTCGGACTGGTGGCGTTCGGCTTCCTCGGCATGGGGCCGGTGACGATCGCCGTCGACTCTTATGGCCCGGTCGCCGATAATGCCCAGAGCGTGTTCGAGCTGTCGACGATCACCGCGATCCCCAACGTCGAAGACGAGATTGAGCGAGACTTCGGCTTCCGCCCGGACTTCGCCAAGTCGAAGCACTTCCTCGAAGAGAACGACGGCGCCGGCAACACCTTTAAGGCGACCGCCAAGCCGGTGCTCATCGGCACCGCCGTGGTCGGCGCGACGACGCTGATCTTTTCGATCATCTTCGTGCTCACCGAGGGGCTCACGCAGGGCGTCGAGCAACTGTCGGTGCTCCACCCACCGTTCATGCTCGGCCTGATTACGGGCGGCGCGGTGATCTATTGGTTCACCGGGGCCTCGATGCAGGCGGTCACCGCCGGCGCCTACCGGGCTGTCGAGTATATCAAGCAGAACATCAAGCTCGACGGCGTCACCAAGGCGAGCGAGGCCGACACCACCCGCGTGGTCGCGATCTGCACGCAGTACGCGCAGCGCGGCATGTTCAACATCTTCCTCGCGATGTTCCTGCTGACGCTGGCCTTCGCGTGCCTCGACCCGCATTACTTCATCGGCTACCTGATCTCGATCGCGATCTTCGGACTCTACCAAGCGATCTTCATGGCGAACGCCGGCGGCGCCTGGGACAACGCCAAGAAAATCGTCGAGGTCGAGCTCCGTCAAAAAGGCACTCCGCTACACGACGCCACCGTTGTGGGCGACACGGTGGGCGACCCGTTCAAGGACACGTCGAGCGTCGCCCTCAACCCGGTGATCAAGTTCACCACGCTCTTTGGCCTGCTGGCGGTGGAGATGGCGATCGAGATGCCGACAAACCAGCGGGTGATCCTCGGCGGGGTCTTGCTCGCAGTCGCTCTGTACTTTGTCTGGCGGAGCTTCTACCGGATGCAGATCGCCAAGTAGCCGCTTGCATTCGGCGGGAATCGCCGTGAACCACGCGGCGCTTCCCTCCGTCTTGCGGATAGGGGGCGGGCGCGACTACACTGCTCGTTCCACGAGACGCCCTCGGTCGTCTGCTACGGAGGTGTGGCTGAGTGGTCGAAAGCACCGGTTTGCTAAATCGGCGTAGGGGTCCCCCCTACCGCAGGTTCGAATCCTGTCGCCTCCGCTCGACGTACTTAGCCCCCGGTCATTGACCGGGGGCTAATTTTTTGACGGGGCGGTTACGGCACGGGACGCCCCCATCACGGGTCCGAAGCCGGTCACTTTTTCGCCGGCTTTTTTCCTACCTCCTCCTACAATCTCTCGCCCGCGGCTGCTTTGCGGCTCCGGGGCCTTCCGTGATACTCTGTAGCCCCTTTGTCCCCGCCCGCTCTGCGTCTCCGCGGCTCTGCGTGAGACTTTAACCCCAGCACGACCTGCCGATGGCGACCGACCAGCGACTGCGGCGTGAGATCGACGACCTCGGCCGCACCTTTGGCGACACCGTCCGGCGGTTCGCCGGTGATGGGTCTTTTGAACTGGTGGAGACTGTCCGACGCCTCGCCCGGCGGTTCTGCGACGGTGAACTGGCCGCCGCCGACGAGCTCGACACGCTGCTCCGCGGGCTCTCGGCCGACCAGCTGCGGATCCTGACGCGGTCGTTCGGCACCTTCCTCGAACTGGCGAACCTTGCCGAGGACCGCCAGCGGGTCCGCTCGCTCCGCGACCGCGAGCGCGAGGACCACCCCAGTCCCCGCAAAGAGTCGGTCCTCGACGCGGTCCGCCAGCTCAAGGAGCTTGGTGTCCCCGCCACGGAAGTCGCCGACTTGATCCAGCGCGTGCGGGTCGAGCTCGTCTTTACGGCCCATCCCACAGAGGCGAAGCGGAAGAGCATCCGCGGGAAGCTGCGGGTGCTGCGCCAGATTCTCTCGCGTCTCGACGCGCAGTCGCTCACACTGCGTGAAGAACAATCGCTCCGCGACCTCGTGCGGCGCGAGATCGAAAAGCTTTGGCAGACCGACATCATCCGCCCGACGCGGCCGACGGTGCTTGAAGAGGTCGATCGCGGCCTGTCGTTCATGCCCGTCATCTGGGACACGGCGCCGCAGATCGTGGGCGAGCTGCGTGATGCGGTCGCCGAGGTCTACCCCGAGACTCAGGTCACGACCAGCGGCGTGCTCCGCTTCGGCTCATGGATGGGCGGCGACCGCGACGGCCACCCCTATGTGACGCCTGAGATCACCCAGCAGACGCTCGGCTACCTGCGGACCGCCGCCCTGAAACGCCACTGGGCCGAGTGCGACGAGCTTATTACCTCGGTCAGCATCTCGGTGCGTCAGGCGCCACCGCTCGACGCCCTGTTTGAGCCAATCGCCGCCGCCTGCGCGAAATGGCCCGTGCTGCCCGAGCTGCTTGAGCCGATCCCGCCGCTCGAGGCGCCGCGGCGAT
>JBGSJY010000531.1:0-2019 GCA_041741515.1 Pirellulales bacterium | reverse complement strand
AGCCCTCACCGCCACCAAGGGCGCCGGCTACCTGTCCGACGCAGCGGCCGGCCGGCTCTGCCGCGAGGCGTTGTTCTTCCTAGTCTGGAGCTGCCCCCAGCCCGTGCAGCACGCGGGGCTGTGTGAACTTGCGGGCCTGGCGGGGTAGATTGCGCTACCCTCCGGGTGCTGACGCATCCCGGCTCGCACGGAGTCGATACGTCACGCTTTCGGCTCTCGCGGCTTACTGCCCACTGCCCACTGCCCCCACTGCCCACTTCGATGTCCGATCCGATTGTCGTTTGGCACGAGCACGCCGTCACGCGCGCCGAGCGTGAAAAGCTCGCCGGCCACCGCGGCGCCGTGGTGTGGTTCACGGGACTGTCGGGATCGGGCAAGAGCACGGTCGCGAACGCGGTCGACGCCAAGCTCCATGCGGGGGGGGTGCGGACCTACGTGCTCGACGGCGACAACGTCCGCCACGGCCTCAACGCGACTCCGAAAGCGCTTGCAGAGCGTTTCGGCGACGCGTTCGGAGCGCGATTCGGCCTCGGCTTCGCGCCGGAGGACCGCATCGAGAACATCCGTCGTGTTGGAGAGGCGGCCAAGCTCATGGCGGACGCCGGTCTGGTGGTGCTCACCGCGTTCGTGAGCCCCTACCGCAGCGAGCGCGACGCCGTGCGTGAGACCCTCGGCGGAGGCGTCGGCGACAACGGAGACTTCTTAGAGGTGTTTGTCGATACGCCAATCGAAATCTGCGAACAACGCGACCCCAAGGGCCTCTACAAGAAGGCCCGCGCAGGCGAGATCAAACACTTTACGGGCATCAGTGACCCTTACGAAACGCCGCTGGCGCCCGAACTGGTGCTCGCGGGGGGGGAGCGTTCGATTGACGAACTGTCGAGCGAAGTCATCGACGCCCTCCGACACCACGGCGTGATTGCTTGAATGGCGTGGCGAGCCGCGCGTGCGTGATCACTGCGACATTGGATCGCAGCGGTTTCGTTTGACAACGTGCAAGGACGAGCGCTATTGTAAGGGCGCGGGGACGGATGCACGCGAAGTTCGATGCCCCCCTGCCCCGCTCACGACACCGCAGCCGGCCTCACCGAGTGACGCCGCCCCCACCCTTCGGGACGGAACCTCGGAGGCCTGCCAAGCCAATATCGAAGAGCTCGCAAGCCGCCGCTCTTCACGCACGCCTCGCCTCCGTTGGGCCATGTCATTGCGTCGAGTATCTGCCGCACGAAGATTCACGCTTCCACGCCGAGCATCGACGATGGAATTAGAGCAATTGATCCGCCAGCGAATCCTTTCCAGGCTCGGCAGCCGCGTACGCAATCTAGCGGTGGCCGTCGATCGCGGCGTAATCCACTTGGCCGGTCAATGCTCGACCTACTACACCAAGCAACTCGCCCAACACGTGACGCTCGGCGTGGTTGAGGACGAGGTGATCGATAACGCAATCGAAGTCACCGTGCCGACCGGCGGCAGCAACTACTAGCCAGCACTTCGATTTCTTGTAGGCCCGCGAATGACGCGAATAGGCGCGAATGAAACCTACAGACATTCGCGCCTAGTCGCGTCATTCGCGGGCTCTCTTTTTTTCAGCAGGTGGCGGCTTACAGCTACCACTCTTCTGAATCTTCATCCGTCGGAGCTTTGCTGACGACTTCGACCAGGAGTTGTTTCAGCTCCTCGGCCCCGACGGTAATCTCGGCGTCGATCGCCAGCGCTCGTAGTGGCTTGGCGCCGATGGTTGCGACGCCGACCTTCACGAGGTCCTTGTGCGTGCAGACGATGAGTTCGGCGCTGGCGTTGAAAGTTTCGCGTTCGATCTGGTCGATGTCGGTCTTGGTGTACGCATGGTGGTCGGCGAACTCGGTGAACGCGGCGATCTCGGCGCCGAGTCCCTCGAGCAGCTTGCGGAACGCCGCCGGGTTGCCGATCCCACAGAACGCGGCAACGCGAGCGCCTCGCAGTCGCTCGACGGGCTCGGGCTCCAGCGCTTCGCCAACGGCGATGAGCCCCGTCGGCCGC
>JBGSJY010000530.1:0-6797 GCA_041741515.1 Pirellulales bacterium | reverse complement strand
CCGCAGAAAGCCGGCGCGGCGTTCGAAGACGCCGACCGATCCCTCGGGGACACGCAGCGCGGGCCAGTTGCGCTCCACCTCGTCGGCGGAGAGTTCGTCTACGTCGAGCCGGTGCTCACGGGCCGACCGGAGGACGCCCTTGATCAGGAAGCCGTCGGGCGGGCCGACTTGGAGAACGCCCACCTCTTCGTAGAGGCGCTCGCCGACCCGCTCGGCGAGCTCCGCCCACAGTGGGTAGGCCGCCTGCACCAGCGGGGTGTAGTCCGGATGCTCGAAATACGCCTGGCGGATGACGCGCGTGTCGCCGTGCGAACTGCCCCACGGGTGCGGCGGGGCGAAGCGGTCGACGCCTACGACCCGCAGCCCGCGACTCGCCAGATGATACAGCGCGGCGCTGCCGACGCCCCCGACGCCGAGGACGATCGCGTCGTAGCGGTTCAGGTTAGGCTTCAAAGCGGTTGCTCCCCGAGAGCCGAGGCTACGACGCCGACAGGCTCGTCGCGATTCCTACCGAGCCGGGGAAGACTCCCTCGCTATTCTCGGCGTCCGACGGGTCTTCCTGAGGGACCCGACCGCCGCCACACAGATATTCCTCCGGCGCCGCTTCCGAAGGGGCGCCACTCGGCGCCGAAAGCAACCGCAGCGCCTGGTCCCGGTGGGCGGCGGTAGAGAGGGTTGCGCGGGACCCCGGTGTTACTTGAGGAGTCCGCTGCACGACTCCGCTCGGCTGGTAATTGACGAAGACCGCGTCTCTCTCCGAGAAGACTTCGCGGAGCCTGGCGGTGTACGAATTGCGCGTCACCCGTGCGACGTCGATCGCCCCGTCGCTGGCGAGAGGAGCCGGCGCCGCCCCCTTCTTTTCCGGCACCGATTCGGAGGCGTAGGTGGCGCCGTAGTTGTTCCGCCAGACATCCCGGTCGGCCTCCGTCACCACGCCATCGCCGTCGCCATCGGCGCCGTCGAACGGCGCGGCGACGGATTGCCCTAGCGTGTCGCGGTAGAAGGTGTAGTCCGCGGCGTCCACGACAAGGTCGCCGTTGTAGTCGCCCGGCGTCTCGTCGGAGAGAATCTGAAAGCGATAGGCGCCTAGGTAAGTCGCGTCGAAGGAACGCACCGCAGCGTAATGGACTCCACCGGCAGGCGCCTGCCAGAGGATAGCCGACGCCAAGTCGCCGCCCCCGTCGTCGTCGAAGTCGAGCTCGGTGGACCCATCGGCGTCGTAGAGCGTCAGCGTGCTGTCCTCAAGCGAGTCGAGCGTAGTGCTGAGGCGATAGAGCACGCCTTTGACCGCCGTGATAGCGAAGTAATCGACGTCATCGACCCCCTCGAGAACCCCGCCGGTAGTCGAGGGGATCGTGACGGAGGTCGCGGTCTGGAAGGAGTTGCCGTGGTCGTCGCCGCCGACGACCGCTTCTGCCTCAACGTCGAGGATATAGCCGCCCGCATGAGTGTCGCCGAACCCGCGGACCGCCAGGTAGTAGACGCCGGACGACGGGGCCGTCCACTCGATCCGCGAGGCCCGGCCGTCGCCCCCATCGTCGTCGTAAAGGAGGGAGGTAGAGCCGTCCGTGTCGTAGAGGGTCAGCGTGGAATCCTCGAGCGACCCCAACGCCACCGAGAACACAAACTCGGCGCCGGCCTCCGCCGTGAAGGCGAAGTAGTCGACGTCCCCCTCCACCTCGAGGACCCCAGAGGTGACGGAGGGCGCCGCGACGCTCGTGGCGGAGTCGGCGGAGTTTCCGTGGTCGTCGCTCCTGGAAGAAGCCAACTCAAGCGACCACCCACCAGAGATGACGCCCGAGTCGCCCGTCGAGTCGTCGTAGACGTAGAGCGACCAATTGCCGTTGGGGTTGATGCCCTCCAGCACCGAGAGCGTCGCGCCGTAGGGCCCGCTCGGCGCCGGCGTTGGCAGGGCGCCGTCGAACTCGTAGTCCCGCGGACGATAGCTGCCCGACGTTAGCGTCCCCGAATCGGGGACGGTGACGGACGCCGAGTCATCGAAGACCAGGGTGACGTCCGTCGCGTCGTTGCTCCCCCCGGCGTCCGACATCAGGACCACCGTCTGGCCATAGGGACCGACGAGCAGGATGTCGAGGTCATCCGGGTACGTGTGGCTCAGTCCGTGCAGCGTGACGCGGACAACAACCGGAGCGGTCGCGACTCCCGACACGGTGATCACCGAAGGATAGGCGCCGGCGACCCCGTTCGTACCCACCCCCGGCAAGAGGATCGGCGTGCTGTTGGCGAAGGTGCTCGACGACGGGAGGGTCGCTAGCACGAGCTCGTTGAATGTCGTGTCGAGGCCGACGTTGCCCGCCCGGTCGGTCGCCGCTACCGAGACGTCGTAGGCGCCCAGCGTCAAGGCGTTCAACAACTCTCCAGCCAGGGTCCAGGTCCCGTCGCCGTTGTTCGTCGCCACCAGACCCGACTGGACCGGCCCCGACGGGCCCGCGATGGAGACAACGATCGTGGCCGTCGGGTCGTTGACGGTCCCGGTGATCGCGGGGGTCGTATCGCTGGTCGTCAGGCGATCGACCGTCACCGCGGGCGGCGTGACATCGACGCCGACTTCGAAGGACAGCGTCCATCCGCCCGCAATGGCGCCGACGTCGGCGCCGGCGTCGTCCACCGCGTAGAGACGCCACGCGCCGTTCGGACTGATTCCTGTGAAGGCGTCAAGCAGGCCGAAGTAGGGGAGCACCGGCGCCGGCGCGGGGAGCGTCTCGCTCCCGCTGTAGCTCGCCGGACGGAAGGCGCCGCTCGTGAGCGAACCCGCGTCCGGCACGGCCGACGGGGCCGAGTCATCGAAGGTCAGGTCGAGGTCGATCGCCGGGATGCTCCCGCCGGCGTCGGACATCAGCATGACGGCCGTCCCTCCCGGGCCGACGAGGAGTATGTCGAGGTCGTCCGGGAACGTGTGCGAGAGGTCGTTGAGCGTGACGGTCACACGCAACACGTCCGCCGTCATCCCCGCGACCCGGATCGTGGAAGGATACTCGCCGCCGACACCGATCGAGTCGGCGCCGGGCAGCGCGATCGACTGGCCATTGGTGACTGTGTAAGGGCCGTTGCCGGTCGTGATCTTCAACTCCGCCGACGTCGTGTCCTGGCCGGTAATTGAGTAGATGTTCGTCGCGGTGACGACCACCTCGTAGACGCCGCTGCCGAGAGGCGACAGGCTAGCGCCCGACAGGGTCCACGTGCCGTCACCATTGTTGACAGCGGGAAGCCCGACTTGTCCGGCGACGTCAACGACGAGCGTCGCCGCCGGGTCGTCGATCGTCCCCGACAGGTCGGGCGTGGCGTCGGTGGTCAACAGCGTGCCGACGGTTACTTTGGGAGGGACGTTCACGGCCAGCTCACCCGTCGTCGAGTCGAAGCCCGTGTTCTGCGCGACATCGACCGCCGCGACTTGCACGTCATAGACGCCGGCGTCCAAGGCCTCTAGCGTTCCGGCCGGCAGGGTCCAAGAGCCGTCGCCGTTGTTGATCGCGAAGAGCCCTGCCTGACTGGCGACCGTCACGAAGACCGACGCCTCGGGGTCGTCGATACTCCCTGTCAATTCGGGGCTGCGGTTGTTGGTCGTCAGTGCGTTCACCGTCACGACGGGGGGCGTGAGGTCGATCGTGAGCTCGTCGATGGACTCGTCGAACCCTTCGATGAGCGTCGGGTTGACCGCTCGGACAACCACGTCGTAAACGCCCGCGGGAAGGGCCGCCAAGACGTTGTCGGGCAGCGTCCAAGTGCCGTCACCGTTATTGACCGCGAGCAGCCCCGTCTGGTCGCCGACATCCACGGTGATCGTCGCCACGATGTCGTTGGTCGTCCCGCCAAGCGCCGGCGTTGTGTCGTTAGTCTTCAAGGGAGTAACGGTCACCGTCGGGATCGCCGGCGACCCGACGCTTCCGGTGATCGTGTAGTAACCGAGGCTGCCGTAGTCCGAATAGCCGTAGTCCGGGCCCGACGCACCATCTCCCGTATGCCCGACGCCATCGACCGAAAGGTAGTACGTCCCCGCCGCCAGGCTGGTGACGATGTTGGCGCTCAACAGCGATAGCGGATTGCTCGACGCGATCAGTCCCCCAACGACATCGTAGAGCGAAATGAGGATGTCGAGGTTCGGACTGCGGTAAAACGGGTTGACGTCGATGTTGATCGGCCCGCCGCTAGTGCTAAAGACAAAGTAGTCGACGTCGGTTCGCTTCTCGATGATCCCGGAGGTGGCGATCAGCTCACCTTCGGCAGACACCAGCGGCGTCGCGCCCGCCTGCGAGCCCGAGTGATCGTCGAGGCGGTAGCCGAATCCATTGTTGGGGCCACGAGACGGATTGGTGATGATGTCGAGGTCGTCTTCTTTATTGTTGGCCGAAGGATATTCACCCCGACTCCACTGCGTAACGCTCGTGTCGTAGCCGACGCCCATAATCGGCGCCCACGAGGTGGCGCCCGACCCGTGTCCCGCGTAGTAAGTCTCGGAGGGCGTCCCCCGGCCATCGTGTCGCAGCCCGAGGGCATGGCCGACCTCGTGCGACGCGGCCTCGGCGATTCCCGTCTCTCCGGAGTTAAAGACGTACACCGGCGTGTCGCTACTCCAATTGAAAGAGCCGATATACGCGACGCCGCCGGCGTCGCTGTACCAGGTGTTCTCGCCGATCACCACACGGACGCCCCACTCCGTGTCGCCCGCGCCACTCTTGCTAAGGGCGGCGACGCCGGGGTCCTCGGTCGTCACATCGACATCGAAGGGGAGGAAGTCTTCCATGACGCGTTCCCAAACGCGCTGGATGCGTTCGAGCTCGGCGGTGGAGAAGTCGCTCCCCCCCTGGAAGCTGTAAGCCGGCGTTACGATGGTCGCGCCGTAGGTGTCGTTCCACAGCGTGCCTGTGGTCGTATGACCGTCGAAGTCGAGATAGATCACCTTCGTCGCGCCCGGATTGCTATGGAGCTTGAAGGTGTTGTCCAGTGGAAACGGCGGGGCGCCCTCGGGCGAGAGCCCCCCCGTCAGGGTCGGCTCGTTCTCGTAGAAAACCGGGTCGGCGTAGAACTCATTGCCGTAGGCGTCGAACTGGATGGCCTGATCGTGATCGACGTGATCGTGATCGCTGCTAGGCTCGTCGAGGGGATCGTGCCCCACAACGTTGTCCGTTGGCCCTGTCAGCCCTATTGCATAGCTGAGGGCGGAGCTGGTCCCCTCTTGGTCCTCATCGAAATCGAACCCGTCGGCCGACAGCGGGCTCACCGACAACGCCCAACGGCATTCGAGGGCCTCGATTCTCAAGCCCCGCTGGTAGGCGCTCGATAGTCGCAACGTCCGAGCGCCGCGAGTCACGAAGGGCGCTGCGGCGCCGAAGGATGAGGAAACCTTTCGCGGATGCTTGCGATGACGCGCCATACTCAGTCCTTGAACGGCAAGAGAAGTTCGCCGGGCCGGCGGACTCGCTCGATGCTAATTTAAGAGGGCAAGCTCAAAATGGTGGCGGCGGGCGGGGCGCCCGCGGCGAGGTCCGTCGCGGCGCCCGCGAGCAGGCTCGCCTCGCCGACCCGCCGTCTTTCCTTCAGGGGCGTCGAAAGGACTTCCAGCGTCGGTCGCTTTGGCTCATCGGGCTTCGTTTTGTCTAATTGCGCCGGCACACCGCCGTCAATGCAAAAACACGTTCACGCCCGGAAAGTCGCTGATTTGGGCCCTTTTACTCCCCTAATGGCAACCGATCGTCACGGGAAGACCCGTCTGAGGGTCCCGCGGCAGACTCGCCACGACACGACCCAACCATCGCGTAGCCCGCAAGAAAAGTTCATCTTGCAGGGCTACGGCTCGATCACCGCTGCGCAGGGATCAGCGACAGCCGACGGACGACGCTAGCGGATCGGTTCGAGTGCCGATCGCTCGGCCTCCTTTAATGCCGACACAGAACGAACTAACGTGGCTGTCGGAGGCCTCCACGTTGCTGCCTGCGACATGCCGTCCAAAATGGTGGTACGACTGGCGCGCTGAGTTTCGTCCCGCCGCCGCGCCTGGTGCTGGAGCCCTGCGGCCAGGGGCGATCCGATGACACCGAGATCGAGCGACACATGAACCATCGCCTCGGTTTGCCCGGGATGGCGATCGTAGCGAGCCTGACCGCGGCGCCGACGCAAGCAGAGCCGGCCGATCTGGCGCTGCGATACGACCGACCCGCCACGAATTGGCAGAGCGAGGCCCTGCCGCTGGGGAACGGACGCCTGGGCTGCATGGTGTTCGGTGGCGTTCCGCGTGAGCGTCTGCAGTTCAATGAGGACTCGCTCTGGATCGGAGACGAGTCCGAAACCGGCGCCTACCAGGCCTTCGGCGACGTCTTTATCGCGTTCGACCATGCCGCCTACGAGGGCTACTCGCGGCGGCTCGATCTGGCCGATGCGGTCTACTCCCAAGCCTACAAGTCGGGCGGCGTCCGCTACGCCCGGCAGTACTTCGCCAGCGCCCCGGCGCAGGTGCTGGTCTTCCGATTCACCGCCGACAAGCCGGGCGCGTACTCGGGGCGGATCGAGCGGACCGACACACACGGGGCGACGATCACCGCCCAAGGCGCGCGTCTCACGTCGAGCGGCGACCTCCGCGGATTCTTTTATCCCGAGAGCAAGCGCCGCGGCCCCGAAGAGCCGCAGTACCGCGTCGCCCGCCAGGGCCAGCGCCCATTAAGTCGTTTGCAGGGCAAGTACTTGGGCGAGGAAGTCGACGTTCCAGCCGGCGATTCGTTGCTTGCTCTTGAGGCTATGCTTGGACGGATGCTGCTTGAGCAGGCCAATTGCTAGCCGCCTCA
>JBGSJY010000529.1:0-6351 GCA_041741515.1 Pirellulales bacterium | reverse complement strand
CGAGCGGCGGGTACCGGCTCGCGCGGGAACCCGAGGAGCTGTCGCTCGGCGAAGTGCTCGACCTGCTGGATGGTCCGCCCTCGGGCACGGGCTGCGTGGCGCAGCCCTCGCCGCTCGGCGAGGCGGTCGCCGAGATGCTTTGCGAGTCGGCCCGCATCGAACGCGAGCGTCTGCGTGGTGTTTCGCTCGCCGAAGTCGCCGCCCAGGCGACGGCGCCGGGCGGGATGTATTACATCTAGCAAGCTGCGCCAAACAAAGAAACGGCGGGCTCTGTTGCCAGAGCCCGCCGTCGTTATGACTTTCTCGTTACCGCTGACCGGCTTCAGACCTCGGCCATCTCGAGCTTCTTCTGCTCGCTCTTGGGGGTCACCTGTTGCAGGTGGGTGACGCGGCGGTCGGCCTTGCTCGACACGCCGTTGACCACGGCGCCAATCATCCGGACGCCGACGCTGCGGAGCTGTTCGACCGACTGGTGGATCTTCGTGACGCACGAGCGGTCACGGAGCACCGAGAGGATCGCGCCGTCGCAGTGCTGACCGAAGAGCAGCGAGTCGGAGATGCCGAGGACCGGCGCCCCGTCGATGATGATGAAGTCGTAGTCGCTGCGGAGCTTGTCGAAGATCGGCTGAACCTGGTCGGTCGCTAGAGCGCGGATCGCGTCGGTGTCGCAGTAGCCGGCCGTCATCAGCCACAGGCCCTCGGCCTGGGTCGGACGGACGACGTCGGAGACCTCGGCCTCGGCGCGGAGCACCTCGCACAAGCCGTCCTCAAGCGGAGCGTTGAACAGCGTGTGCAAGGCCGGGCGACGCAGGTCGCCGTCGATCAGCAGGGTGCGGCGTCCGGCGCGGGCCAGGCTCGCGGCGAGCTGGCTGGCGACGGTCGTGCGGCCCTCGGTCGTCTCCGGGCTGGTGACGAGCACCAACTGACGCTTCTTCGACGTCGACTCGTGCATCAGCGCGGTGCGGACGCTGTCGATCGATTCGCTGAGCTGGGCCAAGATCGGGCTGCCGGCGCTGAGGGCCCGCTTGCCCGAGAGTCCCGGCAAGGCGCCGATGACTCGGATGCCCAGGCCCTCGTCGATCTGCTCCGGTCCGTTGAGCCGGCGGCCGCTGAACTCCAAGTAACCGATTCCCAGGCACGTCAGGGCGAGCGTCGTCAGGCCGCCGAGGGCCGAGATGGCGTACCGCATCAGACGGTTGCGGTTCTCGAACGTCTCGGCGATGGCGGACGCGTCCCCCTTGCTGCCGATCGCCTGGACGCGGTTGGGCGCCTTGGCCTCGACTTGCAGATTCTGGATCTTGGTGGCGATGCTGTCTTCGACCGATTGCAGCTGCTCGATCTCCGCCAGCCGGAGCATCAGGTCGGTGTTGCTCTCGGCCTTTCGCAGCAAATCGTTCTTGATCTCTTCGATCCGCTTGGTGAGCTGATCGATCTCGTTTTTACCGAACTGCGCCTTGATTTGGTACTCGGTGAGGGCAGCCTTGAGGTAAGGGTTGGGCTCGTTGGATTGCTCGCCCGAGAGCTGCGACTGAAGCTGCTGCTTCATCTGCTCGACTTCCTGCTGCGCCTGAGCGGCCTGCTGCTCGAGCATGCGGATCTGGGCGGAGGTTCCCCGCTTGACGGTCGATTTGAGGCTGCGGATCTGCATCTGGTAGTAAGAAATCTCTTGCTGCATCTGGGCGATCATCGGGTCGCTCTTGACCATCTCATCGACGACCGACTTGAGGTACTGCGGGTCATTGATCTGCGCTTCGAGGATGCGGTAGTTGGTGGTGGCCTCCGCCAACTCGCTATTGAGCGTCGCCAAGCGGTTCTGCTTCTCTTTGACTTCGGCGAGCAACAACTCGGTCTCGGGGTCGAACGAGCCGGCGTAGGCCTCGCTGGTGCCGCTGTCATTGGCGAGCTGTTTGTAAGTCTCCAGCTTGTCGCGGACCTGCCGGCTAAGCCGCTCGATGCTCTCCTTGAGGATCTGCAGCGGCAGCGCCCGCTCGCCCTGCTCGCGGAAGATCACCTCGTCGAAGTACGACTTGCTGACCGCCTCGACGACCTTCTTGAGGTCTTCCTTCGGGTAGGGACCGGCGAGCGAGATCTCCATAATCTCGCCGCGAGAGGGGAAGGTGACTTCCAGTTTGTTGCGGAGCCACTCGATCTTGTCGTCGGCGTCGTCGAACATCTCCAGCCGCGAGATCTCAGCACTGTTGGCGCCGAGGGCGGACATCAGCACCAGGGGGCTCTTGATGTACGCCAGCTGGGTGTTCTTGAAGATTTCGAAGTCTTCGTTCGAGATGCCCGCGCCGCGGTCCATTAGCGTGAGCGGGCTGCTCGAGACCTTGTACTGGGCCGTGGCCGAGTTTGTTTCGGGGAAGAGCCAATAGAGCAGGCCGGCGACGGTCGACGCCAAGAGCAGGCTCATCGAGGTGGCGAGCAGCCAACGGCGACGCAGGGCGTGGAACAGACCGCTGCGGTCCATGCCCCCCTTGAGGACGTCCTGCCCCCCCATGCCGATCGGCTGGCCGAAGGCCGAGGCGGTCGCGCCGGGGGTCGTGAGGTCGTGGGAGGCGGGGCCGGTCGCCACGAGGGCCGCGCCGGACGGGGGCGAGGCGACGTTGCCGTTTTCGTTCTGACTCATCGGGCGAGGTTCTCCAGGTCGGGCGGCTCTCGCCGGCGGAGCCGGTCGGAGCGTGTGCGCGAAGACAAGTAGCGGTAGCGGCGGACGAGGTCACTGGCGCGGCGGCGGTGTGGCCGGGCGGCGCCAGTGGTTGCCCGCTAGCTGAAGCAATCCCAAGGCCAATCCCTCGGCCCGGGCGGAACGAAGCGGTAAGTCGTTGATTATTCAATCCTTACGACTTCCGCCCCGCCCTGGGCGTCTTGCCAAAGGGTTGCAAAGCCGCGTCATTTGTGTCGCCGACGTGGCTTCGCCGCCACATCGCCGGCACCGCGTCTGGTAGCCCCGCGGGTCATCGCGCGGACGTCGGCACGCCGATCCCGAAGGAGTTAGCGGCCCCCCGTCCGGAATCGATGCCTTCTTCCTCGACGCTCAGCAGCGACAGCAGCTTCAGCTCGATATACAGCAGGCCCATCGCCAGGGGCATCATCGCCAGACCGGCGTAGTCGTGGATCAACTGGTGAACGGCCTCTCCGTCCGGGAAGATCCGGAACAACAGGGCGGTGGTGACGATTCGCGCGACGTTAACGATCAGCGCGATCGGGATGGCGCTGAGCAGCACGATCAGCTTGTCCCACCACGGCCGCTTCATCAGCAGCGCGCAGGCGACGGCGAAACCGCCGAAGATGGTGACCATCCGCAGCCCGCTGCACGCCTCGGCGACTTCCAGCGGGAAGCCGTCCACCGAGATCGTGTTGCCGACACGGACAACCGGTTGGCTGAGGATCGTGAGGACGACCTCGCTAGCGATGGCGGCGAGTTTCTGCAGCCCCAGCAGCAGCGACTGCTCAATGGAGCTGGGGAGCGGGTACATGAAGATCAAGAAGCCGATCGCCGCGCCGGTCCAGCGGAGCAGCGACCACCCGCCGATCATCAAGAAAGCGCCGAACAGCGCCAGCAGGAACGACAGCCGGTTGGCGGGCTCCATGTAGAGGTTCGCGCCGAGGAAGATCCGCACCGCGTACGCCACTAGCAGCATCGCCAGCCCGATCCAGCGCTCGCCCGAGGCGACCCGCTCGAAGGGCTGACCGATCAGCACGTAGGCAAGGCCGGCGAGGCAGACGATCGCAATGCCGACTCCTTGCAGCAGGGGGCTGCCCAGCGCGAGCCCGCCGGCCGTCGTCGCGGCGCCGATGCCGGCGGCCGTTTGGCCGAACAACGAGGCGGGCATCAGCCCCAGGAAGGTCTCTTGAGCCATCCCCTCCGGCGGGTCCTGAGCCGCCGGGTTCGGCCGCATCGTCCACATCAGGTAGAGGGCGATGATCGGCACGATCCAGCCGTGCGAGTACTGGTCCGACTGCCAGAAGGCAGACGTGTTCTCCAGCATGTTCCAATACGAGTAGACCAGCAGTCCGGTGAGCCCGATGAGGCCCAGGTAGGAGTTCTTTTGATAGGCGTCGGCCCACGAAAAACGTGCTGCGCTCGAAACGGCGGCGCCGCCTGCCAGCGGCGACAGGGGGTTGAGCGACGGGTTGAGCGACTGGGAGCCGGCCGATAGCGGGTTGACGTAGTCGTTGGCCATGGCGGATCGATCAGGGGAACGCGGAGCGCCTCACGACCCGGTGTGCTAGCGGGGCGTCAGTCGCTTCTTTGGACGGCGCCCGCAGGACACAAGTTCCGGCGGCAGGCAGAAAAAACAGGGGGACGCGGCGGGCCACTCGGCACGCCGGCGCCCCCCGTGAACGGTCGAGCCTAGGCGTCGCTAGGGAAGCTGTCAAACAAGCGGTCGGGGTCGGACGTCCCGTGGCCGGCGCCATCGGCGCCAGCGGAAGACGACCCCTCTAGTTGGGGCGAATTTAACGCCTGGGGCAAAGTTCCGTAGCGACGCGTCCGATCATAACGACTGTGCCGCCCTTAACGGTTGCGCCGGTGGAGCCGAGGCTCTGCCGGCCGGGTGGCTACATAGGACCGCTGCGCCCTACGAAGAGGCGAAATACGCGATGATCGCTGACTTTTCCACTCCGCGCCGTCCCCGGCCCGCCGCTAGGCTCTTGCTCATGGCGGGCGGCTTGGCGGTAATCGCCAGCAGCGGGTGCACCGCCTTCATGGCGCCGCGCGAGCCGTACCCGATCTCGCCGCCCGAGACGTCCGCCACCTCTCCCGTTCCGCGTGAATTGGAGATGATGTCTCTCCCTCGGTACACGATCGAGCCGCCCGACGTGCTGCTGCTGCAGGCCGTCAAGGTGGTGCCGAAGCCGCCGTATGTCGTCGAGCCTTTCGACGGTCTCTTGATCCGCGCCGCCGGCGCCCTCCCCGACCAGCCCATCGCCGACGCCTTCTTCGTCGACCCCGAGGGCATGATCGACCTGGGCCCCTCGTATGGAAAGGTGAAGGTCGTCGGCCTGACGATCGACGGCGCCAAGGACGCCATCCGCAAACAACTCTCGACGATCCTCGAAGAGCCGGAGGTGAGCGTTTCGCTCGCCGTCTCGTCGGGATCGCAGCAGATCGTTGGCGAGCACCTGGTGGGCCCCGACGGGCGCGTCAACCTCGGCACCTACGGGTCGGTGTATGTCACGGGCCTGACGCTCGACGAGGCGAAGATCGCCATCGAGAAGCAGCTGTCGATCCGCCTCGAGAACCCCGAGGTGATCGTTGACATGTTCTCTTACAACAGCAAGAAGTACTACATCATCACGCAGGGCGGCGGCTTCGGCGACAACGTCGTGCCGGTCCCCATCACGGGCAACGAGACCGTCCTCGACGCGATCGCCACGCTGGGCGGCATCAGCCAAGTCTCTTCGACGAAGATCTGGATCGCCCGCCCGGCCCGCAACGGCGCCGGCTGCGAGCAGATCCTCCAAGTCAATTGGAAGGACATCTCCAGCGGCGCCCTGACGGCGACCAACTACCAACTGCTCCCCGGCGACCGCGTCTTTATCGCCGAGGACCCGCTGATCAAGTTCGACGCGGTGATGTCGAAGGTGACCCGTCCGTTCGAGCGACTGTTCGGCTTCGTCTCGCTGGGAGTGGCCACGGTCGATCGCACCGTCAACTTCACGCAGATCTCGAACTGACTTGGGCCCCCGCGGGGGGCCCGCGGCTCGACGTGCTTAGTGGAAGGATTCCAGTCCATCGCCCCACGAGGGGGCGCGCCGACCTGTGCGGTCGGTTGACTTGAGGGAGAGACCCATGATGAAGGTTCGAGGTGTCGAGTCGCTGGCGCTAGCGGTCGGCCTGATCGCCGCCGAAGCGATGGGCTCGGGGGTGGGCGTCTCTTACTACCAGCCCAGCACGCCGGTCCCGTCCGGGCCCGTCGCCGGCGTCGCCAATGGCCCCACCGGCAGCAGGGGCCCCATCGCGGGATGCAGCAACTGCAAGCGGCTCGGGTTCGCTTGCGTGGACCACGCCAGCCCCCCGCCGTGTACGCCCGAAGGGGGTTGCAAGCCCAACGG
This sequence comes from Pirellulales bacterium, assembly GCA_041741515.1. Lineage (GTDB taxonomy): Bacteria > Planctomycetota > Planctomycetia > Pirellulales > Lacipirellulaceae > Botrimarina. Next base: position 291 of record JBGSJY010000529.1, on the reverse strand, counting down.
GCCGTTTGGCTTCGCGCAGCCGCACTGGCGCCGCTGGCCGGGCACCCAGGACGGCGGCCCCACGCCCGAAGCGCTCGGTGGTGAGGACTCGTTGATCCCCACCTACGAGGAGCCCCGTCCCGAAGAAGAAGACAAGGCAGCGCCGCCGCCGCTGGAGGATTCTTTCCGGGCGAACCAGGAGAGCGAAGGCGGCGGGCAGGAGATGAACCGTCCCGGCAATGGGATGAACCGCCCGGGCAACGAGATGAACCGGCCGGGCCGCGAGATCTCGCTGCCGCCGCTGCCCCGGCC
>JBGSJY010000528.1:0-24199 GCA_041741515.1 Pirellulales bacterium | reverse complement strand
ACTTCGTCACCCAAACGAAGTGGTATTTGAGGTCATACCGGCTGTGGGCTCCCGAACGGTAATTCTCCATCCGGCTAGTATATGAACCTTAAGGTTTCGCCTGAAGGCGAGGGTTTCGGACCCATCGCAAGGACAATGAACGAGGAAGCAATCAACGACCGGGTCATACTTCCGCCCGTCGAAATGCAGATAGGTATCGAAGGCGTCGAGAAAGTCCTGCAGACGATTGGGCGCGGGCGGTACGTACCGCGCTGAGGTTCCGATCGCCACTTGCTGGGTCCGGAACTGCCCAGGGTCGCGATCCTTGCCCCGCACGCCGTCCATCAGGATGGCGTGTAGTTGCCGGATCAGCGTTAAGCTGGTCGGCAACGGCGAGGTCATGGCGTAGTCGAGCGCCCGGGCGTAGTTGGCGACCTCGCGGTGCATGTTCCGGGGGTCGTCTTCGGTCGCGGCTTCTCTCGGGTCGAGTTCGTACAGCAAGAGTTGACGCGGCGACGCGATGGTCCCTTCCATCCGAGACGACAGGATGGCCTCACGGTCACGCAGGGGCCGCAGAATGAGCGTCGGGTTGGGAAGTGACCGACCGATCCCCTCCAAGAGCATCAACTGCTTGTTCGCCTCGTTGACGAGCGGCCATAGTTCAGCCGAGAACTCCCATACGGGGGGGAGTGGATCGGGGTCGAAACAGCGATCGCCGCCCCAAAAGGGCGTAACGGCGGACAGCTTCCCGGTTGATTGAGGACCGAAGTCGTTGGCGTTCATAGACTTGCGACGGATTTTAATCTGCGACACCCGACTTAAAATTTCATGGCTTTTATTTTAAGACAGCATACCGCCGTTAAAGAATCCTTTCTCCGGCCCTAATACATGCCCGAAATTGACAGCCCCAACCACTTCTACCTGGGCAGGGACCACGACCTCGCGACCGGACAGACCTCCGCGACGCCGCTGCTCTACAAGTCGGGGCAACTCACCACGCACGCCGTTTGCGTCGGCATGACGGGAAGCGGGAAGACGGGGCTTTGCCTGTCGCTGCTGGAAGAGGCCGCTCTGGATGGCATTCCGGCCATCTGCATCGACCCCAAGGGGGACCTCGGGAACCTGCTGTTAGGCTTCCCGAAGCTGGCGCCGGAGGATTTTGAGCCCTGGGTCGATCCGGCCGTCGCCGACCGCAAGGGGATTACGCCAGCCGAACTGGCTGCAGAGACCGCCGAACTGTGGCGGAAAGGCCTCGCCAGCTGGGACCAGTCCCCCGAGCGCGTGCAGCGCTACGACGACGCCGTCGAGCGGCTCATCTTCACTCCCGGGGCGTCGCATGGCATCCCGATGACCGTGCTGAAGAGCTTTGACGCCCCGCCGCAGGCGCTCCTCGACGATGCCGACGCCTTCCGCAGCCGCGTGCAGTCGGCCGTCTCGGGCCTGCTGGCGTTGCTCGGCATCGACGCCGACCCCGTCCGGAGCCGCGAGCATATCTTCCTGTCGAACCTGCTCACGACGGCGTGGACCAACGGCCAAGACCTGTCGATCGCCGAGATGATCCGCGAGATCCAGCAGCCGCCGTTCGCCACCGTCGGCGTCATGGACCTCGAGACGTTCTATCCGGAGAAGGAACGGACCAAGCTGGCGATGGACCTTAACAACCTGCTGGCGAGCCCCTCGTTCGCCGGCTGGATGTCGGGGCAAGCGCTCGATGTCCAGCAGCTGTTGTACGCCCCCGAAGGCCCGGACGGAAAACCCAAGCCCCGCCACTCGATCATCTCGATCGCTCACCTCGACGACGCGCAGCGGATGTTCTTCGTGACGATCCTGCTGAACGAGATCCTCGCCTGGACCCGCACGCAGCCCGGTACGAGCTCTCTGCGGGCGCTGGTCTACATGGACGAGGTCTACGGCTACTTCCCGCCGTCGAAGAAGCCGCCGAGCAAAGAGCCGATGTTGACGCTGCTGAAGCAGGCGCGGGCGTTCGGCGTGGGCGTCGTGCTGGCGACGCAGAACCCGGTGGACCTCGACTACAAAGGCCTCTCGAACACCGGCGCCTGGTTCCTCGGCCGACTGCAGACCGAGCGCGACAAGATGCGCGTGATGGAGGGCCTTGAGGGCGCCTCGGCGCAGGCGGGGAGCGTCTTCAACAAGCAGCGGATGGAGCAGATGCTCGCGAGCCTCGGCAATCGGGTATTTCTGCTCAACAACGTCCACGAGGACAAGCCACGCGTCTTCCAGACGCGATGGGCCATGTCGTACCTCGCCGGGCCGTTGTCGCGCGGCCAGATCAAGAAGTTGATGGACCCGGTGCGTGACAAGTTTGTCACCGAGGAACGCGCGCCGAAGAAGCCCGCCCAGCTAGAGCCGGCCGTCTGGACCGATCCGAACGAAACGACGAAGGCGCCCGAAGCGACGCCCGAAGTTGCAAAAGTCGAGGCGTCGAAGTCGGTTGTGGATGCCAAGAAGGTGGAGGCCGCGAGACGTGAACTCCAGAAGCGCGAGTCGGAACTCTTGGGGAGCATCCTGCAACTGCCCCTCGGCGGGGTCGAGGTGCTTTACCGGCTGTTCGATTTGATCTTTGCGATGGCGAACAAAAAGGCGACCCAGCGCCGCACCAGTTCGGTCTTCGCCGCGGCGGGTCGTGCGGGTGGGAAGTTGTCGAAGCCCGTCGAGGCTCGCACCAAATGGCAGGAGGCGTACTCCGAGCACGCCGAGCTGAGCGGCGCGGATTCGACCGTGGCGCCGGTTTTGCCGTTGTCGGCGTGGATCGCGTTGGGGGTCGAGCTGGCGCTGGTCGTGATGGTGGTTTTTGTAGCTGCTTATTTGCTGGTGCAGCTGATGACTCCGGCGTGACGACGCTCGGTGACTCCCTCAGGTCGCTGACGCTCCCGGTTCGCCGGCGAGCAAAAGGCGAGCCGGAAGCGTCAGCGGCCGGAAGGAGACACTGGCGAACCGCCCACCTGCACACCCCCCTGGGTTCCTCCGCGGCCGCGTTCCGCCCTAGACTTCGTGGCATGAACCCCCCTCTCCTTCGACGCGTCCTCGCCGTGCTGTGTGTCGCCGCCATGGCGGGCTGCGACGCCCCGTTGTCGTTGTCGCAGCAAATCTCCGGCGACTGGGTCGGCAGGCCCGAGTCGGCCGCGGAACGGACCATCCGCGAGTGGCCCACTCGAGAGCTGGACCCCGACGACCCAGAAATCGCCAAGGCCGCTGCCGCGACGCCGCCGACCGACCTGGAGTCGTTCGATGGCCTCCGGGTCGAGCTGACCTTGGACGACTCGGGCGCGGCCCGCATGTCGCTCGTCGGGGGCCCGTCGTCGGCGCAAGCCCCGCCGCTCGTTGGCAAATGGTCACTTTCAGCGGCCGAGGGGCGTCGCGCGGTGCTCGAGATCGGCGTCGAGCGCGGCGAAGTCGACGGCGAGATGACGTTCGAAACTCGCCGGTTCGACCTCGAGGTCCTCCGCCCCGTGGACGGCGAGGGCTTCGTGCTCCGCGAGCAGAACGCCGATCGGCGGTTCGGGCGGCTGCTCTTCCGTCGTCCCGGCCACATCGCGCCCCCCGCTCCCGAGAAAGAGGCCACGCCGTGACCGACCGCGAACGCTGGATCGTCTACCCGCTGCTCTTCCTTGCGTTGGGATCGGCGCTGCGCGACAAACTGGCCAAACAGACGCAAGCGAAGCAGATCATCTGTGAGCAGCTCCTGCTGGTGGACAGCGAAGGACGCCCCGCCGCCGCGGTCACCGGCAGCGAATTGCGATTCGACCTGGCCGGGATCGGCAACGGCCATATCGTGGCAAACCAGATCGACGCCTTGGGCATCTCGCAACGCGGCCTGCCGGTGGTGTCGATGGCGCCCCAGCAGGGCATGCTGTTGCAGCAGCTCATGCAACTCCTGCCACACCTGCAACTGACGCCCGTTTTGCCGAAAGTCGTCCCGCCACCGCCAGCGACCCGGCAAGATTCCCCGCCGGAGAGCGAAACCCCCAATCCGCCCCCGCCCGATGGATCCGTCGATCCGCCGGCGAGCGAACCGGCGCCAGCGGCCTAACGTACTACCTGCATCCTCCGCCAAGTCGCGGGGGCTGACCTTCCTCCCAACACTGCCATGATCCACTTCGACCCGATGTACTTCGTGTTCATCGCCCCGGCTTTCTTGCTGGCGCTATGGGCGCAGGCTCGCACCAAGGGGGCGTACGCCGCTGCATCGCAGGTCCCTGCGCGGCTGACCGGCGCCGCGGCGGCCCGCCACCTGCTCGACTCGGCCGGATTGCAGAACGTCGCCATCGAGCCGATCGCCGGCCAGATGACCGACCATTACGATCCCAGCCACCGGGTGCTCCGCCTCAGCGAGGGCGTCTACGGCCAGCGGACGATGGCCGCGGTGGGCATCGCCGCCCACGAGGCGGGCCACGCCCTGCAGCACGCCAAGAACTACGCCCCGCTGACGATCCGCAATCTGGCCGTCCCAGTCGCCAATTTCGGCAGCGGGTTCGGCTTCCTAATGATCATCGGCGGGGCGATGCTCAGCTTCCCTGCCTTGCTGTGGGCCGGTATCGCCGCGTTTTCGGCCGTCGTCTTCTTCCAGCTCATCAACCTGCCGGTCGAGTTCGACGCCAGCAACCGTGCGAAGGCGCAGCTGGTGAGCTACGGCATCGTCCCGCCGGAGGAGATGTCGCACGTCAACAGCGTGCTGAACGCCGCGGCGTGGACCTACGTCGCCGCCACGATGCAGTCGGTCATGATCCTGCTGTACTACGTCTGGCGTTTTGCCGGCAGCAACAACCGCTAGCGCCTAGGGCGAATGACCAATGATCAAGCCCCAATGACCAATGCAGTTGGTCAGGAGTCAGGCATCAGATGTCAGTAAGAGCTGGGAGCGGTAGCTCCTCATTGGTCATTGGGGCTTGGTCATTGCGAGAGAGTTCGCTCGGCGTTCCGCTTGTTCCCACCGCCATGCTGGGGGTACGATCGTGGTAGCAACCTCCCCCCTTTGGAGCCCCGCAGGATGAAGGCCTCCCCGAATCTCTGGCTCGTCACGGTCGCGTGCCTCGCCGTTGGCGTCGCTGCCGGCGTGCTCGCGACACGCGACAGCGGGCCCGTCTTCACCCTGCCGCCGCTGGAGGCGCACGCCACGGCCACCGCCGCTCATGACAACTTCGTGATCGCCACGGGGATCGTTGAGGACGGCACCGAGGGACTCTTCTTCCTCGATTTTCTCACCGGCGACCTCAAGGCGACCGTCGTTAGCAATCGCGGCGGCGGCTTCAACGCGTACTACAAGTACAACATCGCCAACGACTTCAACACGGCCGCCGTACAGAACCCCAAGTACCTGATGGTGACCGGCATGGCCCGTGACCAGCAGGCCCGCGGCGCCAACCGCCTCGCGCAGTGCATCCTGTACGTCGTCGAAGCCACTAGTGGTCAACTCGTCGCCTACGGCATCCCCTACAACCGAGCGAACCAAACCGCCGGCAAGCCCCAAATGAGCACGTTCATCCCGCTCGCCAAAGCAAGCCTGCGGAACGAGTTTGTCCGGGATCAATGAGAAAAGCGGGCAGACGGCAGAGTGCAGCAGGCAGTTAAGCTTGCCGCACTCTGCCTGCTGCCCGCTGCCTGCTATATGAAAATCCATCTCAACGGCGAGCAACGCGACGTGCCCGAAGGGGTGACGGTCGCGCAGCTCTTGGAGCTACTTGAGGTCCGCATGAAGGGAGTGGCCGTCGAGCGGAACCTCGACGTCATCCCGCGCGTCGCCCACGCCACGACCGAGTTAGCGGAAGGCGACCGAGTTGAGGTGGTGACGCTGGTGGGAGGAGGCTGACGCGAAAGGGGAATGCGGAAAGGGGAAAGTGAAGGATATTGATTGCATTCGTTGGGGCGCTGTTAACGACCCCCGTGGAATGCGATGATTCCCTAGCTGCTTGGCTTTCCCCTTTCGCCTTTCCACTTTCGCCTTTCCCCTTTCCCATGTCCTCCTTCCGCGTCGGCGCCCACACCCTCTCCAGCCGTTTGATCGTCGGCACCGGTAAGTACGCCACCTACGCGCTGATGGCCGAGGCGCTCGATCGGTCGGGGTGCGACTGCATCACGGTGGCGGTGCGGCGTGAGCGACTCATCGATGCGGAGGGGCGGAACCTGCTCGATTTTATTGACACCTCGCGCTACACGATCCTTCCCAACACGGCGGGCTGCTTCAACGCCGAAGACGCGGTGCGCGTCGCGCGATTGGGGCGGGAGATCCTCAGCGACCTCGGTAACCCCGGCGCGGACTGGGTGAAGCTCGAATGCCTCGCCGACAAACGGACGCTGCTCCCCGATCCGGTCGAGACCGTGAAAGCGACCGAGCAACTCGTCGCCGACGGGTTCGACGTGCTCGTCTACACGAGCGACGACCCGGTGGTCGCCAAGCGGCTCAAGAACGCCGGCGCCGTGAGCGTGATGCCGGCGGGCAGCCCGATCGGCAGCGGCCAGGGGGTTCTCAACGCCAACAGCATCAAGATCTGCCTGGAATACCTCAAGGAAGAGGACCCGAACTACCCGGTGATCATCGACGCGGGCGTCGGCGCCGCGAGCGACGTGGCCGCGGCGATGGAGCTGGGCGTCGATGGCGTGCTGCTCAATACGGCGATCGCCCACGCCAAGGACCCGGTGCGGATGGCCGGCGCCATGAAGGCCGCGTGCGAAGCGGGCCGCGACAGCTACCTGGCGGGCCGCATCCCCAAGCGGCTCTACGCAACGGCGTCCAGCCCCGACGAGGGCGTCATCACCTGGCAGCCGCAGCGGTGACGGGAAGCCTTTCCGAGATCCGGTTTTTACCCGCAAATATCGCAAATAAACGCGAATGGAGAAGGTAATTCGCGTTCATTCGCGCTATTCGCGGGCTCTTCTTACCTACCCTGAATAGTTTGCTTGCCGCCCGCTGCGAGAGCTGACGGTGAGTCAGCTAACGCCTGCCCGTTTGCCCCGCTTGCCCGCTGCGGAGTGGCGGGGGCTAATCCAGGGATGCTCACCCTCCAGTCGAGTTTCGTCCACGCCCCGGACGCCCTGGCGCTGGCGCAGGCGTTCTTTGACCCTCTGACCGAGCTGGGCCTGATTCTGCCAGTTGGCGAGAGCGACCTACCGGGCGATTATCTGACGCTGCTGGCCCACTCGGGCCACATGACGATTACCCTCGAGGCCTGGCACCAGTCGCTGGTCGATGTCCGTGTCGAGGGCGAGGTCCGCGAGCCCAACCGCTACGCCCGGCACAGCCTGCTATCACGGCGAACGGACGGCCGGGTGGTGCAGTCGGGGATCATGCGGATCGACCTGACGGGCCTGCCCGCGGAAGTTCGCCGCGAGATCGAGGTGGGCGAAACGCCGCTGGGGCGTATCCTCATAAGAGCGGAATTGTTGCGGGAAGTCGAGCTGCTCGCCCTCTGGCGCATCAAAATGGGCCCGCAGCTCGCCCGCGAGCTGGGCTACGACCCCGGAACCACCACCTACGGCCGCAGCGCCCGGATCCTGGTGGAAGGCCGCCCCGCCGTCGAACTCCTAGAAATCGTCCGACCCTAAAAGAGCTAACCACTAAGGAACAAAGAAACGAAGGAAAACAAAAGAAGTAGCGCATCGCGTCGATAGAAACTTTGTTCCTTCGTTCCTTTGTGGTTCAAAATCTATGAGCCCAGCATCTAGTTCCTACGATTGCATTGTCCTTGGCGGCGGGCCGGCTGGCTGTACGGCGGCGGCGCTGGTGGCGAAGGAGGGGTTTTCCACGCTTCTGGTCGAGCGCGAGCGGATGCCGCGGCGCCACGTCGGCGAGTCCTTGATGCCGGAGACCTACTGGACGTTCGAGAAGCTCGGCGTGCTCGACAAGCTCGTCGCTAGCCGCTGCGCCAAGAAGGTCGGAGTGCAGTTCGTCAACTCGACCGGCCACGAGTCGAAGCCGTTCTTCTTCCGCAATCACTTCGACCACCCCTCCAGCGAGACCTGGCACGTCGAGCGGCCCCAGTTCGATCAGATGCTGTTCGACAACGCGAAGGAGCTGGGCGCCGAGTGCCACGACCAGACTCGGGTGCTGGAGGTCTTGTTCGATGGTGACGACGCCGCCACGGCGCGGGCTACCGGCGTGCGGGTGCGCGCCGCCGACGGCGAGCGGACGATCGCGAGTCGCGTCGTCGTGGACGCCACGGGCCAATCGTCGCTGATCGCCAACCGCTTCGCTCTGAAGGAGATGAACGGCCACTTGCGGAAGGCGGCGATCTGGCGGCATTACCGCGGCGCCAAGCGTGACGAGTCTGGCGGAGGCGTGAAGACCCTCATCATGCACACCCGCGACGAGAAGTGCTGGTTTTGGTACATCCCGCAGTCGAACGACATCGTCAGCGTCGGCGTGGTCGGGGACAACGATTACCTGCTGAAGGGCCGCGGCGCGCCCGAGGAGGTCCTCAACGAAGAGATCGCCAACTGCCCCGTGCTCGGCGGCTACCTCGAAGGCGCCGAAGCGCTCGACGACCTCGCCGTCGCTAAGGAGTTTTCCTACACCACCAAGCAAGCCGCCGGTAACGGCTGGGTGCTGGTCGGCGACGCCTGGGGCTTCATCGACCCGGTTTACTCGTCGGGCGTCTACTTCGCGGTCAAGTCGGCCGACATGGCGAGCGAGAGCGTCATCGACGCCCTGCGGAGCGGTGACCTCTCGGCCGAGCGGCTCGGCGCGTGGGCGCCGACCTTCGCCGAAGGGACCAAGTGGGTCCGCAAGCTGGTGAACTCGTTCTACTCGGGCAACTTCCGCGTCGGCAAGTTCGTACAAGAGTACCCCCACCACGGCGGCCCGCTGACCGACCTGCTGGTGGGCAAGATGTTCAGCCCCGAAATGCCGGCGCTCTTCGCCGACCTCGATCCCTGGCTCGAGAAGATGGCGTCGGCGCCAAAATCTGACGACGAGCCGATGATGGCGCTCGGGTAGGCCTAAGAATGGGACCCGGATGGACGCGGATTAATCGGAGGATCGCGGATAGACTAAGAGTCATCTGCGTTCATCCCATTAATCCGTGTTTATCCGTGTCCCCTTATTTCTTTGCATGCCCGCTCCTGCCCTGATCGCCGTTGACCCCGAGCAGACGAGCGCTTCGCGGGTCAACATCTTTGTTCACGGCTACCGCTCGATGGGGTCGCCGGCCGAGGTTGAGGCGGCGCGGCTGCGGGTGCAACGGACGGGAGTCACCGGGGCGAGCTATCTGTTGCGCTGGATGGCGGGGAGATGGAGCGACTCGGCGACCGTCGCGGGCCTGAGGGTGGCCTACAAGGCGGGGCGCATCCGCTACGCGCTCTCGCCGATGTCGCTGCTGATCGACGCAGGCGTTATCGGCCTGCACGAGGCCGCGCAGTTCAAGATGATGGAACGCCGCGCCGAGCAGGTGGGCCGCGAGTTGCCGTCGCTGATTGCCGAGATCGCCGAAGGGCGGCCCGTGAACTTGATCGGCCACTCGCTGGGGGCCCGCGTCGTCCACCAGACACTCCGCGGCGCGCACGCGGCGGACCTGACCGTGAACGATGTGGTGCTGCTCGCTGGCGCCGCGGACCTCGACGCGGCCGACTGGGAGCAGTGCGTGCGCGGCATCCACGGCACGCTCGTCAACGTCTACTCGCCGCGCGACCGCATCCTGCGGATGACGCCCGACCTCCGTCGGCGGATCGGCTGCCGACCGTTGCCGGTAGTCGTTGCGGACGGCGTCGTGAAGATCGTCAACCACGCCAGCGCGGACGTGTCGCACGTCGATCACTGGATGCGGCTGCCGGAACTGTTGCCCAAGTTTTGGGAGAACTGCCGGACGGCGCCAGCCGCGGCGGGGGCGTTGTGTTCCATCCCGACGGCATCACTCTTAGACAACCAGGCAGAAAAAAAGCCGCCCCGGGCCTGATGGCGCCGGGGCGGCTTTTCGATTGGTGTGCGTTTCTTCGCTCGGTCCTGAAAGAACGGGGGTTCTTAGAGAACGCGAACGTGCTCCGCGCGAGGACCCTTCGGGCCCTGGCCCGACTCGTAGGAAACCCGCTGTCCTTCGCGGAGGTCATCGTAGGCCACGCCTTCCACATTCGAGTGGTGGAAGAAAATGTCCTTGCCCGAGCCGGTGTCGATGAAACCGAAACCCTTGTCAGTCAGCCGCTTGATCGTGCCTTCAGCCATTACAGTTCTCAAAAAACCTTAAAAAAAAGAGCGGCCAACAGTTCTCGAGCGCCTAAGCTCGGTTGCTGAACCGCACAAGCCCTAAGATTAGCGACTCCGGCAAGAAATGGGAGAATTATCTTCCCGGAATTGTCGGATTCCTTCCCTGCCGTGCGGGATTAACCGCACGCCCGGGGGAGACAATCCCCCTAGTTGGCGTCACCGATACCACTGCCGGCGCCCTGAACGCCGACTCCCGAGCCCCCCGTACCGACGCCTGCGCCCGTCCCGGCAGAGCCCGCCCCGCTAGCGCCGACACCAGCCGCGCCCGGTACGCCCCCTGGCGAGCCGCCGACTCCCGGCGTGTTGAGACCAGGGTTGTTGAGCCCGGGATTGTTCAGGTTCCGATTGTTGAGGCCCCGTTGCGGAACGGCAGGCATGTTGCGGTTGGCGCCCGGCGCCGATCTGGCGAATTCCGACATCAACTGCCTGCGTTGCATCTGCAAAAGGCTCTGCCGCTGGGCCGGGTTCAACTGCCCCGATTGGGCGGCTCGCTGCAGGGTTTGCATCTGCTGCGGAGACATCTGTCCCAGCTGGGGATTCTGGGCGGAGTTCAGCGACGAATTGAGACCGCCGGGTTGCGTGTTGGCGAATTGGGATAGCTGCGTCAGCGCGTTAAGCCGCTGCGTCTGATCCGGGGTAAGTTGGTCACCGGCGGCCTGCATCTCTCGCAGACGACGCATCTCCGCGCCGAGTCGGGACGATTGCGGTGCTCCCTGGGCCGGCTGACCGTCGCCTATTCCTGTGCCGGACGTCCCGGCGCCGGCGGCGTCGCCGGTGCCAATGCCTGTCTCCGGTGGCTGCGCGCCGGTGCTGGCTGCCGTGGACCCCTCGAAAGCATCGACGGGCTGCCCGTTGGCGCCGGCTCGGTACCAGTTCGATCCCGCCGAGGGGCCCGGGGAAACGGTGGTCGTTCCGGACGGGGGCCCGAACCCACCAACGCCACCCACCCCACCCCACCCATAACCGCCGCCGACCACAACCGTGGCCAACTCGCCAAAGCGACGCTGATCGCGCGCCGACAGCTCTTTCTCTTGGGCTAACTGGGCTAGCTTCAAGTACTCTTCGATATCAGCGGTAGCTACGGACTGCCGGGCGTACTTATCGCGGGGCATGGCGGCGGAGTCGTCGGGCTCCAACTTCTCTTCGATGGCCTTCTCCGATTTCGTTTGGAGCTTCCTGAGGTCATCCGGCGAACGCCCCGCGCCCGGGACCTCGATTACTTGACGTTGACCGTCTCGCAGAATCGCCACGGCGAAGGAGTCGCCTTCGTAGCTAGCGGTGGCAACGTCGCGGAGATGTTCGAGGAACTTGTCGTAGCTAAGTCCCTGGGTCTCTCCGACGGCGACCAAATAGTCCCCCTCTCGGAAGCCCGCTTTCCACGGGCGTGAATCGGGCTCCACCGCTGCGACCACGACTCTCCCGTCGTCGCCTTTTTCCAAGGTCAGGCCGTAGATCGGCGCCTCGACTTCGCTCTGGATCGCCGCTTTGTCGGCGTTATTGATCACGGGTTCCGGCGACTTCTGATTGGCGTTTGACCGGTCTGGTTGCTGAGCTGCCAATGCCGAGGCGAAGATTGCGACGCCCAGCAAGGCGGCGGCCATGAGCGAGGCAGGAAGAACATCGTTGTTCAACCCAAGGTTGCCCGCGTTGTTGGCGGATGAGGACATGGCTGGGGCTCCGGTGAGGACAAGGGGGGTGAAAGTCCTCAAGGCAATTGCCATGCCGTCAGTCGTCGGTCTCGCCAACCGCTTGCCGCAATGCCTCCGACACACGCTCGCAAGCGGCGGCGTAGTCGCTGGTGCGCCGGAACGCCTCCTGCCGCGGATAAGCCGCGGGGATCTGAGTTTCGTCGATGATCCGGCCCGGGCGGGCGGCCATCACGACCACCCGTTGCGACAGAAAGACCGACTCATAGACGCTGTGGGTGACGAACAGCACGGTCCAGCCCTGCTCGGCCCACAGTCGCAGGAGGTCGTCGTTGAGCCGCGAACGCGTGATTTCGTCGAGTGCGGCGAACGGCTCGTCCATCAGCAGGACCCGCGGCCGCGTCACCAGCGCCCGAGCGATCGCGACGCGCATCTTCATTCCGCCGGAGAGCTCACGCGGGTAAGCGTGGTGAAAATCGCCGAGGCCCACCAGCGACAAAGCGCCGTCGACGCGGTCACGGGCGGCGCTGCGTGTCTCGCCTCGCAGCCGCAGCGGGAGGTAGACGTTCTCCCATACCCGCGACCAGGGCAGGAGTGTCGGCTCTTGGAAGACGAACGCCACGTCGCTGCTGCCCCGGGCGTCGGGCGCCCAGGCAATCTCCCCCGCGGTCGGTTGAGAGAGGCCGGCCACTAGTCGCAGGGCAGTGCTCTTGCCGCACCCCGAGGGGCCTACGAGCGAGACGAATTCTCCCTGATGAACATCGAGATTCAACTCCGCCAAGGCACTCGTCCCCCCCGGGAACGACTTCCCCACGCCTCGGAGCTGGACTAGCGGCTTTGGCAAGGACGAGTCAGCCATCGTGAGCTGGGATTTCGCGGCAAAGGGGCGGCTTTGCCCCTGCGGTGGGGGATGGTGGTGACGACGCAAGTAACCCCCGTCAAGGCCCGAGGGCTGAATCGGCCTGGTAGATTGGGCGGGTTGTTAGACGGTCCAACTTCCGCGGCGCTGGGAACGATAGACCGCGGGCGCCGGCATGGTTAGGGGCGGGCCTCCCCGCCGCCCCCGCGAGCAGTTCACGATTTCTTAATACTGTCTTCACAATCGCCCCCTACGCTGATCCCCAAAGGACGCGGCACACGACGTCCGCCAGGTAAGGATAACTCTCTCGGAACGAGGGCGAGTCTCTAGTGACGAAGTCAAGCGTAGGGGGCGGGCGGCTTTATGCCACAGCATTAGCGGCACTACCGCTGCTGGTCGGCTGTGGCCGCCAGGAGAGCATCAAAATTGATGGCTCAAGCACCGTCTTCCCGATCAGCGAAGCAATCGCCGAAGAGTTCCGCGAAGAGCGGCCCGATATCCGCGTAACGGTCGGACTGTCGGGCACGGGCGGCGGCTTCAAGAAGTTCACGGCCGGCGAGATCGACATCTGCGACGCCTCGCGCGCCATTAAGCCCGAAGAAGTCGAAGCTCTCGAAGAGGCCAAGGTCCCCTACACCGAGCTTTCGGTTGCTTTCGACGGGATCGCGATTGTCGTGAACCCCGCCAACGACTGGTGCGATTCGCTCACCGTCAAGCAATTAGCGTCGATCTGGCGGCCGCTGGACGACTCGCCGGTCATGAAGTGGAACGAGCTCAACCCCGAGTGGCCCGACGAAGAGATCAAGCTCTATGGCCCGGGCACCGACTCGGGGACCTTCGACTACTTCACCGAGGTGATCGTCGGCGAGTCGAAGTCCTGCCGCAGCGACTTCGCCTCCAGCGAAGACGACAACGTCCTGGTGACCGGCGTCGCCGAGGATAAGTACTCACTGGGTTACTTTGGTTTCGCCTACTACGCCGAGAACGCGGACAAGCTCAAGCTCTTGGGCGTCGCGGATGGCGAAGCCGAAGCAGTCCAGCCGAGCATCGATACGATCCGCACAAACGCGTACGCCCCGCTTTCCCGACCGCTGTACCTCTACGTCCGCAACGACCTGCTCGCCGAGCCCGAGGGGCTGGAGTTCGTCGAGTTCTACCTCAAGCAGGCCGGTGAGATGTCGGAGGAAGTCGGTTACGTGCCCGTCTCCGAGGAGGTCGCGGCAGAGAATCAGAATCGCCTCGAAGCCGCCAAGCCGGCAAACAAGCCAGCAGAGTAGTCCCAGAGACCACGCCCAACTACCCTATGCCGACGGCACCGAATACCGCCGCTCCCTCGTTCGGTCCGCCGGCGTTAGGCCCGCAGCAACCCGCGGCGCTGGGGGCGCCGGCCGGCACCCGCGTCGGGCGTCGTGGTTGGGAGACGGTTATTCACATCTTTCTTGCGGCGTGTGCGGGCGTATCGGTGCTGACGACCGTCGGCATCGTCTGTGTTCTGCTGTTTGAATCGCTGCAGTTCTTCCGCCAGGTGTCGCCGATCGAGTTCCTCTTCGGGACCGAGTGGTCGCCGCTGATCAAGCCTCAACACTTCGGCATCCTGCCCTTGTTCTGCGGCACGCTGCTGGTGACCGGCGGCGCGATCCTGATCGCCGCGCCGCTGGGCCTCGGGGCCGCGATCTATCTCAGCGAGTACGCCCCCCGCCCGGTGCGCGAGGTCGTCAAACCGCTGCTCGAGGTGCTCGCGGGAATCCCGTCGGTCGTGTACGGGGTGCTCGCGGTGACAACGGTGTCGCCAATCGTGCGAGCGATCTTTCAATCGGACAGCATCTACAACGCTCTATCGGCAAGCATCGTCGTGGGCTTAATGATCCTGCCGACGATTATCTCGCTCAGCGAAGATGTGCTGCGGAGCGTTCCGCGCGACCTTCGTTCGGCGGCGTTCGCGCTCGGCGCGACGAAGTACGACGTGACCGTGAAGGTTGTCGTCCCCGCGGCGCTGTCGGGCATCATGGCTTCGTTCCTGTTGGCGATTTCGCGGGCTATCGGCGAGACAATGGCTGTTTCGCTCGCTGCCGGCGCGACGCCAAACTTGACCCTCAATTGGCTGGAACCCGTCCAAACGATGACCGCTTTCATCGTGCAAATCAGCAAGGGCGACACCCCTGCCGGTTCGCTCGAGTACCGCACGATTTTCGCTGTGGGCCTGGCGCTTTTCTGCATTACGATGGCGATCAACCTCGTCGCCCAGTGGGTCCTCAACCGCATGCGGGAGCAATACGAATGAGCCCGCAGGTCGATCCCAATTCGCTCGAAGCGAAGCGCAGCTATTTCGGGTCGAAGCTGTTCGGGTGGATGTGCGCCGTGTCCACCTCAGTGTGTATCGCAGCGCTGGTGTGGCTGCTGGTTGACGTGCTGATGAACGGGCTGCCGTGGCTGAGCTGGACGCTACTCACATCGTACGCATCGCGATACCCCGAGAAGGCTGGCATCCTGCCGGCGCTGATGGGGAGCCTGTGGTTGATCGGCTTGACGGCGTTGTTCTCGATCCCGACCGGCGTCGGCGCAGCTATCTATCTGGAAGAGTACGTTGCGTCGAGTTGGTGGAAGAAGCTCGTCCAGCTCAACATCTCGAACCTCGCCGGCGTCCCGTCCATTGTCTACGGCATTCTCGGTCTGGGCCTCTTTGTTCGGGGGATGGCGTTAGAACGGAGCGTCATCGCCGGCGCGTTGACGCTGTCGTTGGTAGTGCTGCCGATCGTGATTCTCTCGACCCAAGAAGCTCTGCGAGCGGTGCCGAGCACAATCCGCCAAGCATCGTACGCCCTGGGCGCGACGCGTTGGCAGACCGTTTGGCGCCAGGTGCTGCCGGCGTCGCTGCCGGGCGTGATGACGGGCGTCATCCTGGCGATCGCCCGCGCGCTAGGCGAAGCGGCGCCGCTGGTGCTGATTGGCGCGGTGGCCTTCGTGGCGTTTGTGCCGCAGTCGCTAAACGACGAGTTCACGGCGATGCCGCTACAGATCTTTACCTGGGCTGAAAAGCCGCAGAAAGAGTTTCACGGGCTGGCTTCGGCGGCGATCGTCGTGCTGCTCGCAGTCCTGATTGTGCTGAACACGGGCGCGGTGCTCGTTCGCGCCAAGTACGGCCGACGGATCAAGTGGTAAACCCAACGCCGATGGCTGAAGACCAACCAACCCCCTCGCAAGCGATGCCCGAAACCGTCGCCGTCCGGCGCCCCAAGCCGACGCTTAAAGCGCCGGCGATCGACCCGATGCGTCCCAGCCGCTCGGCCGACGAGTTGGCCGACGCGCCCACCAAGATTAACGTCTCGGACGTTGATTTTTTCTACGGTCCCAAGCAAGCGCTCTTCGGCATCGACGTTGTGGTGCCCGAGAAGTGCGTGACGGCGTTCATCGGCCCGTCGGGCTGCGGCAAGAGCACGCTCTTGCGGTGCATGAACCGCATGAACGACATGATCGACGAGGCCCGCGTCAAAGGCTCGTTGACGCTCGACGGCCAGGACATCTACGCGCCGCGCGTCGATGTCGTCGAGCTGCGGAAGCGCGTGGGGATGGTGTTTCAGAAGTCGAATCCTTTCCCGAAGTCGATCTTCGAGAACGTCGCCTACGGCCCGCGTGTCGCCGGCGAGCGGAACAAGGCCCGCCTGTACGAGATCACCGAGCGCTGCCTCAGTCACGCCGCGTTGTGGGACGAGGTGAAGGATCGCCTGGAGGATTCGGCGCTCGCCCTCTCCGGCGGCCAACAGCAGCGGCTCTGTATCGCCCGCGCGCTGGCGACCGAGCCGCAGGTGCTGCTGATGGACGAGCCCGCCAGCGCACTGGACCCGGCGAGCACGTCGCGGATCGAAGACCTGATCTTCGAGTTGAAGGAGCAGTACACGATCGTCATCGTCACGCACAACATGCAGCAGGCCGCACGCGTCAGCGACCAGACCGCCTTCTTCTTCGAGGGCAAACTGATCGAAGCCGGCCCCACCACGGACCTCTTCACCAACCCGAAGAAGCGGCAGACCGAGGATTACATCACGGGAAGGTTTGGTTAGGAGCGGGCAGACGGCAGCGGGCAGCAGGCAGGCTCGCTAAAGCGCCGTCTTTGCAATCATCCCCATTACTGCCTGCTGCCCTCTGCCCGCTGCCCGCTGCCCGCCCCACATGTCCATCCACCTAGAACGCGACCTCGACGCCCTCGAACAAGACTTGCTTGCGCAGTCGGCCCTCGTTGAGGAGATGATCCGCATGGCCTGCAAAGGGCTCTGCGAAAAGCGGATTGGCCTCGCCGAGGAGCTGCAGGCACGCGAGCCGGAGATCAATCGCCGCGAGGTGCTGATCGAGGAAGAGTGCCTGAAGATCCTCGCGCTCCACCAGCCCGTGGCGGTCGATCTGCGACGCGTCGCCACGGTGCTCAAGACCAACGCCGATCTCGAACGGATCGCTGACCTGGCGGTCAACGTCGGTGAGCGAACCGAGGCCATCGCCGCTTTTCCCGAGCTGCCGCTCCCCGGCTACCTCGAACGGATGGCCGAAGCGGCGATCGCGATGGTGCGTGACGCGCTGGACGCCTTTGTCGAACTGGACGCCACGGCCGCGCGACGCGTCCGACGGCAAGACGACGAAATCGACAACCTCAACCGCCGCGTCATCGACCGCGTCTATGAAATCATCCGCGACTCGCCCCACCTGGTGGAGCCCGCGCTGCACCTGTTTAGCGCGTCGCGTCACATCGAGCGGATCGGCGACCACGCGACCAACATCGCCGAAGACGTGATCTACCTGGTGGAGGGCGAGATCGCCCGCCACCGGCGGGACCCCAGTCCCCTCGTTCCTCAGCAGCCACCCGCCGAGTAGGGGCCCCAACGCCCGCCCACCTTTGTCATCGAGGCTTCCGTGGTCACTGCCTACCCCACCGCTACCGCTCTGCGACCCGCCGATCGAACGATGGCCAAAGCAAAAATCCTGGTTGTCGAGGACGATCGCTCCCTCGCCGACGTGCTCGAATACAACCTCCGCCAGGAGGGGTACGACACCTACGTCGCGTACGACGGGCAGGACGGCCTCAACCAGTCGAAACTTCGTTCGCCTGACCTCGTGGTGCTCGACCTGATGCTGCCGATCATCGATGGCCTCGAGATCTGCCGCCGCATCCGCGCCGACCCGGTCACCAAAAAGCAGCTCGTGCTGATGCTCACCGCCAAAGGCGAGGAGACCGATCAGGTGGCGGGCTTCTCGGTTGGAGTCGATGACTACGTCGCCAAGCCTTTCAGCGTGCGGGTGCTGCTAGAGCGGATCAAGGCTCTGCTCCGCCGGCTGGCGAGCCCCACCCAGCCGGGCGATATCCTCGTCAGCCAGGGCATCCTCGTGGACCGCGAACGCCACCGCGTCACGGCGAACGAAGAAGTTCTCGACCTGACGCCCAGCGAGTTCGGCCTTTTGGAAGCGCTGATCCGCCAACCGGGCCGCGTCTTCAGCCGCAGCGAGTTGATCGACGCCGCCCTGGGCGGCGACTCGCTGGTGCTCGAACGGACGATCGACGTCCACGTGCGCGCGCTCCGCAAGAAACTCGGTGGCCACGCCGACCTGGTGGAGACGGTCCGCGGCGTGGGCTATCGCTTCCGCGACCCGGCGGGCGTGCGGTAGGTTTCGCGCAGCGACGCAGAGAGTTCGATTAGTTACGCCTGATGTTTCACGCAAAGGCGCGAAGGCGCAAAGCAAACGGCCTTCGGTTTCTTCTTTGCGTCTTTGCGCCTTTGCGTGAGACTCAGAGCTCTGCGTCTCCGCGTCTCTGCGCGAGACCTCACTCTTAATTCATGATCTTCCGCATGTGAAACTCCGCCTCGCGGGCCGTGCGGCATTCGCGCGTGACGACATGGGCGTCGATGCCTTCTTCGGCTAAGGACTTTTTCTTGCTGGTGGTCCACTCCCGCGCGCCGGCGGGCGAGAGCATGATGCCGGCGGTCGTGTAGTAGACGCGGCCCTTCTTGTAGGTGACGCTGACGACGTAGTGCGTCTGGTTGACGTAGGGGTCGCTGTAGGCCGACTGCATCTTGCGGCTGGTGAGGTGCCGCTGGACTTCTTTCTCGAGCGAGGCGAAGTCGTCTCCGAAGTGCTTGACGAACAGCGGGTCGGGCGCGCGGGACGGCTCGGCGGCGATCGCGGAGAGGGCCGGCGACTTGCGGCGGTCTTCCAGGTACGCCTTGAACTCTTCGGGCTTTCGCTCGATCAGGTAATGCGTCAGACCCCAAGCCACGCTATAGCCGTGGGCGCTGAGGCTCGGCGCAGAAACAGTCGTGCGGATCAGTCCCCCGTCGGCCGGCTGGGTCCGCAGCAGATCGTGCATGCGGAGATCGTTGACCATGCCCGCCTCGCTCCACTTGACCGTGCGTACCGGCAACTCGTCGCCTCCGGTGCGGGCGAGCGACGACTGCACCCGTAGCGGGCAGAAGTACTCGGGGAGCCCCTCGCTGAACCACTGCGGCCAGTCGGACAGCCTGTGCTGGATGCCCGTGTTGTGCAACAGCTGGTGGATCGCCTCGTGGGCGACGACGTAGGCGCCCTGCTTCAGCGCGAATTCCGGCGCCGCGTCGAAGAGCTTGTCGTCCTCGTACAGCACGACCCGGTTGCTGACGCCGTTGTAGTACGCGGCGAAGTCCGCGGGGACCTCCATGATGGCGTTGAACGCCTTGCGGTTGGGGGTGATGATCACCACCAGCGGCGCCTCCGGCCGCTGCGGCTTCAGCCCCCACGCGCCGAGTTGTTTCACCACGCCGGCAAGCATGCTCTCGAGGATCGACTTCGTGTGCAGGTAATAAGCCTCCGAGCAGTCATAAACGAAGAGGTAGTATCCGGCCGACTCGAACTTGTACTTGTCGAAGCCCTCCGACTTGAGCTGTTCGATCAATTCGTCGCGCGTCGCGGCGACAAAGGGGCCCGAGCTCGGCTCCGCCTCGTCCCGTGCAACCGAGGTGACGACGCCGCTGGGGAGCATCACGATGCGGTGGTCGCCAATCTCGCCGAGGACACGGACGACTCGCTTGTTGTAAAGGGCGAACTCGCTGGTGGGCGGTTTGGGCTGGACGCCTTCCGGAATTGCGAGACCGCTATAGTTATTCGTGTCTGCCGGCGCGACGCGGGCTTTGTCGGCGTCGGACGGCTCGGGCTCTTGCGCCACGCCGACCGAAGCGACGAGCAGGAGTGTCAGAAGGGGCCAGCGGAGCGGCATGGATCGAGGGCCTTGGTCAGGGAGGGGCGTTCGTAATTCTAGCTCCATGAAGCAGGTGAATCGAACGCATTAGGCATTGTAGGAGGCGTCTCCGACGCCGGTTACGCGCTCCACACCGTCTCGGAATGATGCCCTAATCGGCGTCGGAGACGCCTCCCACAGAAACGCCAACTAACTCGTGGCGCTACCCGCGGCTAGCGCCGACGGCTCAAATTGTGGCGACCGCTGGCTGGCACTTCGCGCACCAGAACGTGGTGCGGCCTGCGTCGCCTTGCCGGCGGACGGTGATCGGGGCGCCGCAGACGTAGCAGGGTTGCCCCGTGCGGCCGTAGACCCAGTGGCGGCCGCCGTCGTCGCGGAAGCGGGTCACGCGCCGCCCCGGGCCGCGGTTGATCCGCATCAGGCGGTGCGACTCGCGCAGGTAGTCGAGAAGCCGTTCGTCGCTCAGCTCGCCGACCCGCGTCCACGGGTTGATGCGGGTGACGAAGAGGGTCTCGCTCTTGTAGACGTTGCCGATCCCCGCGGTGATCGTCTGATTCATCACCGCCTCGCCGATCGGCGACACTTCGTGGACCCGCATCCGCGCGAGCGCCGAGCCGAGATCGACCCCTTCGCGCATCAGGTCGGGCCCGAGCCGCTGCAGGTAACCGTTGCGGCGGAGGTGGGTCACCGTTACCAGCTCGAGCAGCTTTGGGCTGAAGCAGACGATCGTGTGCTCTTCGGTCGAGACGGCCAGCGCGGCGCTGGAGGGCTTTTTGCGCCATGGCTCGCCGAGCGGGTAGACGTGTACCGACCCGTCCATGCCGAGGTGGAGATGCACGACGCGATCGTCGTCGAACGAGATGATCAGGTGCTTGCCGCGGGCGTCGACTTCCGTGACGAGATGGCCGACGAGCGACGCGGCGTCGATCGGATCGACGGTTGTCCGATCCGAGCTGCTAGCAGCCTCGATCCGCCGGCCGGCGAGCACCGGCCGCACGGCGGCGGCGACGCGATAGAGAGTGTCCCCTTCGGGCATCCGAGCCTCCTCCAACGGCGTGCGGCGCAACGATGTACACGTAACGCAGCGCGGTGAGGGGCGTCAAGCGGGCGGTCGTAAATGACCAATGACCAAGCCCCAATGACCAATGAAGTGGTCAGGGGGCAGTAATCAGTCGTGAGGCAGTCGTCAGGCGTTTGTGGCGCCCCGATGCGGAAGCACTTCATTGGTAATTGGGGCTTGGAGATTGGTAATTCTTTTTTGCTTCGCGTCTCTGCGCGAGGCTCGACACGACGTTGTCGCCGATTCGCCTTGCCCCGTTTGCCACGGTTGCCGATATTCAGATTTGCTAGCGCCCGTTTCGCTGCATCTGATCACACTGCCTTTCGCGACCCCCTCATGGCCAACACCCCGGAATCCACCTTCGAAAGCGTCACTGACAAGGACCCCGTGCGGATCCGGCGCTGGCGTGAGGGTGATATTCCGACTCTCGTGGACGTCCAGCGCGAGTGCTATCCCGGGATGGCGGAGGAGACGTACATGGACGAGCGGAAGCTGCGGATGCAGCTCGCCGCATTTCCCGACGGTCAGTTCCTGGCCGAGATCGACGGCCGGATCATCGGCTACGCCAGCTCGCTGATCGTGATCCTCGACGACGAATCGCCGTGGCACTCGTACGACGAGATCACGGGCGTCGGCACCTTCGGCACGCACGACCCGGCGGGTGACACGCTCTACGGCGCCGACATCGCGGTCGTCCCTGATTGGCGCGGCAAAGGCTTAGCCGCTCGGCTTTACAAACGACGAAAGGCGCTGCTGACGCGGTTCAACTTGCGGCGCATGGTCGCGGGCGGACGGTTGCCGGGCTACTCCGAGCACGCCAAGCGCCTCAAGCCGATGCAGTACATCGAAGCCGTCAAGCAGGGCGTGCTCCGTGACCAGGCGCTCTCGGCTCATCTCAAAGCGGGTTACGAGGTCCGTGGCGTCCACTACGGCTACCTCCGCGACGGCGAAAGCATGAACTACGCCACGTTCCTGGAGATGGCGAACCCCGAGTTCGATCCCGCGCGACGGCTGATTGCGGGGGCGCCGATCCGCCGGATGGTCCGCAAGATCCGCGTCTGCGCTTGTCAGTATCAACTGCGTCAGCTCACCGACTGGGCGCAGTTCGAGATGCAGGTCGAGTTCTTCGCCGACACCGCGAAGGAGTTCCACTGCCACTTCTTGTTGCTGCCAGAGCTATTCACGGTGCAGTTGTTCACGCTGCTGCCGTCGCAGACGCACACGCACGAAGCGGTGCGCGAGATCGCCAAGATGCACGACCGCTATGTCGAGCTGTGCAAGCGGATGGCGCAGAAGCACGGGCTCTACTTCATCGCCGGGTCGCACCCGGTGCTCGACGACGAAGGCGACCTGCTCAACGTCGCGCACCTCTTTACGCCCAGCGGCGAGGTCTACACGCAGCCCAAGCTGCACATGACGCCCAGCGAACGCAACTACTACGACATGCAACCCGGCGACGTGCTGCGGGTGTTCGACACGCCGCTCGGGCGCATCGGCATCCTCATTTGCTACGACATCGAGTTCCCCGAGCTGTCGCGGCTGCTCACCAAGCAAGGCGTCGAGGTGCTGTTCGTGCCGTTCGCGACGACCGAGCGTAAGGGCTACCACCGCGTTCGTCACTGCGCGCAGGCTCGCGCGATCGAGAACGTCATCTACGTGGTGCTCGCCGGCTGCGTCGGCAACCTGCCACAGGTGAACAGTTTTTTGATTACCTACGGGCAAGCCGCCGTCTGTACGCCGTGCGATTTCTCGTTCCCCAAAGACGGCGTCCTCGCCGAGGGTGAACCGAACAACGAGTCGGTGTGCATCGCCGAGCTCGACCTAAACGACCTGGCGATCCAGCGCGACATCGGCACCGTCCGCCCGCTACAAGACCGCCGCGATGACCTTTATCAGGTGGTCAGCTCGATGCGGGTCGAGACGATCCAAGTGCGGTAGACGATTTAACCACGGAGACACGGAGGGCACGGAGGAAGGCATAGAGCAGCAATTAAACTCGGTGCGTCCTCCGTGCTCTCCGTGTCTCCGTGGTTAATTTAATGGATCACGCTACTTGCTGGGCTTCGGCGTAGGTTGGGAAATCGACGTAGCCCTTCGCGTCGTGCGAGTAGAAGTCGTGGAAATCCGCTGGCGGGTTGAGGGGCCAGCCGTTGGCGAAGCGTTCGACGAGGTCGGGCGTCGAGATGAAAGGCCGGCCGAAGCTGATCAGGTCGGCGTCCCCGCGGGCGATCGCGGCGTCGGCGGTCTCCTTCGTGTAGCCCGAGTTGCCCATCAACGGGCCGCTGAACACCTCACGAAAATCGGCGAGCGTCATCGGCGGGCCGAAGTCGTGCGCGCCGCGGTCCACGCCATCGACGACGTGCAGGTAAGCGAGGCCAAAGCGGTCGAGCAGCTTCGCCGCGGCGGTGAACTGCTCACGGTAGTCGGGCGATCCCATGTCGTTGTAAATGCCGTTGGGCGAGAGACGAACGCCAACGCGATTCGCGGGGAAGACCTGGGTGACGGCGGTCACGACTTCTTCGAGGAACCGCAGACGATTCTCGACCGAGCCGCCGTACTGGTCGGTGCGGTGGCTGGTCTTCGACTGCAAGAACTGATCGATGAGATAGCCGTTCGCCGCGTGGACTTCGACGCCATCGAAACCCGCGTCACGGGCGCGCTCGGCGGCGCGGCGGTAGTCGGCGACGATCCCGGGGATCTCTTCGGTCTCCAGCGCGCGGGGCGTCTCGTAGGGGAGCTTGCCGCTCGGCGTGCGCGAGACATCGCCTTCGATCTTGATCGCGGATGGCGCGACGGGGAGCGCGCCGTCGTGGTACGACGAATGCGATGAACGCCCCATGTGCCAGAGCTGATTGAAGATCACGCCGCCGGCGTCGTGGACCTTGGCGACAACCTTACGCCAGCCTGCTTCGTGCTCGTCGGTGTAAATGCCGGGGGACTCGGTCCAGCCGTTGGCCTGCGGGCTGATGGTCGTCGCTTCGGTAACGATCAGACCGGCGCCTGAACGCTGGACGTAGTACTCGGCCATCAGGTCGTTCGGGATCCGTTCTTTGCCGGCGCGGGCGCGGGTGAGCGGGGCGAGGGCGACGCGGTTTTTGAGCGGGAGGCCGTGAAGATCGAACGGTTGCAACAGGGGGCTGGCGGCCATGATGGCAGGTTCTCTCGTAGACGGTGGGCCCGAAGGCAGGCGGGATAGCGATCAGTGGACCAATCGCGGCGGGGCAGCTGGTGA